>DAOTUA010000087.1:0-11943 GCA_034437355.1 Anaerolineae bacterium | reverse complement strand
AAGCGCCAAAAAGCGCCGGTCAAGGATTGCTAAATCCTTGTGGGGGTGTGGGGGCAAAGCCCCCACTATACTTTTTAACAATACAAAATGCTTTTTTTACGTCAATTCAGATTTGAAGCGATTGCCCTGGGGTCGGTCCATTGTTTGCTCAAATACCTAAGCGATGTCAAAATATAATCTGAATGTATATTTTGGGGACAAACTATGTTATCGGAAGGCGACATTGTAGCCGAGCGTTATAAGGTTTTAGAAGAAGTCGGTAGCGGGCGCACCAGTGTAGTTTATCGGAGCCAAGACACACAGACGGGTAACATCATTGCCCTGAAAGCCATCCGCCGAGAATATCTGACATCGAACCCAGACGGCACCATGCGCTTCATGCGCGAGGGGGCGGTGCTGAAGCAGTTAGATCACCCGCATGTGATCCAGGTATACGACACAATTGATAAAGTTGATGATAGTTACATTGTCATGCAATACCTGCCGGGTGGCAGCTTAGAATATCGCCTAATGCTGAACGGTCCCTTACCGATCACCCAAGCCCTGTCTATCGGTCACAAGGTGGCTAGCGGGCTAGCTTATCTGCACGAGTTAAAGATCATCCACCGCGACCTAACCCCCTCTAATATTATGTTTGACGACGACGGCGAACCGTACATCATGGATTTGAGCGTCGCCCACATGGGGCATATGTCCCCATTAACCATGAAAAGCGCCCTACTCGGTTCGCTCATCTACATGAGCCCGGAGGTGGTACTCGGTAACCAGGCCGGCCCCAAAAGCGATATGTGGGCTTTCGGGATGACGCTCTATAAGATGCTCACCGGGCAACTCCCCATACAGATTGATTCCCTCAAAGATGTCAATATGCTGACCAGAACACCCGTTGCGGGTGTGCGCACCTTACGCCCAGATGCGCCCGTCGGTGTCGAGGCCCTTTTGCAGCAGCTACTCGCTATCCAACCGGAACAACGCCCGGCGTCTATGCAACAGGTGGCAGCCGAATTACAAACGCTATCGTAACGACTCAGGTAGAGGTTAGAATATCGTGGGGTTTCACCCTACACCCCACCACTTTTTCCAGAAAAAGTGGACAAAAAGCGTCCATTTTTTTGTGAGAATCTTCGATTTTCACAGCTAAAGTTTTGGTCAAGCTTTTGCAAAAGATTGTGGGGGTTCGGGGGTGAAGCCCCTGAGCAGTCACGAAGCAAAAAGCCTAAAGTCAAGAGAAAAACCACTGTTTCACATCAGGCGTTTGGAACAACGTCCATAGGTCCAATTGCATTTGACGACCACCGCGCCCATAGTCCACAATGGGCCTGTGTGATGTAGCCTGTTTATTTCTCGACCCATCAGTTAAGGACAAATTCCTATGCACCTCCCGCGTAATCGCGTATTCTGGTCCGTTTCACTCGGCCACATGACCAACGATGTCTTTATGGCGATGGGGCCTGTGATCCTGGCAGCCATTAGCGGCGTTTATCTGGACTTATCCCCGGCTTTGATCGGTGTAGCTGTCAGCGCCCAGCAGATGACCGGCGCGGTATCGCAGCCGTTATTCGGTTGGCTAAGCGATAAGGGCAACAGCCGTCTGTTGGGGGCCGGGGGTGTGCTATGGACGATCTCGCTGCTTTCGTTGTCGCTGGTGTTTGCGATGATGGGTAACCTGTGGCTGATGATCCTCACGTTTGCGGGGACCGCCATCGGGAGTGGGGCTTTTCATCCGGTCGGGACGGCGCACGCCTCCTACAAAAACCCGACGCGGGCCGCCAGCAATACCGCGCTATTCTTCTTGTTTGGGCAATTGGGGCTGGCGCTCGGCCCCGTGATAGCCGGGCTGTTGTGGGGCCTCACCTTAGCGCCAGACGGCAGCGGCGGCAGCCTGCTACCGTTTTTCCTGGTTTCGGTTGCGGCCTTGCCCGCCGTGCTATTCATGCAACTGAGCATCCCCCGCCCGACTCCCTCCGATGACGCCGAGAATCGGCCCGCCGTGGCACGGGCTGATATGCGCTGGCGAGCGTTGTTGCTGCTGGCGGGGCTGGTGGTACTGCGTGGGGTGGCCTACCCCGGTAGCGTGGCCTTTATCCCGGTGTTGTTCCGGGCGAAGGGATGGTCGCCGGAAGCCTACGGCGCGATCACCAGCATCTTTTGGATCGCGAGTGCGGCGGCGGGGGTCTACTTCGGGTCATTGGCGGATCGCTTCGATCAGCGATACGTTGTCACCGGCACGTTATTGCTGGCAGCCCCAGCTTATTTCGTTTTGCCACTGTTAGACGGCCCGTTAGCGTTTGTGATGGTGCTGATCGCCGGGGGGTTGGTCGGTGGGAGCCATAGCATTATTGTTGTGTTGGCGCAGGGGATGTTACCGGGGCGTAAGGGGTTTGCTTCTGGGGTGGCGTTGGGGTTCATCTTCGGTGTGGGGGGTATCGGGTCGCTAGTGATCGGTTACACTGCCGATGGTTTCACGTTGGGCGCATGGGCGTTTGCCGGCTTCGGGCTAGAACGCACCTTCCAGGCGATCAGCGTGTTTGTGCTGCTGTCCGGGTTGTTGGGGATGGCACTTCCGGCCTCGGGGCGGCCCACTGCCAAACCGGACATATCCCCGGCAGCACAAGGCGCAGATTAAGTTACAATGCAACTGCTCAGGGGCTTCACCCCCGAATCCCCACGATATCCTAACCGCTACCTGAGTCGTTACGTTACAATAGGATCAGATTAACCGAGAAAGACGGACATTACATCTCTAACTCAGTCGTTACGAACCAGACTAAGCTTGATCATACGCTCACGAAAGGAACCAATAATGCACATGCTCCGATGGTTTGGCAGTTTGCTGATGCTAGCGTTTCTATTACCGGTACTGGCCCAACCGAATACCCCCGGCACCTGGGAAACCATGCTCTACGACCGCAACCAGGGGGCAGTTTACACGATCAACAGCAACGGCGACGGCCAACAGTTGCAACTGCCCGCCCCGCCCACCGCCGCCGATCCGATCCCACGCCATGTCGCCGTCTCCCGCGATGGCGTCAAATTGGCGTACATGACATATGAAACCGCTCTTGGCAACGGTCCGCTTGTTGCCACCGAACCCGTTAACGGCACGCTCAACATTTATAACCGCGAAACCGAGCAAAACGACACCTACCCCTTCCAGGGGATCAATCATCATATGTTGGATTACCCCGCATCGCCGGAGGTGTTCGGGCCGGATGGTAATGAGTTGGCCTTGGGGTATCATCAGCCGGGCGGGTGGTTCATCGCCATTCTGAACACGGACACCCGCCGTTACACCGATAAGCTGCTCAGCAGCCAGCAGATCACTCTGACCGGGGCCGCTAGCCTTTACGAGCGCCCGTTACCCGTTGTGACCCGCTATGATGGGCGCGATGTTGAGTTTGTGGTGGTCCCGGCACAAACTGCCCCCACCGACATCACCGCGCTCAATAGCTACGTGTGGAACACCCAAACCGATGATGTACAACCAACAGCCCGTTTCTTCACGACCGAATACGATCTGTTTGGGCCAACTGGCGAGGTTATCGAAGCCACAGTTGACGCAACCTACCCGACCAACCCGGCTTTTGACTTTGGGCACCGTAACGTGCTAGCCGTCGCTACCGCCTACGACCAACGCCAACCCTTTTACGCCTCCAGCCGTTTTTTGCTTTCGCGGCCCGTGTTCGTGCGGAATGGCGAGCAAGTCATGTTCCAGGCCATCAGCGCCGATGGCGATAGCACCTGGACCGTCATACCGCGTGATGGTGGCCCGGCTTCGGTTGTGTTCGGCTCGGTGGGCGGGCAGCCATTGGATGTTCACGACATCGCCGGGACTGAATTCGGCGTGTTGGTGGCAGCCGATTCGCAACAGATCGCCGGGCGCATCGGCTTACAGCAGCTACCGGGAACCTCGATTGTGTATATCGACCTGCGCGATGGGTCTACACTGGAACTAGAACCGATTACCAGCATCCAGGCGGTGCGGTTGGAGTTCATCTGGACGGATTACATGCTAACCGCCCCCGCCACACCTTACCGCGATTGGGCCTCCGCCGCACCTGATAGCATAACCACCGCCCCCACCAATACCCCGCCCGCACAACTCCAGGTGGGTGATATGGCACAGGTCTTTACCACTGAAGGCGACACGCTGAATATCCGTAGCGGGCCAGCGACCAATTTTAACATTGTGGATCGTGTCGAAAGCGGCGAGATGGTCACTTTGTTAGAAGGCCCGGTCGCCGCTGATGGGTTAAACTGGTGGCGCGTGCGCACCCCTTCCGAGGTGGAAGGCTGGACGGTGGAACAAGCGGATAATGTGCGCACGTTGCAGCCTGTCTCCGGCTCGCAACCCATCCCCACCGCGCCACCAGATGGGATATTCTTAGGCGGCGAGGCGGTCGTGACCGTCGGGCCGGGCGGTGCGGCCAATATGCGCCAGGACCCATCCACCGCCACGCGAGTATTATTGATCCTCAGCGATAGGGCCCGCGTTGATATTATCGGCGGGCCGGTCCAGGCGGAGGGGTATACCTGGTGGCAGGTGCAAACCAATAACGGCACAATCGGCTGGATGGTGGAGGCGGTCAATGGCGATACCGTGCTGGAACCGATCCGGTAGAGTTGGGCGCTCAGCTTGCCCCCCACCCCGGCGCTAAAGCGTCACCTTCAGCCATGTTCACCCTGCTCTGATCTGGATGTGTTCAAGTGAAGGACCTGAGTTGTAACAACTATTTTTTTGTGAAAATCGTCTAAACCTTCATCTTGGATGATAAAATGGACGCTTTTTGTCCACTTTTTCTAGAAAAAGTAGTGGGGTGTGGGGTGAAACCCCACGATACCCGAATCTCCACCTGAGCCGTTACGACCAGGCTTAAAATAGCGCCCAATCAAATATGCCAAAGGCTACTATCATGCGATTAACCATGACCCCATCCGCGAACCTGCCAAGCATCCCGCCATTGGATGCCGGTTGTCAGCAACAAGCCTTAGCCCGTCAGCGCCAGCTTACCAAGCCAAGCGGCGCATTGGGCAAGCTGGAAATTTTATCCGCGCAGCTTGCCGGGATGACACAACAATTAGATTGGCTGCCCCACCAACCGACAATCATCATTTGTGCTGGGGATCATGGGATCGCTGACCAGGGCGTGAGCGCCTATCCGCGTACCGTGACCAAAGAGATGGTGCTGAACTTCTTGAACGGGGGCGCAGCAATTAACGTACTCGCCCGCCAGATGAATGTCGAGATGGTGATCGTAGATGCGGGGGTCGCGGGGATGCTACCGGCCCATGATCGCTTGATCCAGGGCAAAATCAATTACGGGACGGCGGACTTTTCTAAGGGGCGTGCCATGCCGCCAGACCACGCTGTCCAGGCGATTCGGTTGGGGTTGCGGGTCGTCAACGCACAGATCGACGCTGGGGCCGGGCTGATCTTGACGGGCGAGATGGGCATCGGCAATACGACGGCTGCCGCTGCTATCATCGCGGCGCTAACCGGGTTGGATGTGCGGCAAGTGACCGGATACGGTACTGGCATTGGCCTGGAACAGTACGAGCGCAAAGTGGACCTGATTCAAAAGGCGTTGCAACTCCACGCACCGCTAACGACCGATACGTTGTCTAAGATTGGCGGGTACGAAATCGCGGCGTTGGTGGGGGTGATGATCGGTGCGGCGGCGCGGCGTGTGCCGGTGGTGCTAGATGGTGTGATCACCACGGCGGCGGGGCTGGTCGCGGCGGGGTTGGCTCCAAACGCGGTCGCTTATTTTGTGGCGGGGCACCGGGGGGTAGAGCCGGGCCATGGGTTGGCGCTAGATGCGCTCGGCCTGACCCCGGTGTTAGAACTGAGTATGCGCCTGGGTGAAGGCACTGGGGCGGTGTTGTCGCTCCCCGTGATAGAAGCCGCCATGCGCACCCTGCAAGAGATGGCGACGTTTGGAGATGCGGGCGTGAGTGGCCCGACCAACGATAATCTCCCAGATTGATCAGACGCCAGCACGGGCATCCAGGCAGGTTTTTACGGCGTCTAAGAGTTCTTGTGGCATAGATGGCTTCTTGACGGCGGCATCGGCCCCAATCGCTGCGATGAACTCGTCGCGTTCGGCACGGGCCCCCGCGCTATACATGATCACCGGGATGCTCGCGGTCAGCGGGTTGGCTTTGAGTTCTCGACAGAACTCCCCCCCACTTTGACCGGGCATCGTATCATCCAGGATGATCGCATCTGGCGTGTGGTGCTGCATCTGTTGCCGAGCTTCGGCGGTGTTGGCGGCTAAGCTGGTGGTGTAACCCGCCCGCTTAAAGATGATGTGGACGATCTGCCGGAAACCGCGTTCGTCATCCACAATGAGAATATGAGCCATAGTGATATAAGTCCTTAATATCGGATCGTGTGTTTACGTTGTTGTGAACTGCTTCCAGGCTGGCAAATCACACGGTTGTAATTATTCGTAAAGGGTATCACTAACTGAAATAGCTATGCAATAAATATTCTGCTAAAATTTAGATGCCTTCAATTTTGGATAAGTAAAGTAACTACCCAGGGGCTTCACCCCCGAACCCCCACAATCTTTTGCAAAAGCTTGACCCAAACTTTAACTGTGAAAACCCAAGATTTTCACAAAAAATCGTCTAAACCTTTATCTTGGACAACAAAATGGGCGCTTTTTGTCAACTTTTTATAAACAGTGGTGGGGTAGGGGGCAAAGCTCTACACATTTGACGTTAAAATGCTTATCCGAGATTTGGGTTAGATGTTACCTTTCAACTTTTTCAACATAGGATAACAGAATATGAAAAAGCAAGTATTGGTTGTGATCATCTGTATGGTGCCGGCGTTGGTGATGCGTGTTGCCGCCCAGGACATTATCACTGAAGCGGATTTAGCGGATTTGCTCGCCTTTTATATGGAGGACGAAAGCAACCCCGGCGGCGCGATCAGTGTCTACGATAACGGTGAGGTCGTGTCTGTGGCTTATGGTACTGCCAACCTGGAGACGGGCGTAGCCATAACAGTTGAGGATCGCTTTCGGATCGGGTCCATCACAAAAACGATGGTGGCCGCGGCGGTGTTATCGCTGGTAGAAACCGGCGAGATCGAGCTAGATGAGCCTATCGCCAATTACCTTGACGATGAGATCGTGCAAAGCCTGGAAAACGCCGATACCGCTAGCATCCGGCAGGTGCTACAGATGACCAGTGGTATCTATAGCTACACCGAAAGCGATGCCTTCGATGATGCGACGCTAGATAACCCGTCTTACCCGTGGGCGTCGGCGGAAGTCGTTATCTATGCCTATGATGAACCGGCCTATTTTGCTCCGGGTGAGGCGTACTACTACAGCAACACCAATTACAATCTGGCAGAATTGCTGATCAATGAGGTGACGGGAATGACCCTAGCGGAGGCGCTAGAGGCGATCATTTTTGAGCCGGTCGGGATGGCGAACTGTTACGTCGAAGCCACGCCAGAACGTTTTGCCGATGGGATCGTGCGTGGGTATGAGGGCGGAGAGGACGATAGCGAGTTCGTCGACATCACCGAGATCAACGACGGTGTTGGTCTGGGTGATGGCGGCGTGATCTGTGCAGCGGAGGACCTGGCGCTGTTCTTACCCGCGTTGTACGAGGGCGAGATCATCGGGCAGGCGATGCTGGATGAGATGTTCGACGCGGTAGACGACGGCGACGGCCAGTCCTACGGCCTGGGAATCGACTACAATGAGGGGGAATGGGGCCTGCTGATCGGGCATGGTGGGTCTACCAGTGGTTTTAACGGGTATATCGGTTACTTGCCCGAAGAGGGGATCGGCGTCACGATCTTGACGAACAACTTCGATGCGGATTACGTCGAAGATGTGGTCGATGAGGCGTTTTTCCTGGCGTTTGGCGGATAACGTTTCGGCGTCAAAGGCGTAAGCCGCACGCAGACGGGCGGCGGTGTGAACAACTGCTGCCCGGTCAATCATAAGCGGATCGGCATTGACGCCCGTTCTAAGCTGGTGCAAACTAACGCCGTTTGTATAGCCAATGGATAACCCAACCTGATGACAGAACCACACGAAAATAAAGCGAAGCCGCATGTCAACCAACCCACCACCCCTACCGAATACGTTCGTATCTTTTTTACGGGCGTTGCGATGGGCAGCGCGGATATTGTGCCGGGGGTATCTGGTGGGACAATGGCTTTCATCCTGGGGGTCTATGAGGACCTGATCAACGCGATCAAATCGTTTAATGTGCAGCTGGTGCAACATGTGCTGCGCCTGGATGTGAAAGCCGCGCTTGATCACGTCCCCTGGCGGTTTTTGCTGGCGTTACTCGGCGGGATCGGTGCGGCGATTGTGACGCTGGTCACCGGGCTAGAGTTCGCGCTAGAAAATTACCCGATCTTCCTGTTTTCGTTCTTCACCGGGCTGATTATCGCCTCGATCATCGCGGTGGGTGCCAATGTCCGTTGGAACGCGGCGGCGGTGGTGGCGTTGTTGGTAGCGGCGGTGGCGGCCTTTTTGATCGTTGGGTTGCGCCCGCAACAGATGGGGCACTCGCCGCTGATCCTGTTCGCTAGCGGGGCGGTTGCCATCTGCGCGATGATCTTGCCGGGTGTAAGTGGGTCGTTCTTGTTGTTGGTGCTGGGGCAATACGAATTTGTGATCGGCTCCGTGCGTGAGTTGATCGGCCTGGAAAACATCGGCCCGAACTTGATCACGGTGGCATCGGTGGGGGTGGGGTGTATTGTGGGCATTATCGCGTTCTCGCGGGTGTTGTCTTGGTTGCTGCGCCGTTACGAAAACACGACGGTTGCCGCGCTGGTCGGGTTTATGGTGGGCAGTTTGCGGATCATCTACCCGTTCAAAGCGCCGATTTTCGATGAGGGCGGCGAGTTGGTCATCTATGTTAACACCGAAGAAATCGAGGTCGCGGTGACGCGCAATGTGTTGCCGTGGGTGGCCCAACACGTCGAAAACATCGAAGAAATGATCCGGCTGACCGGGACTGAGGTTGCGATTGCGCTAACGCTGGGGCTGGTCGGGTTCTTATTGGTCAGCTTCTTGGATCACCTGCAAAGCCGCAGCAACCCGATCTTCCGACCCTTTATACGGCCCAAACCGGCAGCGGTTGATACCGACCCGATACCCAGCATAGACTAGCGATTATCTATACGTTTCATCATCACATTGAACTGCAAGCTAGAGGATTAACGTATGCGCCGTGTGCCAGGTTGGTTGGTTGGGCTTGGAATCATCGGATGGGCGCTGGCGACTGTCGCCTGTGCGGGGGGGGCTTTTCTGGTTACCCGTGGGTTTGTGATCGACGCCGGGGAATCCTTCTCGCCACCTAGCTTTAACGTGGCAGTTCAACCGACCGCAACCCCCATCCCAACCACCGATACCCCGCCAACCGTGCCAGATGAACCGGATACCAACCCGCAACCCTCCCCCACTGCCACCGACCCTACCGCTACCCCCGCCAATGCCACTGTAACCGCTGTGCCGTCGGATAATGCACTCGTGCGGGGGGCCTTACAGCGCATCGGGCCGCGCCCAGTGACGGTGCTACTGTTGGGCATCGACCAACGCAGCGCGGTTGAAAGCGCCGACACCGAGTTTTTCCGTACAGATACGATGATCGTACTGGAGATCGACCCCATCCGACGCACGGCGGGGATGCTATCGATCCCGCGTGATCTGTACGTGCCGATCCCCGGTTTTACCCCGGCCCGCATCAATACCGCTAATTATCAGGGGGACGCCAACGCCTACCCCGGCGGCGGCCCGGCTCTGGCGGTTCGGACGGTGGAAGAAACCTTCGGGCTAGATATTGATCACTATGTGCTGGTCAATTTTGAGGTGTTTACAACGGTTGTGAACGCGGTTGCCCCCAACGGGGTTGAGGTGTGCATCCAAGAGCCGATTTACGACCCGAATTACCCGGATGAAGGCTATGGATTTATCGAAGTGCGCTTCGATACCGGCTGCCAACGGCTAGACGCCGAGCGCCTGTTGCAATATGCCCGCACCCGTGCCACCCAGGGCGCAGACTTCGACCGCGCCCGCCGTCAGCAGCAGGTGATTACCGCGCTCCAGCGTGAGGTGACCAGCGCCGGGGGCTTGGCGAACCTGGCTGGGCGTGCCCCGTTGCTGTGGTCGCAGCTTTCCGATAACTTACGCACGGATATGTCGCTGGATAAGGCGCTCGACCTGGCGCTAGTCGCTACCACAGTGGACCGTGAGAGCCTGCAAACCGGCGTGATCGATAATTTATATGTTACCTTCGACCAGGACGAAAGCGGGCAGCAAATCCTGATCCCGATCCCGTCCGCGATTGCGGCCCTCATCCAAGACACGTTCAACAAAGAGGGCGATCTCACCGCCGACGAGTTGCGGCAGCGTGCCGCCCAGGAAAGCGCAGAGGTGATCATCTTGAACAATACCAACGTGGGCGGGCTGGCCGGGCGCACACAATCCTGGCTGGCCGGGCAGGGCGTGAGCGCCACTGTCGGCAACGCACAAACCCCCAACGGGGCCGATACCGTCATCCGTGATTACACCGGCAACCCCTGGACCACCCGCTATATTGCTAGCGTGATGGGCCTCTCGCGAGATCGCATCTTATCCGGCACCGATGGGCAAACCGCCGCCGATGTCGCTATCTTTGTCGGGCCGGATGTCGAAGCGTTGATCGGCCCATGACCCAGATGATAATGACATGATACGCCGCATGGACACTAAATCACACTGGCCGCTGGTGGTGTTGGTCCCGCTGCTGCTGTTGATGACGGCGGCAGCGTTACCGCGCCTATCGGAAAGCATCTGGAGTGATGAATGGTGGTCGTTGTATTACATCGGCGTTACCGACCCGGCCCACACGATGACGGTCCCGGCGGTGCTGGAGCGTATCGCTGCGGAAAACCACGAGTTAGTGCCGCCGGCTTACTATGTCTTGCTGGCGTGGTGGGCGCAGGCGGTCGGCCCATCGGAGCTAGCCACGCGCTGGTTATCGCTGCTGGTTGGGTTGTTAGCCGTGGCAGGGACCTATCGCATCGGCGCGGATGGCTTTGACCGTGAAACGGGCGTGTACGCGGCCTTTTTACTGGGGGCGAACGCCTTTGTGATCTTCTACCTGCATGATATGCGCGTGTACACGCTGGTGCTGTTGGGCGTGGTAGTGGTGCATGGGGTGTATCTCCGGGTGATGCGGTACGCCGGCGTTTATTTCGTGGCGTTATGGGCGGCGGCCGTGAGCTTGCTGTATATTCACTATTTCGCGGCGCTGATGCTGGCCCCGTTGGGTGTCTATCATCTGTGGCGCTGGCGTGCGGATCGGCGGCGCTTGTGGTGGGGGATCATCGCGCTAGGGCTGGCAGGGCTGTTGTTGCTGCCTTGGTTCCGGGTCACGTTGATCTCGATCTCTTCCGCGCAGGCCAACATCCGCACCGTAACGGATCGCTTCACCATCGCCGAAGCCCTGAGCCATCTGGCATATATGGCGACCAACGGCAACGCGCTGATCGGCTGGTTGCTGCTCACGCTGGCGTTGTGGCGTCCGCACGGGCGCGGTTTTGGGTTGGCGCTGGTGTTATTTGCCGGCGGGACAGTGATCTTGTTGCTGGCAAACCAACCCGTCCCGATCCTGACCGAAAAACGATACCTGCTGCACCTGTTCCCCTCGCTGGCGTTGCTGATGGGGGCCGGGCTAGCGAACCTACGCGGGCGGATGCCTATCGCCGCCGTCACGATCCTGGTTTTGTGGGGGCTGGCGGCGGGGTATAACGTCCGTAGTCCACAGGCCCAGCACAAAATCCATAGCCGGGACTGGTACCCGCCCCTCAAACCCTTCACCGAAGCCCTTACCGGTTACGCTACACCTGGCGATACCGCCCTTTTCCACCTGCCAGAAGGATCGATGCGCTCCAACGTTCCCCAGTTGATGGACTATTAC
>DAOTUA010000086.1:0-4258 GCA_034437355.1 Anaerolineae bacterium | reverse complement strand
GGCCAGCCGAAGCGGACGGCGGCAGCATAGACTTCGAGGTTGCAGCGTTCGGAGCCGATGACGTAGCCGGCAGCGGGGATGAAGCCCATGCTAGATTCCGGATCGGCACACATGGCTTCGATGGTGGCGGCGTAGCTGGTCGGGACGGATACTTCGTAGCTGAGGCCGGTTGCTTCTTCGAGCGCCTCGCGTAGCACTTCGCCACCTTCGATCAGGGTTTGAGCTTCGGCGGAGGGCACGAAATAGACCTGGATCGGGTTGTCTGGGGTGCCAAGGTCATTTTGGGCACCGACGGCGACAACGCCGAGCATCAGAATGAGTGTAACAAACAGGATTTGTACGCGCTTCATGGGTTACCTTTCGCGGTTTAATTTTCAAACTTGCATACGGTAGTGAGTGTAACGAAGATAGGTTAAGACGAGAGCAGATCACATTAAAGTTTCTTTAATGCCCTACGAACTTTCTTTCACGACGGGGACGGGCATTTCGTGGCGGTGGTTGTCGATCAGATCGAAGGTATCTCCGTAGATATAGGGGTTAGCGGTGATGAAGGTTTGGGGGAAGCCGAGATCGATGGCGCTGACGGTATCGAGGTGATCGAGGTGGTCTTGTGAGAGGGACCAGTTGAGGCAGGCGAGGTTATCTTGTAGTTGGGATAGTTTGCGTGCGCCAAGGATGGGGATGATCTGGGCTTTGTGTTGTTGGCCCCGGACCCAGTTGATGGCGACTTGTGCGGGGGGTTTGCCGATTTCGTCGGCAATTTTGATGACGGCTTGGACGGTAGCGAGTTCTTGTTGGGAGAGATTGAGGGAGTTTGGATCGACGCGGGTTGGTTCGTCTACATCTTGTAGGAATTTGCCCGTGAGGATGCCGCTATGCAGGATGCCCCAGGGGAGGACAGCCATATCTTGCTGGCGGGCCATGGGCATGATGGCGCGTTCGAGGTCGCGGCGGAGGAGGGAGTAGGGGGCCTGGATGCCGAGGAAGCGGGACCAGCCCATGAGGTCGGCCATGACGTTGGCCTGGGAGGTGATCCAGGCGGGGGTGTCGCTGGCGGCGACGTAGAGGATTTTGCCCTGGCGCACGAGGTCATCGAGGGCACGCATGACTTCTTGAACGGGGGTGAGGAAGTCCCAGGCGTGAACGTAGAGGATGTCGATATAGTCCAGGTTCATGTTTTTGAGGCTGGCTTCGACGGATTGGATCATGTTTTTGCGGTGGTTGCCGACGACGTTTGGGCGGGTTTCGGTGGTGTTGTTGTTGCGTGCGCCGGTGAGGGTGTACTTGGTGGCGACGACGAGCGCGTCGCGGTCGGCTTTGACGAACTCCCCCACGTATTTTTCGCTGGTGCCGGCGGTGTAGAGGTTGGCGGTGTCGATGAAGTTGCCGCCGGCTTCTAGGAAGGTGTCGAAGATTTGTTTGCTGGTGTTGTGGTCGGCTCCCCAGCCCCAATCTTCACCGAAGGTCATGGTGCCGAGGCAAAGTTCGCTGACACGCAGCCCGCTTTTGCCCAGAAGTTTATAGCGCATGATGGTGGCTCCTTTGTGATGAGTATATGGTATTTGTAACGCGATTGGGGTTAGATTACAAATGGGGTGTGAGAGATTTTGCGGGGAGGGCGGAAGTGGATTACACTTGAGAAAGTTTGTTTCTTTTAACAAGATTAGGCTGAGGAGGTTTTGTCGATGGTTTCGCCTGTAAGACCGAATAATAAAGGGACGGGGCAAGTTGCGCTGGCAGATACACGGGCGGCGTGGGTAAATTTGCGGACGGGGCCGGGGACGAGTTATGCGGATGTGGGGGATGTGCGGAATAATACGTTGGTGACGGTGTTCCCGGCGACAAAGGATGGGGATTGGGTGTATGTGGAGCAGTACGGGTTACAGGGGTGGGTGCATAGTGGGTTTGTGACGTTTGATCCGGTGGCGGCGGAACCGCCGACGGCCCCGAGTAAGCCGACGCCGTATGATGGTCATGTGGCGATTTGGTATTGGGAGGGGGATTCGGTGCAGGAGCAGACAATTGAGGAGTTGGTGGGGAATGTGAAGCAGCAGGCCCCGAATATCACGCAGTTTTACTTAAAGACGAGTAATGGCCCGTTGTGGCAGGGGGCGTCGGATAGTAAGCAGGCGATGCGTATTGATGGGCCGGAGGATATTACGCGGTGGGGTGAGGTGTTGGGGCGTTACGGGATAGAGCTTCATGCGTGGTGTGTGCCGCGTGGGAATACGAATATTGCGGAGGAGGCGCGGATCATGATTGAGACGTGCAATCATCCGATGGTGAAAAGCCTGAATTTGGATGTGGAGCCGGACCGAGGGTGGTATTGGGCGGCTGGGGCGGAGGAAGTGCGCGATCTGATGTTGCGGGTGCGGCGGTGTGTGCCGGGGGATTTCCATATTAGTATGACGGTGGACCCGCGCCCGTGGCATTTTGAGACGATTTTCCCGAATTCATGGAAGCCGTTTGTCAACAGTATTCATCCGATGGTGTATTGGGTGACGTTCCGGCAGACGCCGGATGAGTCGTTGCAGCAGATGTATGATACGTGGTTGCCGTATGGGTTGCCGATTGTGCCGATCTTGCAGGTGAATGCGCCGATTAACGAGATTGTGGAAGCGCACGCGCTGGCGACGGCGAAGTATGGGGCGCGGGGGTTAAGTTGGTGGCGGTATGGTGTGGCGAGTACGGCGGAGATGGCGGCGTTGAGCTTGCCGATACCGGATAGTGAGGTGCAGCCGACTCCCCCGCCGGAAGATGGACCGAGTGGCCCGCCGGTGGGGGGAACATTGGTGGATGAGATTGTGATCAGCCCGGCGAGTTCTCAGTTTGCGAAGGGGACGTATACGGGGCGGGATGAGTTCCGAAGTTATGTGCAGCGGATGGGGTGGCCTGTGTTTTATGCGGGGACGACAGCGAGCAGTAATAAGGTGTGGGCGATGTGGACGCCGCAAGTGGAGGTGTCTGGGGAGTATGCGGTGGATGTGTATATTCACAAGCCGTTTTCTACGACGCGGAATGCGCGGTATAAGGTGCATGGGGTACGCGGGCAGGATAGTGAGGTCATTGTGTCGGTGGACCAGGCGCAGAATGCGAATGATTGGTATCGGTTGGGGGTGTTTGATTTTGATAAGAACTTGCCGAATAGTGGTCGGGTGTTTCTGAATGATGTGACGGGGGAGAATGGCAAGTATGTGACGTTCGATGCGATTCGATATCGGCGGGTAGTGGAGGTTGAGCCGGAGCCGGATTTGCCGGTGGCGACGGATAACGGGATGATCGTCAAGAATGGGGTGGTGTATTGCGATGGGTTCGATTCGCCGGTTGGGAACCGGGGGAATAGTGGGGATCGGTCTGGGTCGCGGATATGGCCTGTGGGGTGGCGGGATGCGTCGCCGTATGCGAAGCCGTATCTGTGGAGCAGTTACCTGGGACGGTATACGTCGGTGCATACGGGGGCGGATTTAAACTGGGGTAGTGGGGCGTATGATGATGTAGGGCAGCAGATTTATTCGATTGCGAGTGGGGTGGTGATCTTTGCGAATGAGCGCCGGGAGTGGGGCAACTTGGTTGTGATTAAGCATGATCCGTATATTAAGGATGGTCGGCGGGTGGCGACGCGCTATGCGCATTTGCAGCGGGTGGATGTGCGGGTGGGGGATCGGGTGGCGCGTGGTCAGCAGATTGGCACGTTGGGGGGGACGCGAGGGAGGCCGGGGGCGAGCTGGGTGCCGCATTTACATTTTGATGTGATGCCGGCAAGTACGATGGATCGGAATGTGGAGGATTGGCCCCCGGCGCGGTATAAGAACGGGTTGTCGGTGTCTCAGATGACGAATACGCAGTATCAAAATTGGGTGGCGGCGGTGACGAACGATATTTTGAAGGATTACTATGATCCGAAGGGGTTTATCGAGCAGAATAGGCCGAATCGGTAGGGATTATGGGGGGGGGTGGCATTTGTTGGGATTGCATCCCAAACCCTGCCAAGCTTTTGAAAAAGCTTGACCAAAACTTTACATTTTTGGCGCAAAGCGCCAAAAGACGCCCGTCAAGGATTGCTGAATCCTTGTGGGGGTGTGGGGCCTTGACGGTGATTTAGGGGGTTTATAGACTGGGGCAAAGTTGGGCGGATGAGGTGAAAGTATAGCGTTTGCGAACGATTGCGAATTTTTTGAAGCGGTTCCCGTGGGTAGCGGGGTTGGCGACGCGCATATGGCAGTTGGGGCGTCCACGGTTTACAGCGGGGGTGGTGGGG
>DAOTUA010000085.1:0-5009 GCA_034437355.1 Anaerolineae bacterium | reverse complement strand
ATACGTCTGATGTGAAATAGTAGATTTTTGCTTATCTTTATGCTTTTCTCTTCTTTCTTTCCAGAAAGAAAGAAGCAAAGAAAGCGATGAGGAGGTATTTTCAATGAAAATGGACGCTTTTTGTCCACTTTTTCTGGAAAAAGTGGTGGGGTGTGGGGTAAAACCCCACCAAACCTGACAGTTTTTGAATTTCACATAGAACGTTTCATTTCATTCTATCCCGAGATGACCGCAATACAAAGCCAATAGGGTGCATTAGCAGGGCAATCGCTTCAAATCTTTCTAGTGACATAGCTTGGGATTGCATCCCAAACCTTGCCAATCTTTTGAAAAAGCGGTGGGGTGCGGGGTGAAACCCCACGATATCCTCATCTCTACCTGAGTCGTTACTGAAAAAGATAGACCAAAACTTACTCTTTTTGACGCTTTGCGCCCAAAACTGCTGGTCAAAGATTGCTAAATCCTTGGGTGGGTGGGGGGCAAAACCACCAACCCGATCCAGGCTAGGGGTGCCAGAAAAAGTGATTTACGCTATAGTAACACTAAGAAACTATTGTGTTGGGGCTATCAGTGTGAAAAAAATACTCGTCATCGAAGATAACGATATGCTGCGCCAGCAGATACACATATTTCTATCTGAACAAAACTTTGACGTGATCAGCACCACAGACGGCGAAACGGGCATCCAAATGGCCCACGAACACGTCCCCCACCTCATCCTATGCGATGTGCGGTTGCCGACGGTCAATGGGTTTGAGGTGTTAAACGTATTACAGACCAGCACCAACACCCGTTTTATCCCTGTTATTTTTATGTCTGCGATGAAAGACCGCCAACACATCCGGCAGGGGATGGCCCATGGCGGGGCGGACTACCTCACCAAACCCTTTACCATGCTCGAACTTGCAACCTCCATCGAGGCCTGTTTTCAAAAGTACAACCGGGTCGAAGAAAAATATGACGCCACGCTAAAACACCTGCGCGATAACATCTCTTATGCGCTACCGCACGAGCTGCGAACCCCGCTGCTAGGCATTATCGGCTATGCCGAGATGCTCTATGAAGACGCCACCAACCTACCACCCGAGCAAGTGCAGTCTTATGCCGATGGCATCATGAAATCAAGCCAACGCTTGCGCACAGTCATCGAAAATTACCTGGCCTTTGCCCAACTCGAAATCCTGGCTCACGATACACACAGCCGCCAGCAACTCCAGCAGGCCGCCTGCGATGCGCATCAGTCCATCCGCACACTTGCCCAGAAAATGGCCCGCGCCCGGCCAGAACGCAAACAGGACTTTGTGGTCACGCTCACGCGGGCAACGGTGCGCATAAGCTGTGCCCACTTAGAAAAAATCGTCGGCGAACTGCTAGACAACGCCCTCAAATTCTCAAAGCCGGGGACCAACGTCGTTTTAGAAAGTGAGATCGTAGGAAACTACCTGCAAATTCAGTTGTTGGATTTTGGCGAAGGCATTACCACGGAGGAACTAGACAAGATCGGGGCCTTTATGCAGTTCAATCGCATCGCCAAAGAACAACAAGGCGTCGGCTTGGGGTTGGCAATTGTCATGCGGCTCGTAGACCTGCACAACGGCACCATTCAGTTTGAGAGCAAACCCCACATGGGCACGCTCGTTCGGGTTATGCTACCCCTAAAAACACCGTGAACCAGGCCGAAACCTACTTTCCATTTCATCGCTTTAACCTGCGCCAAAACCCATTCGGTACGCTCAGCGAACAAGACTGGCTGCGCGTGACCGTCCTACCCGTCGCGCTAGAAACTGCACTGGCGGACGGCTTCCAGCATTTGCAAATTCTGGGCCAACGCGGGCGCGGTAAATCAACCGCGTTACACTACCTCGTCCATTACTTCCGTTATCACGGCCAGGCCACCGCCTACGAACGCCTGCCGCGCTTACAGTGGTGGTTCCAAACCGAGCTAACCACGCTCGATGTGTTTGCCCTCGATGAGATGCAGCGTATCGCCCCCTGGCAAGCGGCCCGTTTGTTCCAAGCGATGCGCGGTAAACGGCTGATCGTCGGCAGCCATGTCGATCATAGGCTGGCGTTCTGGCTGCGTGGGTGGGATGTGACCACCATTCGCTTAAACCAACAGGCCAACCGCGACCGACTGGCGCGTATCCTGGCGCAGCGGCTAGATGCCTTCCGGGTCGATGAAACCAAACCCGCCGCCCTCTGGTTTACCCCCGCCGCTGTCGATTGGTTGTGGGCCACTTACAAAAGTGACCTACGAAGCATGAATTTTTTTCTGTATGATGTGTTTCAAAAGGTTACAACGCCCGGCCCAGTTACCGTCACCCTACTGAATAGGAACGCATCGTCATGACCCAGCAAACCATCCCCCATCCTTCCCCAGACCTGTTTAACCGTGGCCCGCTTCGCCGACGATGGGCACGGGGGATACTGGTTGGCCTGGTCGTGGCGTTTGTCGTCTTGCTGGTTTGGTATGCGAACCTGTTCGTTCAGTTGCGGCTCTCACTCACCGACCTGCTCTATATCCAACAGCCGACCACCGATACGATTGTGCTGGTAGCCATTGACGACGATACGCTACAGGCCTATGGCTCACTGCTGGGGTGGGACCGCACCCGCTATGCAGACGCCCTCAATACATTGGTCGATGCCGAGGCGCGGGTCGTCGCTTTCGACGTGTTATTTGCAGAACCGCGTGACGGTGACGATGCTTTCGCCGCCGCCCTTGCGGATGCCAACGCCGCCGGAACCCGAACAATCCTGGCGGCCAGCGGCATCGAACGCCAACCCATCCCCGAACGCCCGGTGATCGCCTTTCGTCGAGAACTGGCCCCCGTCGCCCCGCTTGCACAAAACGACACCCACATTGCCTATGTCAACGCCTACCCGGACGCCGACGGCACCATCCGCGCCGCCATCAGCCAGGGGATCACCGGCGGGGAAGTCGGTCAAACCGAACGCCTCTCGTTCGCACTTGCAACCTACCTGGCTTACTTTCGCATCTCCCCCGCCCTGGCCCCGCAGGTAATCACAACGGACACCGATCAGATCACCCTGCCGCCCGATGTGCGCATCCCCATAGATGAGCGTGGTATGTGGTATCACAACTTCTATGGCGTCACTCGCGTCGATGGCACCTTCCAAACCGTTTCTTTTCTGGACGTAGCCGAAGGGAATATCGACCCCGAACGCTTTGCCGATAAGATCGTGATGATCGGCTTGATGGACGCGACCGGCGCTGTCGATAGCTACCCGTCCCCCGTCAGCCGGGCCGGGAATATGATGCCGGGGGTCGAAGTACAGGCGCACGCGGTCGAAACACTGCTGCAAGATGATGCCCTCCGCTACGAAAACCGCGCTACACAAGCGATAACGATCCTGGGCTTGGGGTTGCTCACCGGGTTGATGGCGGCCTACCTGCGTTGGTACGCCATCCTGATTCTTGGCGTGATCGTCATCGGCGCGTGGGGGGGCTATGCCTCGGTAATGTTCAGCGCCCAGGGCATGATCGTTAACCCGTTACCCCCGCCGTTAGTCGTCTTTCTCACCACGCTGGGCAGCATTGGCACCCAACTTTCGGTAGAAATTGTTGGGCGTCGTCGTGCGGAAACGTTGCTCTCTAGCCTGTTGACTGTCTCCGAACAGCGCATGGAATTGAGCCGCATCCTACCGCTAGTCGCCAGCGATATTCAAAATCTCACCGGCGCGGCTGCCGGGGTCATCTGGCTGACAGACGCCCACGGGACGATCACCGCTGAGCAAACCTGGGGCGGTGCTAACCCACAAGACACGCTCGAAAACAGCTATCAAGTTGCACAATCGCAAACGCCATATAGCACCAAGCAGATGCTCATCTTGGCTAGCACCTGGCAAGGGCGGGTCATCGGCGTATTGACGCTGTATGGCACATTTTCACCGGCAGCCCATGCGCGGCTAGAACGCTTCTCCGCACGCATCGCCCCCACTTTAGATAGCGCGGTGCTGTACCGCCAGACCCAACGCCAAAACCAACTTCTCAACAGCATCCTGGCCAAGTCGCCAGCGGGTATCCTCGTGCTGGATGACTCGCTGAACCTGATCCGCTTCAACGATGCGGCGGCCCGCTGGCTGCAACTCTACATGGATGACATCATCGGGCAGCCGATCAGCTTTCTGTTGGAAAGTAGCGCCGTCGATGAGGACACCTGGCGCGAGATCGGCGCAAAGTTGCTTGGCGGGGATGACTTCCGGCTAGAACTCAAATTACAAAACCAAACGCTCCGCCTGGAAGCCGCACATATCCGGGGGGATGGGCGCTGGGTGATCACCCTGGGCGATATTAGCGATCTTGTCGAACTTAGCCAACTCAAAACCCGCATGATCCGCATGGCCTCTCACGACCTGAAAAACCCGCTGGGGCGCATTATCGGCTACAGCGAACTCATGATCGACATGGCCGACGACGGCGAACTTTCCGAACAAAACCAGAACTTCATCGACCGCATTTTGCGCTCTGCCAACGAAATGCTCAAGATCATCTCGGAGATTCTCGATCTCGAACATATCCGATCTGGTAAAGCCAACCGCGAACCCGTCAACATGCCGAACCTGGTACGCGATGTGGTCCAGCGTTACCAGGACGACATCACCGACAAAAACCAGGCCCTCCAGTTACATCTACCCGATGATGTGCCGCCCCTCCATGGCGACTACAACCAACTGGTGCAGTCCGTCAGTAATTTAATCGGCAACGCCAGCAAGTACACCCCGGCCGGTGGCGAAATCCAGGTGCGGCTGATGCAACAAAACGGCCACATCCGCCTGCAAGTGCAAGACAACGGCTACGGGATGCCCGCTGCCGCCATGGATAAGCTGTTCACCGAGTTCTACCGCGTTCGGACCGATGCCACCAAAAATATTCAAGGGACGGGCCTCGGCCTGAGCCTGGTCAAAAGCGTTATCGACGCGCATCATGGTAAGATATGGGTAGAAAGTGAATTGGATGCCGGCAGCACCTTCTATGTCGAGTTGCC
>DAOTUA010000084.1:0-22417 GCA_034437355.1 Anaerolineae bacterium | reverse complement strand
GTACTGTTCATTTTCATCGACATCACCGCCCGTCACCAAGCGGAACAGTACCGCGCCGAACAGGAACGCCGCCTGATCTCGCTTCGGAAGGATAAAGAACTTAATGCGTTGCGCCATCAGCTTATGCTGACGCTCTCGCACGAGATACGAACACCGCTGGCGTCGATTCAATCCTCTAGCGATCTGCTCAAAAATTATGCAGACCGCTTATCGGAGGCCAAAAAGCAAAGCCGCCTAGCTAACATTCAAAAACAGGTAGAGCGCCTGACGGAGATCATGGAAAACATTAATACCGTCATTCTCCAAGACGGCTTACCGTTTGGTCAGGATGTCGTATCGGTGAATATCAATGAAGTTGTCGGAACAACCGTTACGAACCTGGAAACGATTACCGAACGTCCGATCACGTTCCACCCGTTGCCCGAAACGATGCGATTAGACCTTGACCCGCGCTTGCTGGAATATATTTTGTCTAATCTGTTGACCAATGCCGCTAAGTACAGTGACCCCGGCAGCGCCATTGACTGCACGCTGACGATACATGAGCAAACGCTGCTGATCCGGGTGACAGACGAGGGGATCGGCATCCCAGCCGATGAGATCGAGCAGGTGTTAAGTCCGTTTTACCGAGCAAGCAACATTGGCGTTGTGGGCGGGACGGGGTTAGGGTTTTCGATTGTGGAAAATGCGATCAAGGCGATGAACGGGGCGATTCGTATCGAAAGTGAGCTTGGGGAGGGAACAAGCGTGACAGTGGAATTGCCGTTTCGCGCCTCTAAGTAACTTGAATCGTAACGACTCAGGTAGAGATTAGGCTATCGTGGGGTTTCACCCCACACCCCATCACGCATTACAAAAAGTGGACAAAATTATCATATTTTGTCATCCAAGACTGAAGTTCAGTCGGTCGTAGCGATACGCAAAGGGCAGATGTGGCAAAGTCTGTTACAATGCCCATAGCAGATAACGGGAGCGCAAAAGGTATCAGTTTAATGGACGCACAGGCACGGATTTTACTGATAGATGACGACGATCTTAATTTGGAGGTGCTGCAAATCCAGTTGGAAAGCGAAGGTTATCAGGTGCGTACAGCAGCAAGCGGCGAACGCGGCCTGGAAGAAGTAGCGCACCATCCGCCCGATTTAATTCTGTTGGATGTGCGGATGCGCGGCATGGGCGGCTACGCAACCTGCGCGGCGCTTAAGCAGAACGAAGCGACCCGGCATATCCCGGTGTTGATGGTAACGGGCTATAAAGACAAAGAAAACGTCGAACGGATCATCGAAGCTGGGGCCGACGACATTCTGTTTAAGCCGATAAACTCTAGTATTATGTTTTTGCGGGTGCGCCGCATGATATACCAGAAGCAGCTTTACAATCAATTGCACGGTTAAGGCGGTAAGCGTATACGCAGGCGCTCTGCGGATAGAATGAACCGGTAGCGTCTGGTAGTGAAGTAGGTGGCACAGATGGGCACAAACAACAATACGACCCCAACCTGGTTTATTTTCCTGACAACCATCGCAATTATCCTGGGCGGCTATTACCTCACGCTTGGCCTGCGTGACTACATCCGAACGGGGGGGCTAGGCGTGGTGGAAGCCACACAACAGGCCAGCAGCCGCGCCACTGCGACCGCAATTCAGGCGGCGACGAACGCGATCCCCACCCCAACGTTAATCCCATCATTTACACCGGTGCCAGACTGCGAAGATTGGGAGGTGATGGTCCCGAGTGCGATTGTCCGGGGGACGCCGAACATCGACGGGCCGATCCTTGAGGTGGTCGAACAGGGCAGCATCGTCTGCGTGATACGCCGTGTGCCAGATAGCGATTGGTATCTGGTCGATGTGCGCCCGGCAACGACACGCATCGAAGCGGGCTACATGCGCGATGATATTATTAGCCCGCTACGGCCTACCCCTACGCCGTCACTGTCGCCTACCCCGCTGCCTACAGTGACCCCCCTCACCCCCACGCCGACGTTCACACCGTCACCCTCATATACCCCAGACCCAAACGCGACCGCCCCGCTTACGCCGTCACCGCCACCGACAACCACATCAACCACCTCGCCCCCTCCGGTGAATAGTATCTGAAATGATAACTGCTCAGCTTGCCCCCCGCCCCGGCGCTAAAGCGCCACTCTTCCCCCACTATCCCCGCTTTGGCGGCGGGAGGGAGGGGTTTTTACCACCTTTGGCCATGCTCACCTCTGCTCTGGGTGTGTTCAAGCGAAGTCCCTGAGTTGTAATAAATAGGTTGTGTTGACATTTACGCAAAAACCCGGTGATTGTCGGGGTTCAGCGTGCTGAACCGTTGTGGTCTTTAACGAGATCGAAATTTCAAACGTCAACAGCGCCTATTTTTTGTGAAAATCGTCTAAACCTTCATCTTGGATGACAAAATGGATGCTTTTTGTCCACTTTTTCTGGAAAAAGGGGTGGGGTTTGGGGTGAAACCCCGTGACAGCCTAATCTCTACCTGAGTCGTTACTATGAAATAGCGGATCAAAACGCCCCCGCATAAAGGGGGCATTTATTTTTTGCGGCTAGCTAGTGGCGAGAGGCTAACGGTCGTTGACGATCGAGAACACCATCGGGCGGCGCTTGGTTTCGTGGTAGAGCATTTGCGCCAGCTTATCTTCGATTTTCTCTTGCAGGGTATCTCGGTTGGCCCCGTTCGCATCGCGGACGGTTTCTTCGACGGTAGCGGTGATCTTGTCGATGAGGTGCCCGGCCTGACGTAAGTACACAAACCCACGCGAGATAATCTCCGGGTCGTGCAATAGGCGGTGCTGGCGTACATTGACATCAGCCACCACAATCAAAAATCCATCTTGCGAGAGAATTTCGCGATCTCGAAGGACCGTCCGCCCGACATCACCGACACCGCTGCCATCTACGAACACATACCCACCGGGCACACGTTCGACAATTTTCAGCCCCTTTTCATCTAGTTCCATCATCGTTCCGTTTTCGGCAACTATCACCTTGTCACGCAGCACGCCACTCTCGACAGCTAAATCGGCATGGGCGCGCAACATCCGTAGCTCACCATGGACGGGCACGACGTATTCGGGCCGCGTCAGATTGAGCATCAGCCGCAGTTCTTCGCGGTTACCATGGCCGGAAACGTGAACGTCCTCTAGCGAATCGTAGACCACATTCGCCCCACGCCGGAAAAGGTCGTTGATGATGCGGGCGACCATTTCTTCGTTACCAGGGATGGGGTGAGAGGATAGCACAATCGTATCGTCATTGAACACGGTGAGGCGATGCCGCCCGGCAGCCATACGGCTTAACACAGCCGACGGTTCGCCCTGTGAGCCGGTGGCCATGATGGTGATCTGACTATTGGGAAAATCATCGATCTGGTTGAGTTCGATAATCATATTTTCGGGTACATCCAGGATACCCAGTTCTATCGCCATATCCACGTTACGGCGCATACTGTACCCGGCAAAGGCAATGCGACGGTTGTATTTCTTCGCCGCCCAGACAACCTGCTGCACGCGGCTGATCAGTGAAGCGAAGGTTGCCACGATAATCCGGCCCTTGGCGGCGCTGAATACACGGTCGAAACCGGCATTGAGGACACTTTCCGAGGGTGTCCAGCCATTAGACATCGCGTTGGTGCTATCCCCCATCAATAAGCGTACCCCCTTCTGGCTGAACTCCGCAAGCCGGGCATAATCCGGCTTTTTACCATCAACAGGGGTATTGTCGAACTTGTAGTCGCCAGTGTAGACGATCATCCCGTGCGGGGTCTCAATGCCGAAGCCGACACAGCCAGGGATACTGTGGCACACATGGAAGCTGTGCGCGACAAACGGCCCCAAACGGACTTCATCCCCGGCTTCGATCACGTTTAGTTGGGCTTTATCCATCAGGTTGGTTTCTTGCAATTTCACCTCTAGTAGCCCGACGGTGAGCTTTGTCCCGTAAAGTTTCAGGTTCGGGAATTCTTCGATGACGTGGCGCACGGCACCGATATGATCTTCGTGACCGTGCGTGTAAAGGATACCGTGAATCTTCAGGTCTTTTCCGCGTTCACGTAGGTAGGTGTAATCGGGGATGATGTAATCGACCCCGAACATATCATTTGCCGGGAACATGATCCCGGTATCTACGATAATTGCTTCGTTACCGTACTCAAATACGGTCATGTTCTTGCCGACTTCACCGCAGCCGCCAATAGGGATAATGCGTAACTTGTGTTTCGCCATATATAGACTAGACCTACCAACGCATTTATTGCTAGGTCTTAACCTCCTCATATGCTATCTGATTTCGTAAATGCTCGTAATTGTTTTACAGGCTTTGGAATAATCTTTTTTTTGAATTATTTTGGGGATTTTACGAAAGCGTTGAATATAAAATAACTTTAGTATACAAATTAAACAGAATTATAGCGCGTATGATAGCATAGGCATAGGTACAATTAAAATCGAGTTGGGCAATAACGGCTTACGGGCTTGGCCGCCGAGTTGTTTTTGAAATTCCAACGTATATGATACACACATTTTTTAACGATTTTCTTGTGTGGATCATTCGATATGTGATGGGGGGTAGCGTACAATGAGAGTCATGCTGATGTGATCAACAGGGGCCTTTTATGACTCATGCAGTAAATTTGACGGAAAAACCCAACGCCAACGAGATGTTCATGTTGTGTGGTTGGCGGCAGTGGGCTGATGCCGGGTCGTTATCGTCGCTGCTTCCCCGATACATTATCCAAGAGAATGACGCTCGCAAAATAGGCGAGCTTAGCCCGGATGGGTTCTACCTGTTCCAGATACCCGGAACTCACGACCTGGTACGCCCGGTGGTGTCTTTTGATGAGGGCTTCCCGGAATCTTTAGAAACCAAACAGAATACGTTTTACTATACCGAGTTCGACGGGCGCGGGTTGGTGATCTTTTTGGGCGATGAGCCTCATATGGATATGGAACGTTACGCCAATGACCTGCTCGATGTAGCAGCACAACTCAACGTGACACGGATCATTAGCGTCGCTGGTGTCTATGCGGAGGTGCCCTACGATAAACATCGTCAGATACACACGATCTACAGCCAGCGGTCGCTACGAACAGAACTTGAGGAAACGCTCCAGATGGTGGTATCGAATTATCAGGGCGGGGCCAGTGTCGGCAGCTATATTTGCCGCCGGGCAGCGGACCGCGACATGCCGTATGTGGGGTTATATGCGTTCGTCCCCACCTACGATTTTTCGCATTTGTCGCAGGCGGTGAATGGCTTTCGGGTGGAGAACGATTTCAAGGCGTGGCTGGATGTCATGCGCCGGGTCAAGCATATGCTACGGCTAAATATCGACCTGACCGACTTGGAAGCTAAAGATGCCGAGTTGGAGGCGTCCGTTACCGCCAAGATCGAAGAACTCGATCAGCGTGTGCCCCAGGTCGGTATTAAACGCTACCTAGACCGGTTATCCAATGGGTATGATGAAGTCGTGTTCGACCCATTAGATAGTGTGTGGGAAGATGAGATCAGCCGCTTGTTTGATGAGGATACCGACTAACAAGCGATCAAAAAAGATCGCAGTAGCGACCTCACTTGGATTGTGGGTGGTAAGAGACTCGAACTCCTGACCTCACGGATGTGAACCGTGCGCTCTAACCAGCTGAGCTAACCACCCATATTGTTAAATTTCACCTTTTAATCCTAGCACGCACCCCTTATTTTGACAAGCGTAAGGTTCCTGGCTATGCCCCACTATCCCCCCGACACCCCCGACCACTTCCGGCTACGGAAAGCCTACTGGCGTTGGCGGCAGGCGGGGTTCTGGCGGTTGTTAGCGATGGCCCGCCGCCGGGCGTTAAACCCGGCTTACCTGGCGGGGGTATGCCTCTGGCTGACCGGCTGCGCGATACAAACAGCCCAACCTAGCCCAACGCCGCCGCTAACAAGCCTCTCGGATGCAGACTGGGAACGGCTGGCCCCCGGCATCGAACGGCGCGTCTACCGCCCATCAAGTGGCTTTTTAGTACGGATAACCGCCCTGCGGATCAACCCCACACAGGTTGAGTTCCGGGTGCATTACCAGCCGGGGCAAGCCCAGTTTTTATCCGAGTGGGCCGACAACCTGCCGGCGGCGGCGGTCATTGTGAACACGAATTTTTTCGATAGCGATGATCGCATCACAGGGACGTTGTTTGCGGATGGCGTGCAGTACGGCGATCCGTATCGGCGGCGGGGCGGCATGTTTTATATACAGGATGGCTTACCGGGGTTACAAAGCAACCTGGTGCAGCCTTACGCTGGTGAGCAATACGACCAGGCGGTGCAGGCGTTCCCGATGTTGGTTACGGATGGGCAGCAATCGTATCATGATACCCGCCCGGATCGCAGCACACGGCGAACCGTGATCGGGCAAGATCGTGATGGGCGCGTGGTGATCTTGGTAACCACATTCGGTGGGATCACGCTGTTGGATATGGCGGACTTCCTGGTTCATTCCGACCTGGAGCTAACCGACGCGCTGAACCTGGACGGCGGCGGCTCGACCCTGTTACAAGTGCGGGCCGGGGAAACAGAGCAGCTATTATCGTCGTTCGATCCGGTCCCGGCGGTGCTGGCGGCTTACCCACGTTGAAATTCGGCCCGAACCCCGGCTATAATGAATGGTAATCCGCTGCGTTATGGATCACCCAACCGAGAGGACACTATGAGCAACCCAAAACAGGTTATCCGCCCCACCACACTAGATGAGGCGTTAGGGATATTCACTCGCCATCCAGGGGCGTACCCACTAGCAGGCGGGGCGTTGGCCCTGGGCGTGCTGGATTTCCCGCACGAAATGGTTATCGACTTGAAGCAAGTGCCGGATTTATCTCGGATTGAGGTCACATCGGATCGGCTGCATATTGGCGGGGCGGTGATGTTAGAGACGGTTGTAACGCACGAGGCCGTCCCGGTCGCGCTCAAACGGGCGATTACCCGCACGGTGCCGCTTAATGTACGCAACAATACCAGCGTGCTAGAAACGCTTACGGTGGATCGCCCGCCGTTAGAGTGGTTGACGGCGCTTGTCGCCTTGGATGCTTCTATCGTACACACCCGGCCCGGCAGCGAAGCGAAAACTTTTTCCCTAGCAGAATCGGCGTGGGTCGCTGGGGAGCATGGGGCGGCATTGGCAACCGGGTTGATCCATGCGCTACAAATCCCGCTGATGGGGGCGCGTGACGTGCTAGGGGCGGCGCACATCGCCCGTACCCCCGCCGGAGACCCCATTATTAACGGAGTGGTGCATATCCGGTTGGATGACGCAGGCCACGTTACACACGCTTTCGCCGCGCTAGCGGGTGTTTCTGAACACAGTGTGATCGAGGCGTTGCCGTTGGGCGATGTCTATCACCACGCACTAACCGCCGAGCGCATCCAAAAACAAGCGGCACAGGTCCCGTATGTGGTGCATCCACCGGATGATTACCTGGGTAGTGCCAACTATAGAAAACAAATGGCGGAGGTCGTCATCCGGCGGGCGCTAGAAGATGCCGCCGCCCAGTTGAAAGCGAATGAGGCTTAACAGATGCAAATGCTCCGACAAGATTTTCCGACGCTATCGCAGACGGTCAACGACAAGCCGTTAATCTACCTGGATAACGCCGCCACGTCTCAGAAACCGACGTATGTGATCGACGCACTAGACACCTACTACCGAGAATATAACGCTAACATTCATCGGGGCATCCATACGCTAAGCGAACGGGCCACCGACGCCTACGAGAACGCCCGCCAACTGATAGCGGGCTTCATCAACGCACCGGAGAGCGCCGAGGTCATTTTCACGCGCAATACCACCGAGTCGATCAACCTGGTGGCGTATGGCTGGGGGCGTAAATTCCTGAAAGCGGGGGATGTGGTGGTCATCACGGAAATGGAACATCACAGTAACCTGGTCCCGTGGCACATGCTCAAAGCACAGATGGGGATCGACCTGCGCGTTATCCCGGTGACGGATGCTGGGACGCTGGATTTAACCGGGCTGGATGCGTTGCTGGACGGGGCGAAGTTGGTTAGCTTTATGCACGTCTCCAACGTGCTAGGCACGATCAACCCGGTGCGGCAGATCACAGATGCGGCGCACGCTGCCGGGGCGCTGGTGCTGCTAGATGCGGCTCAGTCCGTGCCGAATATGCCGGTAGATGTGCAGGCGCTCGATGTCGATTTCATGGCGTTTTCTAGCCATAAGATGTGCGGCCCGACCGGGATCGGCGTGTTGTGGGGGCGGCGGGAATTATTCGAGCAGATGGACCCGTTTATGGGGGGTGGGGATATGATCTATGAGGTGTTTATGGATCATTCGACTTACGCGGACATTCCGCACAAGTTCGAGGCGGGGACGCCCAGCATTGCGCAGGGAATCGGGCTGGGGGCGGCGGTAGAATATCTATCCGAGATAGGCATGAACAAGATCGAAGCCTACGAGCAGCAACTCACGCAGTTGGCGCTGGACAAACTGCGGCAGATCGACGGGTTGCGCATCTACGGCGAGGCTGATGAGCGCGTCGGGGCGATCTCTTTCACCATGGCCGGGGTTCACCCGCACGATCTATCGACCATTTTAGACCAGCACGGGGTGGCTATCCGGGCGGGGCACCACTGCGCCCAACCGTTGATGCGTCGCTATGATATTGCTGCGACCGCCCGCGCCAGCCTGTACTTTTACAACACGCCCGACGATATTGATGTGTTGGTCGGGGCATTAGAAAACGCGAAGGAGATTTTCGGGATATGAATTTAGGATCGCTATACCAAGAAGTTATCTTAGATCACGCCAAGCACCCGCACAATTACGGCGAATTAGACGGTCATACCCACGCCGCCCACCGCCTGAATCCGACTTGCGGCGACACCGTCGCGGTGCAATTGGTTGTATCCGACGAGACCATCACCGCTATAAAATTTAACGGACGTGGGTGTGCTATCAGCCAGGCGAGCGCGTCGATGCTAACGGATTTGATCACCGGGAAAACGCTCAAGCAGGCACATCAGATCATGCGGGATTTCCAGGGTAAGATGATGGATACCGACATCGACTTTTTATTTGACGATGAAGCGATGGAAGAACTAGAGGCACTCGGTGGGGTGCGGCAGTTTCCAAACCGGATACGGTGCGCAACGCTGGCCTGGCACGCGCTAGAGGACGCGCTGAGCAAGGATAACAGCTAACAATCATAGCTAAGGGGAGGGTGTGCAAGCCCCCCCCCATTGTAGCCCTAAATGCGATCCATGTTTTCGATAATGCGCGTGGCAAACTCGGAGGTCGCCACCTTGGTTGCGTCGGTCATCTGGCGGGCGAAGTCGTAGGTAACGATCTTTTCCGCTAGCGTTACTTCGTAGGCTTTGGTGATCAACTCGCCGGCTTCAAACCAGCCGAGATGCTCAAGCATCATCACGCCGCTAAACAGCAGTGAGCCGGGATTCACTTTATCCTGGTTGGTGTACTTGGGCGCGGTGCCGTGGGTCGCTTCAAATAGCGCGATCTCATCACCGATGTTAGCGCCCGGTGCAATCCCCACACCGCCGACCTCCGCCGCGAGCGCGTCTGAGAGATAATCGCCGTTAAGGTTGGTCGTGGCGATCACGTCGTGTTCTGCTGGGCGCAATAACATCTTCTGGAACATGATGTCCGCGATAACGTCTTGGATGAGAATTTTACCGTCCGGCAGATTGCCATCGTGATGATCGGCAACTTCTTGCCACGAGATCGTTTCGTCTGGGAATTCCGCCTTAGCCAGTTCGTAACCCCACCGCACAAACGCACCTTCAGTGAACTTTTGGATATTGCCCTTGTGGACGAGCGTCACAGACTCGCGGCCCCGTTCGATAGCGTACTGAATGGCAGCCCGGATGAGTCGCTTACTTGCAAACTCGCTAATCGGTTTGATGCCAAGGCCTGCGCCCTCAAACATATTGGTTGCGCCGAGTTCTTCCCGTAGGAATTTTTCGAGCTTGTCGCATTCTTCCGTACCGGCCTCAAATTCGATCCCAGCGTAGATGTCCTCCGTATTTTCGCGGAAAATCACCACATCCACATCATCCGGTTGCTTGAGTGGGCTTGGCACGCCCTGGTACCAACGCACCGGGCGGATGCAACTGTACAGGTCTAGCACCTGGCGCAGTGTCACGTTAAGGCTACGGAAACCGCCGCCAACCGGAGTCGTTAGCGGACCCTTAATCCCCACTTTGAACTCGCGCAGCGCCTCGAACGTTTCTTCCGGCATATAATCGCCATCGTAAATACCGGCGGCTTTCTCCCCGGCGTAAACTTCCATCCAACTAATCTGGCGTTGACCGTCGTATGCTTTTTCGACCGCCGCATCCCAGATACGTTTGGAGGCCGTCATAATGTCGTAGCCGATGCCGTCCCCTTCGATAAACAGCAAGATCGGATGATCCGGGATTTGCAGTTCACCGTTTTTAACCGTGATCTTCTCGCCTGTATCGGGTGTCACGATGTGTTGATAAGCCATATCACTTCCCTTGATAATGAATCGGTCAATTGGGGTGGATTATAGCATGTGCTAGCGTCCATAACAGGACAATTGGGCAAACCGAGGGATTCGATGCTAAACTAGGCTTTAGTTTTGATGGCATCATTGTCGGGGCTTGATGAATCAAGCCCTGTGTTTGGTAACGCCAAACCTCTGCGCAATCCATCATGTTTGGAATGACACGGTACTAGTTTGTGTCACGTTTGTTTACAGAAGGATGGCCTTATGCTAAATTCTGCCATATTAGAAGTTATTATCGGGTTGGTGTTTGTTTACATCCTGTTGAGCCTGCTTGTTTCTCAGATCAACACGATTATTGCAAATGTGCTGAACATCCGCGCCAGGCAACTACGCACCCGTATTGAGCGCATCATATTTGATGAGCAATTGCAAAAAACGTTGTTAGCGCATCCGGTCATCGGCATGATCCAGCCGAAAAGCAGCGATAAAAGGCGGGATGAGGCCGACATAAAAGAGATGGAAACCGCCCGTGTTAGCAACGTAGACCCCAAAACATTTGCAAAAGCGATGATCAATGTGCTGAGCGACCCATTTTTGAACCTGTACTCGGCAATTCGCATGGTCAAAGACACGGAAGAACGCGCCAAACTATTGGATATTACCAATCAACTCAAGGTGAGCGTCAGCAATCCGAAAGAAGCCAATGCGGTTCTGACACAGCTACACGAAACCATCACCCAACTGCAACCGCCCGGACGCGCCGACCGCCGCGCGATGTTGCGAACCCTAAGCCCGTTACAAGCCGCCCTGAAAAATTACCAGGCGGGCAACACCGGCTTACTGATGGTGTTGGACGGCGTAAGTAATGTCGAGAACCGCGCCTTCCAGCGGGCGATGGAAACGATCTTATCCGGTGTGGGGACGATCAAAGAAGCGGAACTCGCCATAGAAGATTGGTTTAACAACCGGATGGAACAAACCTCGCAGTGGTACGCTACGTTTATGCAGTATTTATCGTTGGGGGTGGGGTTGGTGTTGGCGTTAATGCTCAATATTGACTCGATTCACCTGTCGCTGACATTGTGGAACGACGAGACGTTACGAACCAGCGTGGCTCAGGCGGCTCAATCCGCCGATTTATCGCGTTTTTTCGATGAGGAAGGGAACGTTATCTCGGTGCCAACAACGGTAGCCGTCGGAGAAGCAGACAGCGACGACACCGACGACACCGAGCCAGATAACACGCAGGCGCTAATTGATAGCTATGAGGCGGCACAAGAAACGCTGAACCAGTTGTTACAACTACGCCTGCCGATTGGCTGGACCTTTACGCTCCCCGGCAATGTGAATGAGCTTGAGACCAGCGCAGGGCAAGCCATCACGGTTTACGACCCCTTAACCGACAGCCGCAATTTATATCGGATGTTTGCTATCACGTCCGAGGGGTGGCTAGGGTTTGTGTTAAGCAAAATCACCGGGCTGTTTATCACCGCGATTGCGGTGGCACAGGGTGCGCCCTTCTGGTTTGATGTGCTGCGCCGTATCGCTGGCGGGGATAGCCCATCCAAGGCCGGCGAGCAGGAATAACCCGCCCATCCCCTAGTGGCCTGGTGACAGCGGGTTATAGGTTATGGTCCTGCCGGATTTTAGCTAGCAGGGCTTTAGCTCCCATCTCAACCAGATCGTAGACGTAATCGAAACGGTTGTCGTAGTAGGGGTCTGGCACTTCGGAGACATCCGTTAAACCGGCGCGGTTGGCGTAACTCAGGAAAAGCGCGATGTGCGCGTTGGTTGTGTTCGCCATACGTTGGATGTCACTCAGGTTTGAGCGATCCATTGCCAGGATATAATCGAATCGATCAAAATCGCCCGCTTTAAACTGGCGCGAGCGCCCGTTATAGTCGATACCGTGTTTTTCCAGGACGGCAAGCGTGCCCCGGTGGGCTGTTTCCCCGATATGCCAGCGCCCGGTACCAGCCGAATCCACTTCGATCTGGTTATCCAGGCCGGCATCTGCGACCATCTGCCGGAACACACCATCCGCCATCGGAGAACGGCAGATATTGCCCAGGCACACAAATAACACACGGATCATAGCGGTGCGTCTTCGTCATCGGGGGTGGCGATGTCATCCGGGGTAAAAGTATCAGTGTCGGTGCTGATGTCGGTCGTGCCCGCCTCGATCATGCTAATGCGCCCGTCGATAAACGCGCCATCCTCTGTGATCAGCGCCTCGGCGGTAATATCGCCGCGAATCTGGGCGGTTGCTAACAGGTGGATTTTCTTACCGGTGAGGTCGCCGTGAACGCTCCCGGCGACGGTAATATTTTTGGCGGAGATGTCCGCTTCGATCTCTGCTGTTACGCCAACCAATACATTTTCTTTGATGTTTAACGTTCCTTTGAAGGCACCATCCAGGCGGACGTTACCGTCGCTGCTCAGGCTACCGTCTAAGTTGGAGCCGGCACCGAGGGCGGTATCGAATATACGGTCGGCTTTTTCCGGCGGGGTATCGGCTGTGATCGGGGGTGCGGGCGGGGCGACTGAATCGCCTTCGTTGTGGGCGGTTTCGTCATCGTGTGGGTCGGGGTCGTTTCGTCTGCTAAAGAATCCCATTGGGCCTCCATGAAATAGATTTGCATAAGGGGATTAAAACGCCAATTTTTCTAGTGTGCGTAGCGCCTGCCTAAGCCGACGCCGGATAACATCTGGTGCGCCGTGCTTGGCTTGCTGCGCGGGGGTCAAGGGGCCGCTTTGCAGGCGCTCCAGGTCATCATAAGCCTGTTCGAGCGTCCACATCCAGCGTTCGGCGGCAATATGACGTGCCAGCACATCATCCCCCTGAATATACCCTTTTTCAAACCCAGTTACGATCTCCGCCAAGATGAGAGCGTGCTTGTCGTAGCGTTTCAGTCGGTAGCGGGGGGTAGGGGCATAGGCGGGGAGCAAAAAGCGGTAACAGTGGATAAACCAGGCCGCGAAGCGCGTTCCATTCCCAAGGTAGGGGTACGGGTCGATAATGCCGATGCGGTTACCGGGTTGGATGGTTAAATGCTCTGGCGTGATGTCGCGATTGATCAACACGGTTGGTTCGTCGGTGGTACGTAGCGTAAGCGCGGCAGCCAGTTTTTGTTGTGCGTGATGATGGTCGAAGGAAGGGATCTGTTCGCTGAGCGCCATCAGGATATTCTCTTTGTAGGATTGTTCGATCTTTTGTGCGAGTAGCGGATGGCGTGGGGGGAGCTTACCGTACAGGTTAGCCCCATCCCAGGCGAGTTCGCCGGTTCCTTTGATGTGCGTCTTTTTCTGGTGCATTTGGCACATCATACTGCCAATCTGCCGCCCTAAGCGCCGTGCCAGTGGGGGGTCGAGCGTTGCCAGGTCTAGTTTTTTGCCCATGTAGCTTTCGACGGTGCAGGTTATTTCTTCGGAGACGTGATAGAGGAAGGTTTCTGGGCAGATATGAGAGCTAGCGCGGTTGGCCTGCTTGTAATAGAGGCTGGTTGATACATACTCGGCGTGCCAGTTATCGGCGTGGTCGGTATAGGCATAGGCTTTACGCAAGCGCACGATCAGCGGTTGGGCCTGGTGTGGGAGTGTGACTCGGTAGATGTCGTGCCAGGCTCGCTCACCGATCTTCTCGTAAATATCACTGCGAAGCGTTAACGGTAGGCCGCAAACACGTAGGGCCTGTTCGAGTTGGGATAAGGTGGCATCGATCATATCAAAGGTGGGTAAACTACTCACGGGGTATGCTCGCTATAACCTCTAAGCCTAAATGTTCGATTTCATCTGTTGCGCGTAGCGTCGGGTCCAGGTATTCCGCCAGGAACGCCAGCCCCAACCCCAAGAAAAGCGCCAGCCCAAGCTGAATCAGCGGTCGGGCGGTAGCAGTGAGGGAAGGCGGGTTGGCGATGATCTGAATGTCATCGAGAACGGTTACCTGGGCGGGCTGGTTGCCAAACTGTGGGAAGTAGGCGCTGCTGTCCTCTCGCAGTACGTCCAGGGCGGCGGCGGCCATCACTTCGAGTTCGTCGCGGTCCGGCCAACTAATAAACAACTGCCCGACGCTGCGTTCGTGGTCGGCGGCAGTGGCAAGCGCCGCCGGCGAGAACGTGATACCCTCGGCAGCCACCCGGTTAGCGATCTCGCGCTTGAAGCTGGTTGTCTGTGCCCAAGACGTGAGCGCCTTAACAGTGAGTTCGGAGGAGAGCCACACATCCTGGAGATCGCCTTCGCGGTCCGGTAGCGCGTCGATAGCTTGGGCGGCACTAAAACGGATGACGGTCGTATAGCCGGTGGCTGCCGCTGGGGGGGCGGTTAACAGCCCATAGCCCACATAACCGAAGACGATCACTACCGGGATCAGCACCAGATACCACCACCGAAGCAGGGTACGCACCAACCATCGCCCCTCGACCGGCAAAGATTGTATCGTCATGTGGGGCGCTCCCAGTTAAACGGTTGGTGTTGGCGGTAGGCGTGGTTGGCCTGTTCGACAAAGGATATGATTTCACGTTGAAAAATACGTTGGTCGAACTTCTCGGAGAAAGCACGGATTGCGGCGGAATCGTAAGCGGTGGGGTCGAATGTTTCCATCGCACGGGCCAGGCTATCGACGGATTGCGTGTGGAACAGTTCGCCAGTTTGCCCCGGTATCACATAGTCGAGCGCCCCGCCGCCAGCATAGGCGATCACCGGTCGCCCGGCAGCCATCGCCTGGACAGGGGTAATGCCGAAGTCCTCAATACCAGGGAAGATAAACGCCTTGCAGTGTGCCATGAGGTCGTTTAGCTCGTCGTCTGGCACAAAGCCGAGAAATTCCACGGTGGGGCCGGCAACCGCTTTGAGCGCGTCAATGGCCCGCCCATGCCCACCGACTTTAAGCGGTGCGCCAATTTGGGTAGCAGCCCGGACCGCTAAATCTATACGTTTATAGGGTATCAGCCGAGAGACGACAAGAAAATAGTCGTCATAGGATGGGGCCGGCTGGAAGCGGTCGGTTTCTACGGGTGGGTAGATAATGTGCGAGTCGCGTTTGTAATAGGTGCGGATACGCTGTTGGATCGCCTTAGAAATGGCGATAAAGTGATGAACACCGCGTGTCGCGGCGAAATCCCAGAAGCGTAGGAAGCCGATCATCGGGCGCAGGGCGGTACCGACCAGTGGGCCGTAGCCCTCGCGGTTGAGGTAGGAATCGAACTGCCAGACGTAGCGCGTGGGGGTCAGGCAATAGCAGATGTGTAACGTTTGGGCGTCGTGCTGGAAGGCGTGGCAAAACCCGCTTTTGTTGCTCAGTACGACATCATATTCGGAAAGATCGGTTGTGCCCCAGGCGACCGGGTACAGGGGCAAATAGGGCTGGTGGCGTTGGTGGATGAGGGGCATTTTGTCGATCCACAAGGTGCGCAGGTCCCAATCCTGATAGGCGGCGGGCATTTGTTTTTTATGGTAGATGCTGGTATAGATGGGAACATCGGGGTAGAGGCTGACCAGGACTTCCAGAACATCCTCTGCGCCGCCCCGTTGGTTAAGCCAATCGTGTACAAGTGCCAGCTTCATAACAGGTTGCTATTGCCTTCGTGTCTGATGCGGTTGGAAGGTTCCACAGCGCAGTAGTATCACCGACAGGCTAGGCCGTGTCAACATAGAAGGGGGTCGGATGGTCAGTCTATTAACGCGGCTATCGGCTTGTAGCTGCGGCGGTGGATGTCATCTAGGACGCCGTGACGTTCTAGCGCGTGGCGGTGGCGGGCGGTGCCATAGCCGACATGCTGCTCGAAGCCATAGGCCGGGAAAGCTGCACCGAGCTTGCGCATCACGCCATCACGCCATACTTTGGCAAGCACACTTGCGGCGGCAATCGAAAGCGAGAGCGTATCGCCCTTGGGGATGCGCTCGACAATCACATGGTCGCGGTCGAAGGCTTTCCAGGCACTTTTACCGTCGATCAAAAGCACCTCGGCTTCATCTTGCAGCTTGCGCACACACTGTTCATAGGCACGGCTGTAAGCCAGTGAGAGGGCGATAGATAGCCCTTTGGTGCTGATCTCTTGTGGGCTGGCCTCCCCTGTGCCAAAGCCAAGCGCATGTTGCCGGATAACGACATCGGCGGCTTCTCGTTGGAGGCGGGTCATCTGTTTGCTATCTTTAACACCATGTAAGACGGTGTTCAGCTGCGGGTTATCGAACGGTAGGCACACTGCCCCCGCCACGACTGGCCCGGCCCACGCCCCATAACCGGCTTCGTCCATACCGATGATAATTGTTTTCCCTTGCGCCAGGAACTCGTTTTCGTAGTCCATACTTGCCGTCCTATCTTTCCGACGTTGCGGCGGTGTTGGTTGTGGTTGGTTGTTGCTCATAAATGCCCTTACGCCAATTCTGGCGAATCTCCCACAGTTCTACAATCATTTTAAGGGAATCTTTGACAAGGTGCATCTTGCTTTCTGGGTCGAAGTACCACGTGATCGGCATTTCGTAGACCTTGTAACCACGTTTATCTGCCAGGAAGATCAGTTCGACATCGAAGCCGATCCCGTTTGTCCGTTGGACGCTGAACAAGTCCTCGGCGGCCTCTCTCGTGAACAGTTTGAAGCCGCATTGGGTGTCTTCATAGCCACGCAGCGCCAGTAACTTCACCAGGAAATTAGATAGCCGCCCGATCCGATGGCGGTATTCAGGTTCGTTTACCCGCCGCGATCCGTCTGCCTCGCGGCTGCCGATGACCACATCATAGCCTTCTAGCTGCGGCGGCATGAACTTCGCTAGTTCCTCTATCGGCATGGATAAATCCGCGTCGCACATAAAGCGGTATTCGCCACGGGCCGCCAGCATCCCCTGTTTGACAGCCAGCCCCTTACCGCGTGTTTGGGCTTGGATCAAACGCACGTAGGGGTGTTCATCGGCAAAGGTTTCGACGACCTGCGTTGTGCGGTCGGAACTGCCGTTTTCAACTACGATCACTTCGGCGTCGTAATCCTGCTTAGCCAGGAAAGCGTGAATCTTGGTCAGGCTGAGGGGTAGCCGTCGCTCCTCGTTGTGGGCGGGGATAATGATAGATAGCAGAGGTCGGTTTTCCGATTTCAAATGGGTTACTCCATTTGCGTTGTGTGTCAGGTATGGTCTGATGACGATAGCCGCTGCCGGATACATCCATCCGATAAGGTGCGCTGGTTCTGGGTTTCTCGGCGTTTGCCGAACAGCATCGGCAGGGCGACGACGCCCGCCATCATGCCGCGCAACCGGGCACGGGCAGCTTCGCCACGCCAAGCGCGTATCGCGCCCAGGGCCAGCCCAAGCTGTGTGCGGAGTATCTGCCAGCCGTACTCGCGCCAGATGAACCCAGGCACATCTTTAACCAGGATGAAAATCAGATTTCGACCATCGTAGTAACTCGATGTGACGCCTCCCCCAGTTGCAGAAAGGTGATGGTACACGATGGCATGGGGCGTGTAAAGACAGCGCCAGCCGCGCATCTGTGCCCGCCAACCCAGGTCCACATCTTCCCCGGAGAAGAAAAAATCGTCATCCAACAGCCCGACATCATCCAGCATCCCCCGCCGATACACCGCCGAGCCGCCACAGGCGCTAAAGACATCCTCAACGGTATCGTATTGACCAGTATCGGCCTGCCACACGCCCCGGTTGATAGCTCGCCCATCCAGCGTGAACAAGTCCCCCGCCGTATGGATATGATCGCGCTGGTCAAACAGTAGCATTTTGCTGGCAACGCTGCCGATCTGCTCATCCTGCTCAAACGCCCGGATAACTGCCGCCGCCCAGCCGGGGTCTAGCTCGGTATCGTTGTTCAACAGCGCGACAAACTCCCCGGTAGCGGCCCGCATTCCGGCGTTACAGGCCCCGGTAAAGCCTCGGTTTTCTGGTAGTTGAACGATCTTAATCGACGGATAGTGTTGTTGTGCGACAGCCTGTGAGCCGTCCGTGCTGGCGTTATCGGCCAGGATGACCTCCAGGTGTGGGTAGGACTGGGCTTGTAGTGATTGTAGGCAGGGCGGGAGGAAGTGCGCCCCGTTCCAATTGGGGATAACCACCGAGAGGCGGCCCGGTTGCGGTGTGGTCGGGATGGGCGCATCAGGCGTCATGGGCATCGGCTAGCAACCCCTCACACTGTAGGAAAGCATCAACCGCTTGCTGCCAGGGACGTAAGCGGATCCCCAGATGCGCCCCGGCAATATTGGCCAGGCGGGTATAGGCCGGTGGCGTGGATGGGCGAGGCCATTGGGATTGGCTGATGCGTTCGATGGGTGTTGCGGTGTAGCCGGCCCGATCCAGGATATAGCGGGCAAAATCCCAGCGAGAGGCGGCCCCGGTGTTGACCAGATGATAAGTGCCATAGCGCCGGGTTTGAATCAGGTGGAGGATGGCATCTGCCAGGTCGTTGGTATAGGTCGGGTGGGCGATCTCGTTGGTGACGACCCGCAGCGACCGCCCCGCCGCCGCCGCATTGATCATCGACTGCATGAAGTTCTTGCCGCCGTGTGCAAATAACCATGAGGTACGCACGATATAGTGTTTCGGGTTGAGCCGTTCGACCTCACATTCCCCGACATACTTACTATAGCCGTAAGGGTTAGCCGGATGACGCGGATCATATTCATAATAGGGAGCATCGGCCCGTTGCCCGTCGAACACTTCGTTACTGCTGACGTACAACACCGCCGCATTGATCACGGTTGCCGCCGCTGCCACGTTGCCCGCCGCCAAGCCATTGACGACCATAGCGCGGTCGGGGTCGGTCGCGCAGCCGTCTACATCGGTCCAGGCCGCCGCATGTAGCACCACATCCGGGCGGGTAGCGACCATGTGATCACGGACGACGGCAAAGTCGGTCACATCTAGCGTGTCGTAGTCGGTGCTGTCTACGGTGTAGGCGGTGTTATGCTGGAGGCGTTCGGTAAGTTGCCGACCCAACCGCCCACGCCCGCCGGTGATCAGAATGTGTGTCATGGTGTGCCGTCCTTGTTTGCGTAGTAATCCCAACAGGCCCCGGCAACCTGTTGCCAGTAGGTTTGCGGGTCGTCTACGTCATCGCCAGTTAGGGCGGCATACTCAAAAAAGCCTTTACCCGGCAGCCCATCGGACTTGCGCACGACTAGCGCACATAGGTTTGGTCGCCCGGCTTGGCGTTCGTCGTAGCAAATATCGCGCAGCAGGTCGTATAGGGCCGGGTTGCGATGGTGTAGCGGGGTAGAGAGCATCCGCCCGAACTCGCCGTAACTGACGGTATCGCCGTTGGCGGCAATCTGCCGGAGTAGGGCTAACATTTCAGTTCGGAGCGCGTGCCAATCGGGTTGGGGTGTCATTTTAGGACCAGGGTCACGGTTTCATCATCGATCACGATACGGTTCAGCGAGTAGCCGGCTCCCCCGACATCAACAACCGCCTCTTGTACGATGCGATCCAGGTCTTGCTGTACAGTCTGGACGACACCGGCAAGCTCGGCGGGTGGCTGGCTAAAGAGCATCCCCCCGACATCGACACCTCGCAGGATCAAGTTATCCCCCGTTGGGCCGACCTGGAACACCAGCCCCAGGTTTTGCGGAACAGGCAGGTTCGGCGCGGCAAAATCCGCATTGACAACGACCCCGCCGGGGAACAGGTCGATACTGGCGTTACGGATGGTAAAGCCTTGCTCTGTGATGCCACGCGGCCCGCAAGCGTTGGTATAGGTTTGGCATAAGGCAGCTAGCTCGCGCTCGGTGGTGGTGATGGTGGCCATCTCGCCCTCGGCGGTGGTGCCAGCCTGGACGCTAACGCCTTGGTTGTTCTGTAGGGTGATCCGTTCTGGGGACGTGCGGCTTTCCGCGACGGAAAAATTGGGCGGGGCGCTGATGTTGGTCATCGGGGGGGCGGTGGGGACAACGGGCGCATTGGTCGCCAGGATAACGGCGGTCTGGCCCTCGGTTTGGAACCCGGCCAGCGAGAGGGCTGCCGTTGTCACTTGGTCGCGCAGTAAGATAAACGCCATCACCAACGACAAGACGCTGAAGAACAGACAGGCACCTAGTACCGCCAAACAGCCCAGGCACGATACACGACCTCGGCGCGATGGTTTCGGTTTTTCTCGTTGGACTTGCATCGCATCATCACCACTGGTTTATGATTAAATCGCCGCCATTTGCATGGTGCGTTCTTGCAAAGTTACATCGCTGATCAATGGGCACTACCCAGCCCTTTGCAGGGGTACGGGGATAGCGTCCCCGCACTGTAAAAACTCGGCTTTGCAATATGCCCGATTCTACACGGTGGGCCTTGGAATAGCAGTACCGATCTTGTGCTATGCTAGGATGATGCAGGATGTACAAAGGAAAAGAAGTCGCATGTTAAGACGTTGGATGATGATCTTGATGATGGTACTGGCAGTGGGTGCTGCCGCCCAAACTGCCCCGCAGCCGGGGTCGCCGGGTTTGGGGGATATGTATTATCCCGGCTTGGGCAACGGTGGGTACGATGTATCACATTACGAGCTTGACCTGATGGTGGATATTGAAACCAACCTGTTACTCGGCACCGCGACATTGACTATGACCGCCACACAAGACTTGAGCGCGTTCAACCTGGATTTAGACGGCTTAGAGATCGTGCAGGTCGATGTCAACAGCACGCCGGCGACATTCTCGCGGGATGAGCGCGAGTTGACGATCACACCTGTCGAGCCATTGGCGGAGGGCGAGCCGTTTATTACGGTGATTAAGTACGGCGGACAACCGCAACCGGTCCAGACACAGGCTATCCCATTTGAAATGGGTTGGAATAACTACGGACGCGGGGTGTATGCGGCTAACGAGCCATCCGGTGCGGCGAGTTGGTACCCGGTCAACGATCACCCACAGGACAAAGCAACGTATACCTTCCGTGTGAGTGTGCCAGAGCCGTTCGTTGTGGCAGCCAATGGGACATTACAAGCGGTTATCCCCGGCGAAGCGCGTAACACCTACATCTGGGAAGCGTCCGACCCGATGGCCAGTTATCTATCGACGCTACAAATTGCCGATTTCATGACCGAGGAACAAACGCTGGCTAGCGGGCTGGTCATTCGGAATTACTTCCCAACCGATAGTGCCGAGCAAGCATCCCAGGTGTTCCAGCGCCAACCAGAGATGATGCGGTACTTTGAAACGGTTTTCGGGTCGTATCCGTTTGAGGTGTACGGGTCGGTGGTGGTGCCAACGATGATTCCGTTTGCGCTAGAAACGCAAACACTGTCGATGTATGGGAGTAGCATTTTATTTGGTGGGGCGCGAGCGGAATCGGTGATTGCGCACGAGTTGGCGCACCAGTGGTTCGGGAATCACGTCAGCCCGGCGCAGTGGCGTGACATCTGGCTTAACGAGGGGTTCGCGACGTATGCCCAATGGCTATGGATCGAACACGCTTACAGCCAACAGGCCCGCGACGATATGATTGTGCGCGAGTATGCGGTCGCAGCGAGTCCGTTTATCCTCCCCGGTGCGACACTAGGCGCACCAGCGCCGAACGACTTGTTTAACCGGGGTGTTTATGTACGCGGGGCGCTTACGCTCCATGCGCTACGACTCGATGTGGGGGATGCGATCTTTTTCGACATCTTGCAAACGTATCTGGATCGCTTCGGTGGTGGTGTCGCTACGACCGACGATTTTATACGGGTGGCAGAGGAGGTCAGCGAACAGGAGTTATCCGCCTTTTTTGATAGTTGGCTATATCAGGAGGCGTTACCGTCCATCCCCCAGTTAGGGTTACAGGCCGTTGATTAGGTTATGCGGGGGTAACAACTCCGGTAGAGATTAGGATATTGTGGGGTTTCATCCCCCCCTTTTTGCCAGAAAAAGTGTAACTACTCAGCCCTCACCCCAACCCCTTGTATGTTAGAGATAACCCGGGTGTACAGTATACTCAAGGAACTGACACCCGGGACGGGGATGAGCTTGCAAA
>DAOTUA010000083.1:0-4186 GCA_034437355.1 Anaerolineae bacterium | reverse complement strand
ATCTGCCCCCATTTGCCGCCCGCCACAAAATGAACCGCCATCGCCCCGAATCGCATAGAAAGCCAACGGTCGCGGGCAGTCGGTTGCCCGCCGCGCTGCAAATGCCCCAAAACCGTCACCCGCACTTCTGCCGATAGCCCCACCGCGATTGCCCCCCCGACGATCTCCCCCATCCCACCCAACCGGGCCGATGAATCGCCTTCGTCACCGATATAATATTCCTGCTCCCCATCCTGCGGATGTGCCCCCTCCGCCACAATAACCAAACTATGACGCCGCCCAGACACGCTCAGCGCACGGATTTTCTCAAAGATGCGCTCACGCCGAAACGGGATTTCCGGTATCAGAATGACATCCGCCCCGCCAGCCACCCCCGCCGTGAGCGCAATCCAGCCCGCATCGCGACCCATCACCTCCAGCACCATCACCCGGTGATGGCTCTCGGCGGTGGTCTGGAGCTTATCTAACGCTTCCGTCGCTGTCGAAACCGCCGTATCGAACCCGAACGTAACATCCGTCCCGCCAACGTCCTTATCAATCGTTTTAGGGACACCCACGATCTTCACCCCCTGCTGCGCTAACAAATGACAAATCCCCATCGTGCCATCCCCCCCCGCCACAACCAGCGCGTCGATCCCCAATGCCGCCAGCCGATCAATCGCCTCGTGAGACACATCTACCGTCTGGATCGTACCGTCCGCTTGTTTCACCAGTTGTTCAAACGGGCTGCCCCGGCTCGCCGCACCAAGAATCGTCCCACCCCGCATATGCAGCCCGCGTACACGCTGCGGCGTTAACGCCACCAGCGGCAGGTCATTCATCAACCCATCGAACCCATCTTGTATGCCGACCATCTCATAACCGTACTGATTATGCCCGGTCAACACTGCCGCCCGGATCACCGCGTTTAAGCCGGGGGCATCGCCGCCCCCCGTCAAAATACCGACCCGTCGAATGGTATCTGTCATCGAGTGTTACTTTCCGTTATCGGTTATCGGTACAAATGCCACGCCGTCCCATCTGCTAGTAACTCGAAGAGGCTATCGTCTGGGCCGACGATGTAAATTGTACCATCAACTGTCGTTTGTACACGGGCTGTATATACCGATTCCCATTCTTGCACCGCCCACCCGATGCGCTCGCGCAGCGCATCATTTCCGCGCCACAGTTCCCCAAACCCTAAACGGGGTTGGACAGTTTGCGGCGGCTGCGGCTCCGGCCAAGCATCATCACGTTCCGGTGTGCCGGGGATGTACGGGTCTGGTGTGCGTAACCACATCGCCTCGCCCTGCGTGATGTGCATCACATGAATTTGATCGTCGGCCTCCGTCCACAACATAAACCCATACTCGAACCGCTGGAACGCCGCTTCGGTCTCTATTGGGTCCGCGCTTGGGCACGATGTCGGTTCTAATACCTCCGAGAAAAAATCGATCTCGCAATCTTCCGTCGGGGCGGGCGTTGCCGTCACCACCACGTCCGATGCGCCCATGGTCGCAGTCGGGTCGTCTTGGGCAGGGATCATCACCACGCCGAATAACAGGCTACACATCATCAGCGCACTATACATCAAAGAACGTTTCATCGGTGCTACCTCGATTACCTATCATATAGATGCCAGATCGTAGTCAATCGAACGGCGATGATCCAGCCTGCGCTAGCCAGCGTGGGCCAATCGTCAGGCTATCGAACAAACAAGTTTGTGATATGATAAACCCGTGTTTTAACCAACGAATAGGACGGATACCTTATGGCACGCCGAGGTCGTAAATCGAAGGCAGAAGAAAAAATTGAACGGGTCACATGGTTTCTTCTGGTCTTGATCTTCGCCGGGATCAACATCGCCCGCGATAACCTGGGCATCACCACCACCCCCAACTGGCTGATCCCAATGGCAGGCGCAATTGTCCTGCTATCGTCCGGCATTTACCAATACAGCAAAAGATGGCGCGTCAGCCCGATCACCTGGCTCACCGGAACCGTGCTGCTCATGTTTGGGCTAATTAACCTGCTAGTAGACCCCACCCTGGATTTAACCGGCCTGTCGCTGCTGGCGTTCGCTGCCGTTATCCTGTTCGGGCTGTTGACTGGCGAAACCTAAACTTGCGCCTCTATCCACAAATTATTAAACTTATCACTTCAAAGGCCCACCACAATTAGCGGACACACCCCATGAGCCAGCAAAATCAGGAGATCACGGTCGAAGATATTCGGAAGCTCGCGCTCCCGTTGGGGACTCGAGTCGCTGCCGGCGACGGCCTACTCGCGCACCCGGTAAGCTGGTTTACCATTGTCTACCCCGCCAACCGCGTGATGCTTCCCAAAGTCGCTCAAGAAAACGAGATCATCCTGGTGGCCCCAGCCGATGCCGACAACAACCAACGCGGCGATCTGGAGATTATCCGTTGGGCAGCAGATAACGCCGCCGCCGCCGTCGTGCTAAGTGATGAGGTCAGCCATCCCGCCATCGCCGAGGCCAACGCTTACGGCCTCCCCATCCTGAAATTGCCCGGCGGTAGCCACATCCGCAGCGTAGAAAAAGCCGTCGTTAGCCTGTTGGTAAACCGCAATGGCCAGCTCGAACGGCGCGGCACACAAATTTACCGCCAACTGACCGAAATCTCCTCCCGCAACGAAGGCATCAGCGAATTGGTCAGTGCCATCGCACGGCTTACCGGTAAATCCGTGATTGTCCAGGATAAACGCCTGCGTATCATTTACAGCACCGTTCAACCTGGCTTAGTCGCCCATTGGGATGAAATCGAAAACAATATCCGCAAGCTCAACACGCTACCGGTCGATCTCCAGGACCGCCACCGCGTCAGCCAGATTGCCGAACCGGTCATCATGCAATCTATCTCCGCACCAGGCTTAGCGCGGCTGGTCGCACCCATCATCACCAAAGACATTGGGCGCGGCTACCTGTCGATCATCGCCCCCGAAAACGACTTTGATGACATTGATACGCTCGTAGCCGAACACGGGGCCGCCGCTGTCGCCCTAGAAATGGCCAAAGCTAAAGCGATTAGCGATACCGAAAAGCGCCTACGCGGGACGTTCTTAGATCGACTGCTGATTGGCGACGTCAGCCAGCAGGAAGCCATCCGGCAGGGCGAACGCTTCGAGCATGACATGACCCAAGTCCACGTCGCCATTGTGCTAACGTGGCAGGGCGAAAAAACCCCCTCCACCCGCCGTTTAGAAACCCTCGTCAACGGCGTTGTGACCGCGCAACGGGCCAGGGCGCTCGTCTGGCAACGGGAAAAAGAAAGCGAAATTCTGATCTTCCATGCCACCGACCCGGAAAACCCCATCGACCACACCATGCGCCTCGCCACGACGTTAAGCTCCGAAGTACAACAACAATACCCGAATACCGCCGTCGCCATCGGGCTAGGCCAGGTCGCCCGCGACATCAGCACATGGCGTAACAGCTACCGCGATGCAGCCCAGGCGCTAGACCTCGCTATCCGCCTTCAGACAGACACACCGCTTTACATCGGGGACCTGGGCGTTTACCAGTTGATCCTCAGCCTATCCGACAAAGAAAAACTGAACGAGTTCAAAGCGCAAACACTCGGCAAACTCGAAGAATACGACATGCGCCAGCACGCCGGGCTAATCGAAACCCTGGAAGCCTTCTTCACCTGCCACGGCAACCTCAGCCAAACGGCAGAATCGTTATTTGTCCATCGTAATACCCTGCTCTACCGCATGAACCGTATCAACCAGATCGCCGAAATCGACCTCAACCGCCCAGAAACCCGCCTCGCGCTTCATCTTGCTCTCACCATTCGCCGCCTGATGATGCGCAAATAACCGGGCGCGTTATGCAACCTGCCCAAACAAGCTCTGGCTAAATTTGTGTGCTTTATTTTTGATGAACTTGCTAGCGACTGTTAAAATTGACAATCAACACACGCTATCTTTTGTTCATTCATACCAAAGGTTCAACGGTGTGAATGCCTCGGAGTGTCGTAGCGGCTCGTAGCGAAACCGCACATTCCGATACACACAAATTAAATTCCTTTAAACAATTCTATCTTGTTCGTTCTCTATATTCTGGAGGAACGCCATACTATGAGTCACCACAAACAACCCCAATATTCCGACGTTCCCCCTCTGCATATCGAAGACCGACGAGAGCGCGACGCCTGCGCCCTCATCTGCTCGGTTCGGAAGGGAG
>DAOTUA010000082.1:0-6650 GCA_034437355.1 Anaerolineae bacterium | reverse complement strand
AGGGGATGGGGGTATTCAGGCGAGTACCTGAGTAGTTACAAGTTGAGAAAAAACTGCTATTTCACATCAGGCGTCTCTTTGTATGTACCAGGCAAAAAACGACCCATGACACGCAAACGCTCTCCCCATAACCGCACGATCACTTTATCGGATCAGGAAAAGGCCGTTTACCAACAACAGTTGCTCACCTTAACCGGTTCGGTAGCATTGCCCGGCGTGATCAACCAGGTCATTCATCAGGATATTCTGACAGCGGCCCCCCACTTGCCCCCGGCCTTTGCCGACCTGATGATCATCGACCCGCCCTACAACCTGACGAAACGCTTCAACAACCGGACGTTTTATCAGCGTGATGACGTTGGCTACCTGGAATGGGTACAAGATTGGCTGCGGCTGCTGATCCCGCTGCTGAAACCGACCGGGACCGTTTACGTCTGCTCCGATTGGCGTTCCTCCCCGATGATCTATACTGCGTTACAAGCCGATTTGATCGTGCGGAACCGGATTACATGGGAGCGTGAGAAAGGGCGCGGCGCAAAGTCTAACTGGAAAAACACATCGGAGGACATCTGGTTTGCAACGGCGGGGCCGGAATACACCTTTCATGCCGAGCGTGTCAAGCTCAAGCGGCGGGTTCGTACACCTTATCGTACCAACAGCGGGGACCCTAAAGGTTGGCAACAGGCGGACGGGGAGAAGTTACGTTTAACATCGCCGTCTAACCTATGGACAGATATATCGGTGCCGTTTTGGTCTATGTCAGAAAATACCGAGCATCCCACGCAAAAACCAGAAAAGCTGATCGCAAAACTCGTCCTGGCGAGTTCTGATGAGGGTGATGTTGTGTTCGCGCCCTTCGCTGGCGTGGGGACAACAGCCGTTGTCGCGCATAAGTTGCGACGGCAGTTTGTGATGGTCGAACACGACCTGACCTACTGCTGTTTGGCCCAAAAGCGGTTGGCGCTAGCCGAGGAAAACCCACGTATCCAGGGGTATGATGAGGGCGTATTCTGGGATCGCAACACGAGGCACTAACCGTTAGCCACCCAGATCATAGCAGGGTAAACATGGCCGAAGGTGGTAAAACACCCTTCCTCCCGCCGTTAAAGCGGCGCTAGTGGGGAAGGTGTGGTGCTTTAGCGCCGGGGTGGGGGGGAGGCTGAGTCGTTACAATTTCACATAGAACGTTCTAAATAAGCCTGGACTTCCTCTACCCCGATCTGCCCCTCCACCCGGAAGTTATACATGGCCCCTTTCCCCTGGTAAAACACGCCGACCAAGAACAAGCCCGGTAAACCTTTCACCTGGCGGGTGGTGTTTGATGGGTAGTCGTGGGGTAGCCAGTCGCGTTTGGTGTAGTTGGCTTCATCGCGCACGGGCCAGTCGAAATAATCGGAAATTTCGACTTCCTCATCCAGGTAGCGATACAGCACCGGCTGATACCCGGTCGCCATGATCACCACATCGATCTCGTGCGTGCTGCCGTCGGCTAGTTCCGCACAGCGCCCGTAAAACCGACGCGGCCCCGGCACACATACCACCTGCCCGGCTTGCACCGCGTGGATCAGTTCTGCGCCGCGTGTGCCGGCTGCCGTGCTTTCCTGCTCCGGTGCTGGCGTGCGGATGCCGACTTGCTCCAGGCGCTCGAACTTCATATCACGAACATGCTGCATCAAAGGTTTACCGATAGCCTGCGGTAGCCAATCGCCCAAGATCATCCAGGCGTGTTTGGGCAGCCCGTACAAATACCGTGGGCGCAACATAACCCCGGTCCGCATGGCAAGTAACACCGGCGGCATACCCGGTTCGCGGCCTAATTCGGGTGCGATGTCTACCCCGGTGGGGCCGTTGCCGACGACCATCACCCGCTTACCCTGGTAGCGTTGTGGGCCGTGGTAATCGTGTCCGTGGATCACTTCTCCCTCAAATTGATCTAGCCCGTTAATATCCGGTATGTGCGGCGAGCCAAAACGCCCGGTCGCACTGATCACGGCTGCGGCCCGATGCTCACCCTCGGATGTGACCACACACCACCCGCCGCTACCGGCCCGGTAGAGGCGCTGCACGCTCACGCCCAATTGAATGTGCGGCATCAGGCCCATATCGTGCGCGTAGGTTACCAGGTAACGGTGATATTGTTTGGCAGTCGGGAAGATCGGATAATGGACGGGGAACGGCTTACCGGGCAGGTAGCTATACCAGCGGGTGGTGTTCAGCCGCAGCGAGGGGTATACATTGGCCCACGTATGCCCGATCATGTCCGACTTTTCTAACACTTGAAACGGAATACCCGCTTGCTTGAGGTAATAGGCACTAGCTAGCCCAGCCGGGCCAGCACCGATCACGATCACCTGTGGTTGGTTACTCACGTTGAGAGGATGCTCCTACAATAAACTAAAGTATGTTCAGTGTAACAGCCTAAAATGAATACTTCATTGGATGGTTTGCACAGGTATATTTCAATATTATAGCAACTGCTCAGGGGCTTCACCCCCGAACCCCCACAAGCTTTTGCAAAAGCTTGACCAAAACTTTAGCTGTGAAAATCTCTGATTTTCACAAAAAATAGTTGTTACAACTCAGTTCCTTCGCTTGAACATACCCCGATCAGAGCAGGGTGAACATGGCCGAAAGTGATAAAACCCCTCCCTCACCATCGCCGCTTTAGCGGCGGGAGGGAGGGGTGGCGCTTTAGCGCCGGGGTGGGCGGCAAGCTGAGCAGTTACACTTTTCTGGAAAAAGCGGTGGGGTGAAACCCCACAAAACGAACCCTGCCGAAATATTGAGATACACCCCGCTAGAACAGCACGCGCCGGGCTACCTTCAACACTTGCCCGCCGATGCCGTTGAGCAGTTGCTCGACCTTCATCTTGCTAGAAACGCTCTCGATGATCTGCCCGTAGGTCGGGTAGACGTGCATACTATTGGAAAGGTCGCCCACGCCCCATCCGTTCGTTAAAGCGATGGTGTACTCGTTGATCATTTCTCCGGCCCGGTTCGCCACAACCGTCGCCCCTAGCAGTTTTCCGTTGTGATGGACAATCTTGATGAAGCCGTCAATGTCGTTCTCCGCCTGCGAACGATCCCCGTCTTTGAGATCGAAGTGCTTAACCTGCACCGCATCGCCGTAAACGTCACGGGCCTGGGCTTCTGTCTTGCCGACGTGGGCCACCTCCGGCTCGGTAAAGGTCGTCCAGGGGATAACTTCTTTAATGCCCTTGCTTGCGCCGGGTAGTAGCGCGTTGCGGGCGGCGACGTACCCCTGGAAGCCGGCATAGTGTGTAAACTGCGGACCGCCCAGAATATCCCCGGCGGCGTAGATGTGATCGGCAGTAGTACGTAAGTTGTCATCGGCCTGGATGCCGTGCTTGGTAAACTGGACCCCGGCGGTTTCCAGGTTTAGCGAGCTAACATTCGGCACGCGCCCAACCGCGACAAGAAGCATATCCCCGCTAAGCAGCTTGTCATCCCCCACATGGACGGTGATCTCATCGCCGTTTTGCTCGACCTGCGACACCATGCCAAACTCAAACCGGATTCCCTCACGCTCGAATACGCGCTGCATGACTTTTCCGGCTTCCGGTTCATCGTGTTGCAGCACCTTATCCGTGACGATGGTTACCTCCGCCCCTAGCCGTGAATACGCCTGGGACATCTCCATGCCGATAGGCCCGGCCCCGATGGTGATCATCCGCCTGGGTAAGGTTGTGTTGTCAAATAGGGTCTGGTAGGTGTGATAGGGTACGTCGTCTAAGCCGGGGATGGGTAGTTTTGCGGCAGTCGCCCCGGTCGCGATCACAAATTTTTTACCGCGAAGTGTGACCGTTTCGCCAGTGTTGAGCGTAACATCTATGGTATGGGGGCTGGTGAACTGTGCCCGCCCGATGTACGGGTCTACGCCTGCTTCGCGCACTGCCTCCGGTGTTTCGTGGACGTAAATATTTTCGATGACGCTGTGAATGTAGTCATGAACCCTGTGCATATCGACTGTTGGTGGCTCGGTAGAGATGCCATAGTGCGCCCCGGCGCGGGCGGCATGGGCCGTTTTTCCGACCTTTAACAGGGCCTTGCTCGGTACACAACCGCGCCAGGTGCAGTCCCCCCCGATATGCTCCATCTCGATTAAGGCGACCTTTAGCCCCAACCCACCCGCAAATTTTGCCCCCACCAACCCGGCAGACCCACCGCCGATCACAATCAGATCGTAAATATCTTGTGCCATAGCCACTCCCTATCGTTTTTGGTTGTTGTGTATAACGTATTGAACTTTACCAAGCATAGACAAAGCGAAACCGTAAGCTCCCACACGTTTCTAAGAGAATGCTCACGGCGACCCATTATCCAACCAGCGTTGGATCAGCCAGTCGGTGGTTTTAAACGCCGTTGGTGGCAAGTGATCTTGGTGAAAGAAAGCGGCTTCGGTTGCATCGTCGTTGGCCTGTAATGGGGCTAATTCGCGTGGATGACTACCGTAAGCGATGATAATATCGGCGGTACTGTCGCCGGGGTTGGCGAAAACATCTAATAGCCGGACATCGTGCAATCGCAAGCGGGTTTCTTCGTAAATTTCACGGATAGCGGCCTTGTCTGGGGCTTCCCCGGCATTAACGAACCCGGCGGGCAGCGCCCATTTGCCCTTTTCTGGTTCCACACCCCGTTTGATGAGCAGCACACGGTCCGCATAAGTTACCAGCATAACAACCGCCACCTTGGGGTCGTAGTATACCGTATAGTCACACACCGGGCAGACCGGGCGCAACGTTCCATGGCGTTGTATGTTACACAAGGCTGTGCCACACATCGGGCAGTGTTGAAAGGGTTTATGTTCCGCCAAGGTAACGCCTCCGTTGTATGAAAGCAATCAAGGCGATAAACAGTAACATGCTCCCCATGCCAATGAACACCCCGCCCCATACATCACGGGCCGGGTCATCATTCGTCAGGTTTGGTGACGGCGGTGGCTCACTTGTCGGCGGTGGGGCCGTTTGTGTTGATATTGGCGTGATTGTCAGGCTGCGGGTGTTGCCCGCGTTAGGGCCCAGGGCATCCCCAGCAAAATTATTGCTAGATGTAGGTGTTTGTTGCCGGCTGAGATCATCTGCCGGGGCGACTTCCATGATCGTCGCTTCGGTTTCAGCCGATTCTCCGTCTATGATCCCCATCTCCATTTCCGGTTCGTTGGCTGCCGCAGCAGGCGGGGCGCTTTCCAGCCTAGCGGCGGCCTCTGGTTGTGCTGGGGCGGCTTCGTCCGCACTATCAAACGCCATACCGGATGCGACTTCGGCAGTGGGTTGTATGGCAACGGGTGCTTGCTGTTGCGTTGTGAGGGTTTGCGTACTGGGGGGGGCTATTAGAAGTAATGCTCCGCCGACGATGATCAGCAAGACGGCGGCTGCCGCTGTCAGGGGCGTTAACCACGCTGAGTTGAGCAGACTGATGATACGTGGGGGATGTGGTTTGACCATTGCCGGGGTAAGGGTGTACTCACGCGGGCGCTGTACTGTCGGGGTATCTCGTAAGGCCGCTACCAGGGCTGTTAGGCTGTCTAGCTCTTGCTGTAGTAGGGGGTCTGCTTGTAGACGCGCTTCAAGTTGGCGTTTTTCGGCTTGAGGGAGTTCACCGTCTAGGTAAGCGGATAATTTCTCGAAGTCTTGCTCAGATACCATTTTGGGTACTCATGTCGTGTTACGTATCGTTACTTGTTTGACGGTAAACAGACGGTAAAAGTTCCTCAACCGCCTGCAAACACTCCCGAACCCGGCGTCGTGCCCGGCTAATGCGTGATTTGACGGTGCCGAGTGTGACCTCGGTTATATCGGCAATATCTTGATAGCTGTAATCCTCGACATCACACATTACCAGTGCAATACGTTGATCAGCTTGCAGGGCGGTGATACAGTCCTGGATGGCCTGTTGAAGTTCAATCCGTTGGATGGCCTGTTCGGGTGTTTCGGAATGGGTTGGTAGCGGTGGTCCGTCGGCGTGGTCTGCGCCAGGGAGTTCATCGAAAGCGGTTATCGGGCGGCGTTTGTTATACCGGATCATGTCGTAGCAGGTGTTGGTGGCAATCCGTAGTAGCCAGGATTTAAAGCTACCGCCGCGATAGGTGTTGATCTTAGCGTGGGCGGTGATAAAGGTTTCCTGGGTAGCGTCATCTGCTGGTGGATGGCTACCCATAATCCGATAGGTTACCCTGTAGACCTGATCCTGATAGGTCCGTACCAATTCATTGAAGGCGTCCAGGTTACCCTGTTGGCTTTGTTGGATGAGTGTCGGTTCGTCTACTCGCATTTTCGGTTGACAACCAGGCGGAAAGTGTCTATATTTCATTGTATCACTTAAGGCGAAGTGGCGGAATTGGCAGACGCGCTCGACTCAAAATCGAGTGCCGCGAGGCGTGTGGGTTCGAGTCCCACCTTCGCTATAACAAGAGACTTGAGTCGAACATCGGAAAATTGGTTTTTTCCGCTCAACACCAGCTCCCTGGGGGCTGGTGTTGAGTTTTCTACTAACCGTTCGTTGTTTTTTTACCGATTCCTGTACATCCATGACATAGAGGAAGGGTGGGTGCAAGACAACTTCCGTGATAATCCCCTGTTCATCGACGATGAACTGGTTCACAACAAGCCGCAACAACTCACGTTGCTGCT
>DAOTUA010000081.1:0-23309 GCA_034437355.1 Anaerolineae bacterium | reverse complement strand
GAATGGAACACGACGACGAATTTTTACGCCAGATGAATTTTGTCGTACAGGAAGTGGCCGGCATCCGATATTACCCGTATATGATCTTCGAGGATGGGCGGCCCTGGCCTCGCCACGACTGGGAATTAGCCTCTAGCTACCTGGAGATCAACAAACAGTTGCCGAATGTGTGGCAATGGGGGCCGCTGACGTTTGCCCACAATACGCCGTTTCTGTTTACGTTTTGGGTTAATAAGTGGTGGCGCGTGCAAGAGATCGCAAACCTCGGTAAGTATTGGATCACGGGCTGCTCGAACCACGACACGCTACGACGTGGGACACAGGTTCGTATTGAGGAGCGCGTGAACTCGCGGCTAGGCCAAACCCTCCCAGAAATATTCCGAAATGCCTACGATAACCCGGCTACAAAATTGTTTGACTACGCGCTGATGCCGGGCATCCCCATGGAGTTTGTCAACGCGGCGATGCGTGCGCCGTGGAGTTTTATCCGCAACACCGACGAGCAATACGGCGTTAAAGTGGTAAGCGAAGAAGCCCGCTTCCTGTATTGGGGGGTATGGGAGGCGCGTTGGCAAGAGCTGGATCACTTCAAGCGGTTAAAGTTGTTTGGTATCGAAACGCTAGACGATGCGCGGTATTTCTTCAAATTGCTAGATAACCTGGTGATCGCCACCGATTACGACCTGGCTCGGATCGCAACCATGATGCAAAACCACGAACCCCCACTGCCAATGGACAACATTACTCCGGCCCGGCTCAAGCAACTAGCCCATGCCTGGATGGAGGATGTATGGGAGTATTGTAACCTAGCCCAATATTACCCGACTGTCTCGCCGGAGCGCAGTAACTTTAACCTGCAAATCCGAGAGTTCCGGCGGCAGCGGCCCTGGCTGATGGAGAACTTACGCGACGATGAACATATGGACCGACGGCAACCGGCCAATGGAACCGCCTTTTATTACGGTCTCAGGGTCGCGCCAGACGGCAGCGAGCAAATCCTGTTTGCGGCGAATATGGAGGGCGAACCCGTTCACATGCGGGCCATCGACCTGAATATCCCGAATTTACCGCAAACTGGCTGGGAACTCATCCTGTGTGCGCCCAATGTCGAACCAGTCGCAGCCGACCAGGAATTTGAACTATGCGACGGGCAAGCCGTGGTATTCCGGCGGGGGGTGTAGGCCAACAACGGAAAACGGCGCAGCGGGGGTCACCCGTTACGCCGTTCGCAATCACAACGGGCTATCAGGCAGGATGGAGGGAATAGGGAGTGTCTTACATGGCCTGATGGCCCGCGTGGGGTGCGCTATTTTTTGGTGGTTTTGTACCCGGCTCGCATCCAAGCCATCGTGCCGCCCTGCACATTGTAGACCTGTTCGGCCCCAGCGCGTTTGATCTGGGCGGCCCCGCTTTGGCTGCGGTTGCCTGTGGCACAAATAACCACGATGGGTTTATCCGTTGGGAGTTCATCAACGCGGTTTTTGATCTCGCTCAGTGGCAAGTTGATCGCGCCTGGGACGTGCCCATTCGTGAACTCGCGTGGCGTGCGAACATCCACCAACACATGATCTTGCTTGCCTTTGATAAAGTCTGAATGATAGGCGCTTGCTGTAATATCTTCAAAATCCCGCTTGAACAAGAACATGATGATGAACCCCTGTTGTTATTTCATTAACTGGCATCAGTATAGCGGGGGGGGTGGGGGATGTCGCTGCTGAGGGACTTATACAAGTTATAACTTATTGTGATATATATCGACCAAAGCAGCGGTACGGGCTAGCTGCGTTTCCAGTAACGGTCGATGGCATCGTGGGCTTGTTTACCGCCGATGCGCAACAGCACCCGATAGGCCATCTCACGGGTAACATAGGGGTTCGCATCGTCACGTAGTATATCAATCACCGCCGGGATTAGCGCCCGTGCTGCTGGGGCATCTTTGCGCCGCCCCATGTTGACCAACGCCCACCCCGCATTGGATCGCACGCTAAAACAATCGTCGTACAAAGCCATGAGTAACGGAGGTGCATTGTCAACGTTGTTCATCTGATCTAGCACCCAGGCCGCTGCCGCTCGGACATCCTCTTCAACGTCGGTCAGCATGAGCGTTACCGTGCGCGGGACAGCGGCAGTGATCTTGTCTTTGGCGACTAGAAATAAGGTGGTGCGGCGCACGTCGGGGTCATCGTGGCGTAAGTTTTGAAGCACGCGGCGCGGGTCCGGCTGTTTATTGAGAGCGACAGCCGGGATCAACTGCAATAAGTGTTTGATCCCGCGTTCGTAATTGCCAAACATCAGGGTTTTGGCACAGCTTAACATCCTGGGCAGGTTAGCGCCGGGCAACAATAGTGCGATAACATCACATTCTTGTTCAATAGCAAGCAGATGCAAGCGGCGGATTTCGTCATCATGGTTGGTGTGTTTGGAAAGCAACAAAAGCAGGGTTTTGCACCCAAAAACCATATCTTCTAGCACAGCGCGGCGGTCAAAATGTGTCGGGACATCCTGTAAGTCGATGCCTACATCTAACCCATGCCACCGGAGTTCATCCCACAGGCGCACGGCGAGCAAACGGTCTGGTTCGGCATAAGCAATGAATATGTGCTTCATAGTGCCGACATTCCCAAGGCTTACGGTAATTTGATAAACCTATTATAGCGGTGAAGGCCAACCCCGCACAACGTCCCCACTTCTTCTACCCCCTAGCGGCGCAGACTGAGTGATCGGTCAGATGACGGCAAAGGCCGATAAAAATTGCTGGACTTGCGTTAACGGGATGTGGTGCGAGATGTCCGCGCCGTAGTGAGCCGCGTAGATTGTCCCGTCAGGTTGTATCAAAAAATCTGCCGGTAGCGTATACAAACTCCCCTCAACGGGGCCGTTGCTTTCAAAACCGGATTCTGCCGCCTGTTTGAAAATGTGTTCCAGGCGTGCGAGCTTTGCTTTTAAGTCCGGGTCCTCTTCGACGCGGTAAAGGTCGTAGTAGCTTTTTGCTTCATCGGAGATAACCGGAAAAGGCACGCCCTGCGAGCCAACAAAGCTATGAATACTCCCTGGCGGTGATGTGAAAAAGGCCAGCATCACCAACCCTTGCTGCTTAAATGTATGGTGATGGCGGATCAATTGGCTGACCCGTAAGTTACACAGCGGGCAGGCGGCATACCGGTAAAAAGAAACCATCACCGGCTGGCCCTGGTAAGCTGCAAGGTGATGTGTTCTGCTGTCCGTGTCGGTTACAGTAAAGTCGGGGGCTATATCCGTTGGCTGCAAACGCATCAGTTATTTGGCTTTCTGTCATTTACGGTCTAAACAACAGACGTAATGAGCTGGAATATCTTACCCCCAATAGGGCTATTCTAACGGGAAGATGCCGATCTCGCTGGCCCCGGCAATCGCGATCTCATTGAACAGATCGAAGAAGCGCACGTCGGAGATCGCACGGTATTCTGCCGGGGCGAACGTTTGCAAAAGCCCCCCGTCGGCAGCATCCCACACACGCACGATACCATCCATGCCGCCGGTAGCTAACCGTGCGCCGTCCGCGTCAAAATCAACTGTATTGACTGTGCCAGCGTGAGCCGCCACCGTCCAGACGGTTTCGCCATCGGCTGTGTAGATGGCCGTATTCCCGACGAGACAGATTACGCCCTGCACAACCCCGCAAATACTCACCGCGACAGTTTCGCCGTCTGGCCCAAAGTCAAGCGCATCGACGGACAGATCACCTATCGCGATCTCACTGATCAGCGATCCATCATCAAGGCTCCACAACATGACCACGCCATCGGCCCCGGCAGTGGCTAATAGGCTATTGGTCGGGTCGATGTCCATCGCGACAATCTCGGCGGTATGCCCGCTGACCTCAAACGCCAGGGAGACCTCACTTTCGTAAATCCCGGAAAAGTCGTAGACTTCCGCCCCGCCCAGCGAACACCCCGCATCCCGTGATGCCTCGAAGCAGCCACCGACCGCCACAAATGTAAAGTCATCGGTGGGAGAAGCGGCGTATACCGGGAAGTAAGTTTCTAGCAAAGCGGCCTGAATCGGTTCTTCGGTATACGTCATGAAGAAGGGGTTCCAAAAGAACACCCGCCCCTGAATATCCCCGGTGAGGATCACATCGCCGCCTTGCCCGTCCGGTTGTAAGTTCTCTTTGTAGTAGATGATGGGTGAATCCTGCGGGGCCATCGAAATTTCGAAAGAGGCGGCCTGGTCGATGTCCCACATATCGACCTTACCCGGCTCGGTAGTCACAGCGATGAGCAGCGTTTCGCCGCCGGTAAATGTAATATGGACGGCGCTAGAATCTAGCACGACATTGGGCAGTTGCGGGGCATCTGCCGGAACGGGCGGCACCTCCGGTAAGCGAACGCTGCCGCTATCCCCGGTTGGCTCTAGGAAATAAGAGCCGCCTGCGCTTTCGGCAGTCCAGCCGCTCACCTGTGTCGCTTCGACCTGCCACCACACAATATCACCACTACAGGCGGGGCCATCCATCACCCGAAAGCGCGTCCCGGCTGGCAACTCCCCCACCACCGAACCGGACGTATCCGGCGCAGACCGAACACGGTTCGGGCTGCCGGGCATCACCACCCCCTCGCCACCGGTCGTCAAACGTGGCTCGGCAAACCCGGCGAAATCTGCTGGGCAACCCTGGGCCGCCCCGATGACGGGAAAGGCCGTCAGCACGATCATGCTTATCCACATCACAAGTTTTCTCATGGGTATCCTTATCGCTTTGGTAAAATCACATCCCGATTGTAGCCTGTTACATGAGTGCTGCACAATTCATTTTCGTAACTTTTGTAATATTTTACACTTCGGAGGCCGAATTTGCATCGATCAACCACCAATAGGTGAGAGGGCTTAAATGGAGCCGGTCGGCTAATGTGACCACCTCGCCGGTTATCGCATTGATAACGGTCGGGGGCGGGTCCCAGTATAGGGTGAGGGCCGCTAGCCGCACTTGTTGGGCCTGACCAGAGAAATTATGCAAACACAACACGTTGCCACCGCGCACATAGCCCAACACATGAAGGTTACCGGTGTCAAAAAAGGTCGTAGCAACCCCAGCCAGTGCCGGGAGCGCCTTACGCGCCGCGATCATCCGCTGTAGGGCGGTAAAGATAGCTCCCTGTGGCGTGCTGGTGTCATGACGCCGGGCGGTACGGTCCCAGTTAAATATGGGGCGATGGACCCAACGTGCATCATTGGCGGTGGTGGGATGCTCTCGGTAGCTGTAGTCGTTGAGGGTTGCGATCTCATCGCCAATGTAGATCAACGGGATGCCGCCAATACTTAGAATGATACTGTGGATCATCAGCACGCGCCGGATCGCGTGGTCGTAGAGCGTCGGATCGTCAGTAGCAAGCGCCTGCTCCAGCCCTGCTAATGATGCCGTTGTGCCACAGATGCGCATATCCTGGTTTTGTGGGTTGTAATTAAACCCGACCCCCCGCGCAAAACTACCGGGGAAGGCCCCGGTATAGAATTGGTTAAGAAACAACCGGTGATCAAACCCATTGATACCAAAATGGGCGGCGTCCGCATCGGCAAAGCTCCAGCCAATATCATCATGAACGCGCACGTAGTTCACCCAGGTACAGTCCGGGGGGAGGGCGTAGCGAAAGCTCATCGCGTATTGCAGCACGTTCACTTGGCGAGTGGCCAGCGCATCCCAGATCATCGCCATCAGCGTTGGGTTGTAAGAGATCGGGCACTCGTCCCATAGGATATAGCGGCTAACGTCGTCCGGGTGGACAATCGCCTCGGATTTGAACAGCATCCCCGGTGCAACGACCTGCACGAGCGCGTTAAGGGCCTGGATGATAAAATGGGCTTCCGGGAGGTTTTCGCAGGGGGTGCCCATACGCTTCCAGATGAACGCGACGGCATCGAGCCGCAGAATCTCGACACCGACATTTGCCAAGAACAACATTTCACCTAGCATAGCGGTAAATACATCCGGGTTTTCGTAGTTCAAATCCCACTGAAAATCATAGAAGGTTGTCCACACCCACGCTTTGAGATCATCATGCCAGGTGAAATTACCGGGGGCTTGTTCTGGGAAGATTTCGCGCAGATGTTGTTCGTACTGGTCCGGTAGCGTGCGATCTGGGAACAACCGATAGAAATTACGATAGCGGGTTTCGCCATCGCGGGCGCGTAAAGCCCAGGTGTGTTCGTTGGAGGTGTGATTAAAGATAAAATCCAGCGTTAGGCTGATACCAGCGGCGCGTAGGTCGGATGCGAGTTGGCGTAGGTCGTCCATATCACCGAGGACGGGGTTGGTCTGGCGGTAACTGCTAACGGCATAGCCCCCATCGGAATTTTCTAATGGGGCAAGGAACAGGGGCATCAGGTGCAGGTAGGTGATTCCGAGTTCCTGCAAATACGGGATTTTCTTACGCAGCCCGTTCAGATCGCCAGCGAACAGATCAACATAGAGCGTCGCCCCGACCATGTTTTCACTCTGAAACCAACTACGGTCGGTTTCGCGTAGACGGTCGCGGGCTTTGAGGTCAGCGGGACGGGCGGCATACATTTGGGCAGCACACAAAAGCATCTGCTCGACATGGTAGAAGAAATCGTAGCGATGCCCGTACAGGTCATAGAGCAGAGTGAACAAGTGCGGGAAGTTCTGGCCGAGGCGCTCGGTGAATAGACGCCAAACGGTGGGGTCATCAATCACAGGCTCCAGGCGTGGCAACAGGCGGTTGAGCGTTACCTGAGCTTCGCGGTCCATCCATTGTTGATCGTATTGTTGTTGTATCATGAGATTATTCTGTTGTGTCCGAATTAACGGCCTGATTTGACCACATCGCCGGGCATGGTGCAACGGTAGGGCCTGCTGATGCAGGGCGATTGCAAAATCGGGTTTTCACATCGCGGGAACGCTGTCCCCGCCCCCCTGCAAAGGGTTACCACCGTTTGAACCCGTGTTTTCGGACGCAAGGTGTCCGAAATGGCAAGTTTTGGTCCAATTGTCGCAAAAAGTGACGGGTTTGGGCAGCGCCCAACGAAAAGCACATGCGATCTGCGCGATGTTGCCATCGGTAACCGTGCGGATCACATAATCGGGTGGAGTGAAAAACCACCTCGTGCTAAATAAATACGCTCAAAAACCCAGAGAAAAATGCAAAACCGCATTGCAAAGCGAACAACAACAGCGAACCGACAATGAAAGCGAAACAACCCGACAAAAACCCGATGTTCTGAACACGCCCGACAATAATCGGCTGCCCCACGAATGACACAAGGTTCACAACCGATAGCAGGCTCCCGACTACAAAAATCCAGGTACCGGCAGTCTCAAACCCGTTGCCGGTTAAATATACTTGCGGGTCATTGGGAATCGAGAAAGCCGCCAGCAACGTGACCCCTAAAATGATCGCATAAATGACGGATTGAAAATTAAACAGCGCATCGAGCGTCACACGTGACGGTTTTTTACCGCCAAAAAAGTTGGTAGCAGCAAAGTGAACCACAAAATTATTGATGAAACCGGTAATAACCAAAGAAAATCCGATGCCAACCGCCCCGATAATCAAGCTCAAGACGCTCGATTGCATGTATTCAACCAATAATTGTAGGTCCTGGGGGGTATAGTCGGCATCAGCATAAACAGCGGGATAGCTACCGGGGTTATAGGCAATATCTTCGATAAAGGGGGTAAAGCGGGAGGTGGAAACCAATATCAGACTGACCATGCCGACCGTAACGACTAACCAGAAGATCGCAATATCCGTCCAGGCGGTGCCCCAAGAGACATCACCCTTATTAGCGGAGCGCCCCAGGCTGTTATCCGGCTGCATCTGAGAGGATTTATCAAAATTGGGGTCCATAACGGCATTGATCGCAGCATCCGGGCGCATCCCTGTTATAGAAACGGCGATGTTCTTCGCTTGCTGATCCGCTAGCGTTCGCTTGTCGATTTTTTGGGCACGCCTCAGGTGTTTGATGGCACGGTCGTTATCGTCATCCAAGTGGGCTTCCATCGCATTTCGGATTTCGCGGCGGGCATCATAGGCAATCGGGCCGGTTTGGTCGGACGTGCTGCCGCCGTCATCAAACCCGAATATGTCGTCATCGTAACCGTCAGTATCATCATGGCGACTGTCGCTGTCGGTTGGTTCATCATCGGCATACAGGCTATCACCCTGGTACGGAGCGTATGCGCCGCTGTCGGCGGGGTCGTCATCGGCGTACAGGCTGCCCGTGCTATAAACGGATGCGCCGCTGTCGGCGGGGTCGTCATCGGCATACAGGCTGCCCGTGCTGTAAACGGATGCGCCACTGTCCGCGGGGAGATTGTCGGTCGTGGCTGTTGTTGTTTTTAGGTGCGCATATGCTTTTTTAGCATATTGCTGGACTTGTGGGTCCGGGTCGTTTTTCACAGACCAAGCGAGAGGTTTTAGGGCACGCGGATCGCCAGATTGCCCCATATACTGGATCGCTTTCAACCGCTGAGATTTATCTCCCTGTTTGATGAGTTGTGCCGCTTTTTTTAACTTGGACATCGCCTGTATTTCCCCTGATTTTTTTGTTTGACCATCAATATTAATTATAACAACAATTGCACACAGGCCACCAAAAAACCCCAATCGGTGGGGTTATTTTGGTGTGCGCGCATCTGATGGCGGTATTTGCAGCGGGGGCACTAAACGAACATCGCTGGCTTTTTGTGGGTAACGGGCGGTAATGTGTTGATAAAATGCCTGGAAGTGCGCTTCATCGAGGGCAATATCGCCAGAGAGCCGGATCACCTCTCCGATGCCAGCGCATTTTTGCACGTAATCCAGGTAGCCCAACCCCACCGGAACATCGGCCCCATTCGCCATGTAGTAAAAACCGGTACGCCAACGATCCGTTTTGCTGCGGGTAGCAGACGGGGCCAACACCAGGAACATCTCATCACGCGCATTGAAAATTTCGATCACATGACCAACGGTGCCGCTAGGGTGATGCCGGTTGACGAAAATCCCACCAGTGGCCCGGATAAGCGACCCGATGATCGGCTGATTCAGTTCGTGTTTGACGAGCCAGTTTAAGCGCCGGCCCATCGCCGCAACCATGATGATCATCAAGATAGAATCCAGGTTGGAGGTGTGGTGCTCACCAATCACGAGGATTTTTTTTACGTCGTCTGGCACCGCCCACCGATCTAGCCGCCAGCCAAACAAGCGGAGTACCCCCCGGCAAAGTCGCTGTACCCGGCGTGGAACCTCACCTGTTGTACGGACGGGTAACGGCGTTATCGGTTTAGAGTTCGTCATGGTAACCTCCGGCAACTTTGTTGGTATATTGTCAGGCCCGATGACACGCCCTACAATAATATCGAATGTTTGTAGCTTGTGTAGCGTGTAGGATGTGTATACAGGTTACATGGGAAAACCCGGAGAAAACCATTATTCTATGTCCAACCGTACACTTGCAACACGCTTAGCGTTGTTCTGGAACTTCCCGCAATGAAACACTGGGAACGGTGGCGGATTCCTATCTTATTGGCCCCGACTATGAGCGTTATTGGGGTGTTATTCCTGGGCGGGTTGTGGTTTGGGCTGTTGCGCAGCCTGGGCTGGAACCCACAGATCGGCGCAGATACGCTCAGTTTTTCGGCATATACGGAGATACTGGTGGGTGAACGACACGCGACCGACTTCTGGCGGGGGTTGGGCTTATCGTTGTGGGTGAGCCTTGCCAGCACGATCACGGCGGCAGCTGGGGGGTTAGCCGTGGCGCTTGTCCTCCGAGAAACGTTTTTCGGCAAGCGTTTGGGGGTGTTTCTGTTTCAGTTCAACCTGCCGATCCCGCATATCGTGGCGGCGATTGGCATCTTGTTTGTGTTGTCACAGAGTGGGTTGCTATCGCGGGTGCTGGCAAGTGCCGGGGTACTGAGTTCGCCTGGCGACTTCCCCGTATTGGTGCGAGACCGGGCCGGGATGGGGATTATCGCGGCGTATGCCTGGAAGGAAATTCCGTTCGTGGGGGTGATCGCGCTGGCGGTGCTGCAATCGGTGGGGGCAGACTATGAAAACGTCGCGCAGAACTTGGGGGCGGGGCGCTGGCAGCGTTTCCGGTATGTGATATTCCCGCTAGTGCGCCCGGCGTTGTTATCCGCGTCGATGATTGTTTTTGCGTTTAGTTTTGGGGCTTACGAGATTCCGGCCATCTTGGGGGTACGCTTCCCACGGGCGTTACCGGTGCTGGCGCTCGATTTTTTCCGTAATGCGGACCTGAACGCCCGTGCAGAAGCGATGGCGCTGAGTATGATCATGGCTGTGATTGTGATGGGGGTTGTAGCAGGATATATGGCAATTAATCATCGACAAAAACACCAGGTAGGATGATGAAAAACGTTTTGCGATATACCACCGTTGGCGTGATAACACTCGTTTTGTTTGTGCCGTTCGTGGCGTTTGCGTTGAATGCGTTCGCGTTCCGGTGGTTTTACCCACAATTGATCCCCGCAGAATTCAGTTTACAAGCATGGGAGCGTATCTTCGGGGCGAATACGCGGGTCAGTACCGCGCTATGGAACAGTACGATCATTGCGGTAGGGGTGACGGTGGTATCGTTGGTGGCCGGGTTGCCAGCAGCGCGGGCGCTGGGGCTGCATCACTTCCGGGGTAAGCCGATAATCGAGTTTCTGATCCTGGCCCCGACGATGGTCCCGCCGATTGTGATCAGCATGGGGTTGAGCATTAACTTTATCCGGTGGGGGTTATCTGGCACATTGTTGGGGGTAATGCTGGTGCATCTGGTGCCGGTGATGCCGTATGTCGTGCTGACGCTCAGTGGCGTATTTGCCAATTACGATGCAGCGTATGAGGACCAGGCACGGACGCTCGGTGCGTCGCCACTAGCAGTAATCTGGCATGTGATGCTGCCGGCGATCCTGCCGGGGATGGTTGTCGCCGGGTTATTTGCGTTCCTCATCTCTTGGAGCCAGTATATCCTGACGTTATTAATCGGGACGGGGCAGGTCCTCACCATGCCGACTTTGTTGTTTTCGGCAGCAGGTGGTGGCGACAACGCCAACATTGCAGCCCTGGCTTTGTTGTTTGTGGGGCCGGCAATCTTGATCTTGATTTTAACTTCGCGGTACCTGGGTGGCGAAAGTCACGCTATTGGGGGGTTGGGGCGCGTATGACACACGTCGTCTTAGATAGCCTGACCAAGACCTATGCCGGTGGCGATGAAGCGGCGGTGAAATCGCTATCGCTGGACATCCCCAATGGGACCATCGCGGCGCTGTTGGGGCCGTCTGGATGTGGAAAATCCACTACGTTAAAGATGATCGCTGGGTTACTTGCGCCGTCTGGCGGTGCGATCTATTTTGACGGTAAAGACGTTTGTGGCATTCCAACCGAAAAACGAAATGCTGTCATGGTGTTTCAAAATCACCTATTGTTTCCACATATGAACATAGAAGAAAATATCGGGTTCGGCTTGCGAATGAAGGGTGTCAACCGAGCCACACGCCGCCAACGGGTCCAGCAGATGCTAGAGATGGTACAACTACCAGGGATGGGCCGCCGCAAACCGTCTCAACTGAGTGGCGGGCAACAGCAACGGATCGCGTTGGCGCGGGCGCTGATCACTGAGCCGCATGTGCTGCTGCTAGATGAACCGCTAAGCAATTTAGATGTTCACTTGCGCGATGAAATGCGCGAACTTATCCGGCAGGTGCAACGTCAAACCAATGTGACAACCGTCCTGGTTACGCACGACCAACAGGAAGCGGTGCTAATGGCGGATCACATCGCGCTGATGTTCGATGGTGAACTTCAACAGCACGGCACCCCCGCCGACTTCTACCGCTACCCCCATACCGAGGCGATAGCACGCTTTTTCGGTGGGGTCAATTTTCTACGTGGGCAGGCCGAAGCGGGGGCTGTCCAAACATCGCTAGGTGTGTTCAAAACGCCCGCCAACGCGCTACAAACAGGTGATGTGATCATGACCATCCGCCCAGAACAAATCCGTATTGAGCCGCCACAACCTGATAACAGCGTGCAAGCTGTGGTAGAAAATGTCATCTACGGCGGAACGACGACACGTTACAAGGTGCGTGTCGGGGATGAAAAGCTCGAAGTATTGCGCAGCGCGGACCTGCCCGGCACGATTGAAAGGGGGGCGGAAATTTGGTTGTATTTCCCGCCCGAACGGGTGTGGTTGCTCCCAGCAACGTAAAGATATGAGGTTATGTTACGTCCATTTGAGGCGGCTACGGGTCTGCCAATAGTCCTCCGGCGACTCGACCAACGCTTCAAGCTCGTCTAAAATGTCATCCTGCCAATCGACATCGAACGCATACAAATTCGAGCGCAAGTGCCTGGCTTTAGAAGCGCCACTCAAAACGACATCGGCCCAGGGTTGCGCCATTACCGCCTGCAAAGCGAGCGCATCAATCGAAGTATCCAGGCGTTCGGCAACGGCGCTAAGAGGCCGGAAATGCTTAGCCTTTCCCCGCTTACGGATGCCGCGTGTCGTTAGCCGTCCATTGGCGAGAGCCTCTTTGACGATAACGCCCCATCCGGCCTCATATGCGGCCTGGAGTGCAGCGGTCGTGCTGCGTTCTAATATATTCCAGGTGGCCTGCACGCTCTCAAACAGGCGGACGCCATCGCGTTGTACCTCTAATGCCTGGTAGATGGTGTCGGCTTGGTGTGGGCCGCTTACCGTCAGCCCGATGACAATACCGTTTCGTTTGAGTTCCCACAGTTGATCTAGCACATCGTCATTTTGCAGCACGCCGCTTTCTTCGGTGGCGGAGTGTATCTGGTAGATGTTGAGGAAGCGCCCCAGGTTTCGCTGGGATTCGGCCCATTGGCGCACCAACACATCCGTCGAATGATCTTTCACTTCGTGGACATCGACGTCGATGGCCCAATCCGCGGTATAGACATACCCCCACTTCGAGCCGACTACCACATCATCGGGGCTGATGTGCCGTTCCTCCAACCAAGAGAACAGAAAGGACTCTGCCAAGCCATAGCTACGGGCGGCATCGAAGTAACGGATGCCGTTATCCCAGGCGGTATCCAAAACGGAGAAAGCCTGTTTCTTGACAGATTCCACATCTTTTCGACGGAAGTCGTCACCATGGCCGACATTGATATAGCCTGGGCGACCAATCGCGGCTAACCCCAAGCCCATTTTTGTTGTATTGAGTGATGTACTTCCGAACTTTTGTTTGTGCATAGCTTATTCCCAACGGTACTTTATATTATAGTGAATTTAAGTAACAGCTATACTAACATAGCCAAATCACTAGACAATACAACATATCTGTTACACTATTATTAGTACCAAATTTTTTATTGAAATGTTACAAGTTCAGTGGTGGATGATAATCGAATGTAAGAATGCTCCGAACACCTGTTTGATCAGTTGTAGGATAGATAGGTGTTACGCCGTGCCATAACACATCATCACGGAACAAATAAGCATCACCAACCTGCGTTAGTCTAAACGAACTTAATAAGGTCTTATTATCATCATAGATCGAGACTTCACCGCCTGCAACCTGTTCGTGTTCCGCTAAGTGAACCGTAATGAATGCAGCACCATCGCGATGAACCCCCTCCGGTGTGGGCTGCCCGGTTGCGCCAGGTTCGGCTAGTACCCGGATCAAATGTACATCAACCTTCCAAGGATGTTGATAGGCCGTCTCGGTGAGTGGGAAGTGTGCAAAGTCGAAGCGGATCAATTCATGCAGAAATGGGTTTTGGGTAATGGCGGGGGTCAGGGGGGCAAACTGGCGCACGACACCGCCTGTCACGCGGTTGATGTCCTGGCTTTGGAAATAGTCCTGATGTGGCAACAGTTGCAACTCCCCCGTCATCGGATAAAACGTGAAACTATCGTACCGCCGGAAGCGATACGCGCCGCCATCTGGCAGAAATTGATCCGGGGGTAGGGCGGGGTATGTCGCCCGGAGCGATTCCCAGGCGGCCCGCATATCGTCGGATAGCGTCAAATTCTGATTGGCAATCACGCTATAGTGCTGTGACGCTAACTGCGAGCGAATATCGCTGGCGGTATAAATTTGAAGGGTGTTGAGGTGTTGCATCTTTCCGCCTCCTTAACGATCATTTTTGTATACATTATAGCAGTGATCACCAAAGAAACGGTCTTATTTTTGGGTATTTTTACACAAAAACAGTGAAAAAGTTATGAACCTCGGCCCGCGGTTTCTAATCGAGCTGCTGCCGCCTGGTCGATATACCATGTCGGTCCGGTTTGTGGTCGAATGGCCTGAATCGGGTATAGCTCCGGTTGATGTGGACCATTTAGCACGCGATGCAGCATATCCGCTTTCTTCCTGCCGCTGACGAGTATCAAAATCTGTTTGGCGGCGTTGATGGCCCAGGGCGTCATCGTAATGCGCTCGTATGGGTGATTGCCGTGGGCAGTCGGGACCGCACGGTGTTTTTGCTCATGCAGGGCGGCAGTCGCACCGGGGAACAGCGAGGCGGTGTGTCCGTCCGTCCCCATGCCTAAGATGTGTAGGTCGAAGGCTGGCGGCCCCCCATCGAAAAACGATTGTAGGTGCTGGCCATAGCGGATAGCCGCCTCGTGTGCGCCCTCCTCACCATGAATACGATGTACATGCTCTAGCGAGATAGGGACATGGCTTAAAAGAACGGTTTGCGCCTGCCCGTAATTACTATCGGCGTGTGTTTTGGGGACGGCGCGTTCATCCCCGAAAAAGATATGAACCCGGTTCCAGTCTACACGGGAAGCGTAATCCCCCGTAGCCAACAGCCGAAAAAGAGGTAGCGGCGTGCTACCACCAGGCAAGGCAACCGTAAAATCACCCGTAGCTGCCGATGCCTGCTGTACAAACAGATCGGCAGCCGCAGCATATAGCGCGTCCGCACCATCAAAAACATGAATGTCATTCAAGCGGATACTCCCTTCTTGCGAGATCGATTGAGCCAAAATGAAGGTTTAGACGAGTTTCACGGCTAAAGTTTTGGTCAAGCTTTTGCAAAAGCTTGTAGGGGTTCGGGGGTGAAGCCCCTGAGCAGTTACGAAAAAAGTGCTATTTCACATCAGGCGTTTTATACAAAATAGCGGTGATATTCGATCAGCTACGGCGGAGCGCCCGCAACAGCAGCACAAACAAGATCGCGCCAAGGAACGCCGCTAAAAGCTGTTGTAGATTAATGCTAATGCTCGCTAACGTGCCGATCCGAATTTGCAACAGGTCGAACAGAAAACCACCGATGATCGCACCCACCAGCCCGATTAACGTGTTAAGCAAAAAGCCGTAGCCCCCACTCCCCCGGCTGAGCAGGCTCCCGGCGGCGGTCCCTGCCAACGCACCAATGATCAGCCAAACAACAATCGTCGTCCACGCGATACCAAGTAACATAGGGTATGACTCCATTTTAGGTTGGATAAACTTACATGTTAAATTGTAGCATATCGGCGTTGGGGATGCGCAGAAGATAGCCCCGGCAGTAGGGCTTTTGCAAAGTTACATGGTTGAATATTGGGCGCTGCCCAAACCCGTCACTTTCTGAAAAAAGTGAACAAAAACCTATCCTTTTTGGCGCAAAGCGCCCGCTATACGTTTTAACAAGGCTCATGTGAAAGAAGTGTGCTACAAAATTTTGAGGGTTCCACCCTCAACCGCCCGTCCCTGGCACTAAGCCAGGGTATACAGATGATAGTAACGGCCCCGCTTAGCGATCAATTCCTCGTGGGTGCCCTGCTCGATGATCTCGCCATGATCCATCACCACGATCATATCGGCAGACGTGATCGTACTCAGCCGGTGGGCGATCACAAAGCTAGTCCGGCCTTGCAGCAGGCGTTCTAATGCTTGTTGGATGACGCGCTCGGTGGCTGTGTCGATATTGGCGGTGGCCTCATCCAGAATCAGAATACGCGGGTCCGCTAATAGCGCCCGTGCGTAAGCAATGAGTTGGCGCTGCCCAGCGGAGAGCAACGAACCGCCCTCGCGCACTTCGGTATCATAGCCGTTCTCTAAATCGAGAATGAACGGGTGTGCCCCAACCGCTTTCGCCGCGTCGATAACCGCCTCGTCGGTGGCGTCGAGCCGACCGTAACGGATATTGTCTATCACCGAGCCGGTGAACAGGTGCGTTTCTTGGAGGACAACCCCCATCTGACGCCGTAGGCTATTCTGTGTGATATGGCGCACGTCCTGCCCATCAATGCAAATGCGGCCCTCGGTGGGATCGTAGAAACGCATGATCAGCTTAATCATGGTGGATTTACCCGCGCCGGTATGCCCGACAAACGCCACCGTCGATCCAGCCGGAATATCCAGGTTGACGTGCTTCAAGACCTGTTCGCCGTCACGGTTATACCAGAAATTCACACCCTCAAACTGCACCCGCCCCTCGATCTGGCTCAAGTCGTGCGCATCCGGGCTATCATAAATGGTAATTGGGCGGTCCATTAGCTCGAATATCTTATAGCCGGCTGCCATCGTCGCCTGGAACAGGTTATAACGTTGGGCCAGCATCCGCACAGGGAAAAAGAACTGATCGACATACAGCATAAACGTTAGCAGCGTGAACACGTCCAGGCTTTGCTGTAACACGAGTGTACCGCCGACGTAAATCAACGCCCCAATCGCCACCCCGCCGATCAACTCGATGCTAGGGAAGAACAAGCCGCTAATCAGTGCGGAGCGCACATTTGATTCGCGGAGTTCCTGATTGATCCCGGTTGTAAAGCGATGGTAGTTATACGCCTGCCGGTCGAATGCCTGAGTCACACGCACCCCACCGAACGCCTCCGAGAGTTCCGCATTAACACGGGCGTTCGCATCGCTCACACGCAGGTATGCCTCTCGTGCATAGATGCGCCACACGTTAGCGATCCCGACCAGTACCAACAGCACCACCAGCGCCACACCCGTTAACGGTAAGTTGATGCGGGCCATCACAAACAATATACCGAACAGCGTCAGCACCTCGCGGACAGTCCCGACCACAGCAAAGTTAATCATCTCTCGGATGGTATTCACATCGCTAATCACCCGCGCGATCAGCCGCCCGGCTTCATAATTAGCGAAAAAAGACACCGACATATATTGAATGTGCTGGAACAGATCATCGCGTAGCTGCTGGATAACACGCTGCCCGGCAGTAGCCATGTTGAGCAACTGAACCCGAAAGCCGAGGAACCCGAACCCCTGGATCAACAGATAGGTTCCCGCCGCCGCCAACACCAACGGATAATTATCCCCTTCGATGCCTCGGTCCACGGCGAACGCGATCAGCGGTGCCCCGGCGACATTCGCCACGACGCTGAACAGCATCGCAAAAACCGCAATAATCAGGTTGCGGGTATGGGGCTTCATATAGGCGGCAATACGCTTCGTTACTTCCCAATCGAAGCCCTTAACCACTTCCTCTTCTTGCTTATGGGTGACGGTTGCCATGTGTGCGTGCGTCCTAACTATCGGTTGCTTGCCAAAGGGGGCGCTATACCCGCGTGTTTAATTGCCGCCGAGCATCTGCGCTAACTTGCGAAACTCTTGTGCGGATTGGGTTTCTTCTTCTTTACTCAGCCGGAAAACCCCCTGGAACGATTCTTCCGCCCGTAAGCGATCCTGATCTTCCATTTGCATCTCGTAGATGCTGGCATAGGCCCCGCCCCGCTCAATGAGGGCCGCATGGGTGCCCTGCTCTACGATCTCGCCGCCATCCAATACGACGATATGATCGGCGTTAATCACGCTCGTTAAACGTTGGGCAATGATAAACGTGGTACGCCCCGCCATCAGGTGTTCCAGCGCCCGCTGGATCATCCGTTCCGTTTGGGTATCCACGCTAGAAGTACTGTCGTCCAGCACCAGCACACGCGGGTTAACCAGCAGCGCCCGCGCTATCGCGATCCGTTGGCGCTGCCCGCCGGAGAGCGTCACGCCGCGTTCCCCAACAAGCGTATCGTAGCCCTGATCAAATTCTTCGATAAACGGATGAGCGTTGGCCGCCTTAGCCGCCGCGATGATCTGTTCTTCGGTGGCGTCGGTGCGCCCGTAGGCGATATTTTCGCGGATGGTGGCGGTAAACAACAGTGATGTTTGCATCACATAGCCGATGTGTGAGCGCAGCGCGTTCAGGTCAATCTGCCGGATGTCGTGACCGTCCAGCAGCACGCGGCCCTCAGTCGCATCGTAGAAGCGCCCGATCAGGTTGATAAGGCTCGTCTTACCGGCCCCGGTCGGACCAACCACCCCGATCACCTGCCCCGGTGCGGCGTGCAGCGAGATATGCTTCAAGGCGGGGTGTTCTTCGCCGGTATAGCTAAAGGTCACATTCTCGAAGCGCACATCACCCCGTATATCCTCCGGCTGGATTGCGTCCGGGGCGTTGTCGATCTCCAACGGCGCGTCTAACACCTCAAATACACGCTGGCTACTGGATAGCGCCTGGGTCGTCAGCAGGATCGCAAACCCCAAAAAGCGTAACGGTGGGGTCAGTTGCAACACATAGGCATTGAACGTCACCACCTCCCCCACCGTGATTCCGGCCAAGCCGTTTGTCTCCATCCAACCGCCGACAGACAGCACCAGCACAGTAGAAAAAGACGCGATCAGCGCACTCAGGGGCAAGTAGATCGACCACCGATTGATCAACCGCATGAAATCATCGAATAGCTGGCTGTTTGTCTTGTGGAAGCGGTCGATTTCGTATTGTTCGCGTGCGAATACACGGACAACCTGCGCCCCGATAGCATTTTCTTGTAGCTGGTTAGAGAGCGTCTGCGTGCGCTCCATGATGGTTCGCCAAAGCGGGTCTACGCTCTGGGCGAAGCGCGTTGAGGCCAACGCCAGCGGGATGAGAGGCGTCAGCGCAACAAGCGCCAGTAGCGGGCTAGTCCACAACATGACAATCGCCGTCCCGGTAAAGAGGAACAGAATATTGAGCGAATCGAGCAGGCCGAAAGCGTAATACCGCTGAATCTCGTTCACATCGCTGATGGAACGGGTGACAATCGTACCGATATTCGCGTTGTCGTGATAGGTAAACGAAAGATTTTGCACTTTGTCATACATCTGATTACGGATGTCGAACGCGATAAAGTACGAGAGCTTTTCGCCAAAGTAGCGCGAGAGAAAACCGCCAACCCCACGAAACAGCCCTAATAGCACCATCCCCAGCCCGGCAAGCAGCATGAACTGAGCATCGCCGCGCTGCACGCCAATATCAATTACCCGTCCGATCACAATCGGAATGATCACCGCCAGGAAGTTGCCCAACAAGGCCCCACCGACCGCGAGTGCGGCCCATGCGCGGTACGTGCGTATATAGCCTATCAAACGGAGCCAACGATTAAGCGTGTTGTCTTGTTGTGCGGTGTTGGTCGCCATAGCGGGTCCTGTCATATGAGGTTACGAGTACGATCACCTATTAAACCACAAAACAAGCGGATACCCTAATGTTTATTTGCAATATTCAAGTTTATTTAATGGGTATGCCCTGGTGTAACCTGCGTTCAATCATTTTGGTAACTGCTCAGGGGCTTCACACCCGAACCCCCACAAGCTTTTGCAAAAGCTTGATCAAAACTTTTTTTGTGAAAATCTTCAATTTTGACAAAAAAATCGTCTAAACCTTTATCTTGGATGACAAAATGGACGCTTTTTGTCCACTTTTTCTGGAAAAAGTGGTGAGGTGTGGGGTGAAACCCCACGATATCCTAATCTCTACCTGAGTCGTTACTCGTTTTGATGGATACCAACATCAGGGGAAATGTCCGAGGTTGGCTAACGTTTGTTAGGATGTGGTGCGCCTTGACGCACATTGTGATACCTTAAAGTTAGTATTGTAACAACTCAGGGGTTTCACCCCCTGGCATTGTATCTCAACCGGAGTGGTTACCTGGTGTCTAACGGTGAGGAAGGGCTGAATCGTGTTCGGATTGCAACCGCGTAAACAATTGGGAATGATGGCTGTGCTGGTCGGTCTTTTAACCGTGCTATCTATGACGGGGTTTGCTCAGGCGGTCTTTGTTGTGAACAACACGACCGACGACGGCAGCGCCGGGACGCTCCGCAGCCAGGTTGCAGCCGCGAATTTAGCGGGCGGGGGCCCGGTCACATTTGATCCGGCGCTACCGAGTAGCTTCACCATCACACTAGACCAAACCAAGGGGCCAATTGGCATCACCTCTGACATCACGATTCAGGGGTTACCTGCGCAAGATATAACGATCATCCCGGCTGGCAGCACATCTAGCGCCTTCGACATTAGCGGCGCGGTAACTGTTACGATTCAGGATATTGATTTCCAGGTGACACAAACCGACTCGCTAGCGGTCCGGGTTAATGCGGGTGTGGCTGGCCTCACCATGACGAATGTCAACATCACCGGGAACGACACCACCAACACCGGCGGGATTGTCGCACAGGCCCCGGTCACGCTGACGAACGTCAACCTGAGCAAGCTCAACCGCCTGGGTGGTGTGCTGAGTGTGCAGCATACCACCGGAACAACTACCATCCAGAACAGCACGATCACCGATAACAAAAACCCCGATGGAGCTGCCCAACTTAGCGGCAACGCCAACCTAACCAACGTCCGGGTTTTGCGCAACGAGAGCTTAGCAGGTGGATGGGGCGGGTTCAATGTGGCGACCGGAACGGTTAACATCGCCAATAGCGCCTTTTCTGGGAATAAGGGGACACGCGGCAATCTGGCATTGGGGACCGTCAGCAACGCCAACGTCAACCTGACCAACGTGACACTAGCGGAGGCGGTCAGCGGGCCGGGGTTGTGGGTTGGCAACGGTTCGACCGTGAACGTGTCGTTTGCAACCATCGCCGGGAACGATACCGTCGGTGTACTGACCGAGACCGGGACAACCGTCAACCTGGATTCGGTGATCATCTGGAATAACACCAATGCGCAGTGTACCAACAACGGCACGATCACCATTAGCGATACCAACCTCATTCAGAATGGCATCGCGGATACATCCTGCGGGACACCCGACCCCGCCAACGCCAACCTGGTGATTACCGCCGACCCGAATATGTCTCCCAACGATGCCACCGCTCCCATCCGCTACAACCTCGGCCCAGCTAGCCCGGCCCTCGACCGTGCAACCGACCTGACCGACCTTAGCAACAACGTGATTAATAACGACGTGACCGGGCAGTTCCGCCCGCAGAACATTTCGCGCTCAGACATCGGCGCAGCAGAAGCGGGCAATAACGGCAACGTCCCGCGTGGGACGGTCAATATCAGCCTGCCAACAAATACAACCATCACCGAGGGCGGTACAGAACAAGTCGATATGAACGTATCGCTGAGTGCCGCGCCAGTCCCCGGTGTGCCAACCACCATTATCTTTGACGACAGCGAGAACGAATGTCTGATCAACGGCAGCGACCCATCCCCCGCTATCCCAATCACAGATACCCCCATCATCGTCACGATCACAGCACCGGGGGGCGATGGGAACGAGGGGCTAGACGAGTGTAAAATCCGGGGGACGGTGACTGCCACCATTGCCGGGTATATCGACGGATACTTTAACAACGTCCAGACGAACGAGATCACCATTACGGTTATCGACAGCGAAGGCGTTGCCCAGCCCGCTATTTTACCGTTCGATGTCTCCGCATTTAACACGCCACCCAATTACATGGCGGAAGGCGACGCCGGGCGAAACATGCTGGTATCGTTGGATGCAGCCCCCGCCGGGCGCGTTGAACTCACTTTTCAGGATGCCAAAGTACCGGATCAGTGCAGCTTCACCCCTACCACGTTGACGATCAGCGGCGAGAACTTCACCAATATACCGGTTGTGGTCACGGCCAACAAAGATAGTATCCTCGAAACCGACCCCGCCACTCATTCCTGTGACGTATTCGCCAACTATGCCTATTTCAATGCGGATGGCAGCGCCGGGGCCACCGGCAACACCAGCACAGGCACCGCCCCGATCACGCTTGGGCCGGACCCCGGTCAGCGGATTCGGTTTGTGCAATCCGGGACAGATAGCCCCATCAGCAGCACCACGTTAAGCGAGAATGATACCTTTGCGCTCGGTGTGCGTACCGAACGGGGCATCGGTGCGGGGAACCCGGAGCAGTACACGGTAAATATCAACAGCCTATCGTCGGAGTGCGTATTTAACCTGACAGGCGGCGGGACGGGCCTCACCGACCAGGTGGTCCTCAACCAGACATCGGATCAAGCCACCGTACAGATCACCATTCCGTTTGATGGCACGCCAGAGGGCAACCGAAGCTGCACGATAACCATGAGCTACGATGCCGCCAATACCACCGACACCACCGTCCCGACCGATACCTTCATAGTCAATATCCGGGCGGATGGCGTGGCGAACCCGGCCTTGATCATCGAAGATATTACCAGCGGGGGGACGCTAGACGGCACCAATCCGGGGGCCATCACACCCACGATTGCCGAGGGCGACACACCGTACTTTATATCGCTATCGCTAGATCGTAACGCGCTCAGCGCCAAGACAGTCACCATCATCGAAAGCGCCCGCACCCCGAACCAACCCGAAGGCGTGAACCGGCAGTGTGTCATCCAAAATAGTAACGGCGTCGAGACATCAACCTTCACGGTTGCCGATGCTAACGGCGTTGTTCAAAACCCGACAGTTCGCATCTTGGCCGTAGACGATGTTTACTCCGAAGCGCCCCCGCACACTTGCACCCTCAGCGTTACGCTAGACGGAACCCCCCTTGCGAGTTACGAAATCCCGGTCACGCTCATAGATAATGACAGCTTCCAGATATACACCACCCAAAATGTTAGCTCGCTGACGGTCCGCGAAGGAACGAGAACCGCCATCACCTATAACCTGACCAACGTGATCAACACAACCAACCCCGCCGACAACACCGTGATCGCCTTTGACCCGGTTGACGGGGCGCAGCCGTGTAGCGTCGTCAGCGAAAACGGCTCCGGTATTTCTACTGCGACGATCCCGGCGGGGTCTGCTAGTGTGACGGTCTACCTGTTCACCGCCAATAACGGGGTTGACGACCCGGATCGTAACTGTCAGTACAAAACCAGTTTGATTTCGGCTAATGCCGCCTATATCGCCAGTGCCGACGCTGGCGGCGATAACAACGGTACCACCGACGCCGCCGAACGGGATAGTTTCATAGATGACATTTTCGGGGTGGTGACGGATGATGATCAGGTGAATGTACCGGTCGTGACCGAAGAACCCAACCCCGGTAACAATATCATCCAGCCGACCCCGCAACCCTCCGACCCCGAAGGGCTTGCTATCCTGCAAACGCTCACACCAGCCCCCACCCCGACCCC
>DAOTUA010000080.1:0-3895 GCA_034437355.1 Anaerolineae bacterium | reverse complement strand
CCCGTTGGTGCGCGTATCGGGAGGGCACGGCGACCCTCCCCTACGATGTCGGTGATGACAAAATGTTCGTAGCCCCCCGACAGGTTGTTCGTACACCCCACTTACCCAATTATTTTATCAAACGTCAAAAGCGCCACACCTCCCCCACTATCGCCGCTTTAACGGTGGGAGGAAGGGGTTTTTACCACATGCGGCCATGTTCACTCTGCTTTGATCTAGGTGTGTTCAAGCCAAGGAGCTGAGTTGTGACAACTATTTTTTGTGAAACTCGAAGATTTTCACAGCTAAAGTTTTGGTCAAGCTTTTGCAAAAGCTTGTGGGGGTTTGGGGGTGAAGCCCCTGAGTAGTTACACTTTTTCTGGAAAAGTGGTGGTTGGTGGGGTTTCACCCCACCAACCTTTACGCATTTTGAATTTCACATAGAACGTATCAACTGGTTTTGTAGGAGCATACCGTTGTGGTGGGCCGCCATTCTTGACGATGTGTGTTAATGCGAGGGGAAAAAGTGGGCGGATAGTGGCTACCCGCCCAGGTGCGGGTTAACGTTCTTCAAAGATGGTATAGAGCAAGCGCAGTACCACATTTTTCACGACCTCAAAATCGGTGCCAATGCAGGGCATGATGGGCACATCGTCCATAATGCGTAACATTACTTTTAGATCGTTGGTACTCCAGGCGCGATAGTGGTTCTGCTTGTTGGCGGCAACCACCATCGGCACCCCGGCGTGATGCGCTCGGATTGTATAAAGCACACTGATAAACTCACCGAACGTTTCTGGCTTCGTGCTATCTACCATCACAATATAGCCGTTGACATCGAGTTGTTCGACTAACTCCCGTAACCACAAAAAATCGAAGCGTTCCGTACTGGGCGGCTCCATGAATTGCAACGTTAGCGTGTCGTCCACATCGACCTGCCCGTAGTACCATTGGCTTTCGCCTTCGCCACGCTGGGCAGTACGTTGGCTAATCGTTTTGATGAAGGTTGTCTTCCCGGCACCGAAGAGACCGATCACTGCCACGTTGAGCAGGTCTGTCTGTGTACCGACATTCGACATAATAAATCCTTAGCCACATAAAATGACGTGTAATCTATATACTAATCGAAATAATGAATTTTGTACACTAGCGGGATCGTCGCAGCTTAGTTACGAATAGCATCATCTTTAAAAACAGCATACAATCGAAGGTAAGGTCGGTAGGGAAAGCACCCTTTTATGATCCTGATATTATCTGATGTGCCGCTTGCCCCCTCCGAATATCATCTCATTGTTTGTTAGTGGTCTGATTCTTGACAGAGAGGTTGGCTATTCTTCGATGCCTCCGACAGATAACCTGAATTTGAAAGATGTTTTGAATGGGCTAGGGCACGCGGTCCTCATTTTCGATAGTGACGGCAACCTGACCCACCACAACCGAGCCGCCGCTACCATTGTTGGGGTAGACCTGACAATGCTAAAAGATGAAGGGTGGCGGGCCGCCCAAACGCTGCTAAACCCTCACGAGCCGGGCGCGATCTCGTCTGAATCGTTGGATGATGTGCGCCGGCGTGCTAACGTTTCTAGCAAGCCGATTAAGTTTCAGATTTTGCTCCGGGGGGCGTATACCCCCTGTTGGGCTTCGGCGGTGCCGGCGGACGGCGGCGAGATGTTTACCGTCCTGACACTGGATAACCCGGACTGGTCGGCGTTAACGGATTTGGTAGACGTATTCCGTAAAGAAGTCAAAGATGCGGTACTGGCAACACGCGGGCACATCGACATTATCAATAGCAGCATGAAGCAAGTCCAGCCGGAGGACCCGGTCAAGAACCTGGCGAAACGCATTAGTGGGTTTAATCAGTTGATCGATATGCAGATGTTCCGCACCAACGAACTGCTCACGCAGATGGAACGGATGGAAAATATCCGGGTGGGGACACTGCGCGAAAACGCCCGTCAGGGGCGTAAGCGGATCGGGCTATCCTATTTCATCGAAGATTTCATCGAGGATATGGAACATACCGATTTACTAGACCCGGAAACGGAAGCACACGATTACCGGGCGCGTATCGGCTTTGATGTGCCGAATGATATGTACATCACCGCCACCAGTTCGCTGTTAAACCGCGTGCTGCGCGACATCTTGCGGAATGCGATTATGTATAGCATGATGGCGTCACCCATCGAGATTAAAGCCTCGGTAGATGGCGACTTCGCGCAGATCGATGTGATCGACCAGGGCTACGGCATCCGCGAAAGTGAACGCGAGTGCGTGTTCGTACCGTTCCAACGTGCCCGCCAACCCCAGATCATCGGGGAATTTGGCTATGGCCTCAGCTTGTATCTGTGCAAGCAAGAGATCGAAGCGATGAACGGGCGTTTGTGGTTTGAAAGCGAGGAAAAAGTGGGCAGCACCTTTAGCATCAAGTTACCCATTTGGCGGGATATTAACGCGAACGAAGCCCCCGCCGATTAACCCGCCGCAGGGGTTGCCCACTTTACCCGTAAGGCCCAACCCTGCCGCGAACACAACCGGGCCGGGGGGGTGTGATGGAATCGAAAGGCGATAGGATGTACTTTGAGTTTGCAGACCGTCAGTTCTGGGATACGTTAATCTTCATCGTATTTGGGATCGGCGTGGTGGCGGCGGTCATCCGGCTCTATACGGATTTTACCCGTCCGTTACCGGGCCAGGATGAGCCGCCGCAGGCCAACGACACGCAACCCCACCGCGATGAGCGGTAACGGAGGCGGCATCACCCGGCGATAGGTGCGTTTTGGAAATTGCCTGCGTTCGGTTGTACGAAGGGGGCATACACCCAGCCACGGGTACCGTTAGCCTCTATCAATAACCAGGTGGTGCTAGCGTTGCGCCCAAGGACGGTCACGCGGGTCATGAAGCCCACCGACGTGATCGGCGGGGCGTTCGGGTCCGGTGCGGGGCGCACATTCAACCGGGGTTGGTTGACCAATCCGTTGATCACGGTTGGGGCGGATACTGCCGAGGATATTTCTTGCGCGTCTTGCGTGTCGCCCAGGTAGAATGTCACATAACGCGAGCTAACCCACCCGACCGCGCCGTCCTCAAACTGAACCTGATACCAACCCGCACTACGCGCCAACAGCGTGATCCGTTCGCCGGCGACGGCAACACGAAACGCCGGGAATGCGACACCCGGCCCGCTGCGCACGTTCAAGCGAATGGCCCGGATAACGCCTAGGGCCGCCGGGAACGTCGAGCGATCAACGGTGATGCGCTCTGCGGGGACCGAACTCATATCCCCGCGCACGATCACATACTGGGCATACACCCATCCGCCGGCCCCGTCCGCGAATTGGGCCTGGTACCACGAAGCATCCAGGTTCGTGCGCACAATGCTAAATTGCGTCCCCCCCGGTAGGGAGGTGATAATCGGCGCGAGGGGGTCTGGTGCAGTACGCATATTGAGTGCCGCCGTATTGACAACCCCTGTCGGGTAAAACACCTGTTGGGCGTTAGCGGGTAAAGCCAATACCGTTCCCAGTAACGCAAGCACAAAAACCACAACCAAACGACGCATAATACGCACCCTTCTTTGAGTAATCACACAACACTATGAAGCGTATTATAAGGCATAACGTCGCTTCAGGCGAATATTTTGCGGGGTATCCTGGAGCTATCACACCAAAACTGAATCGAGGTCAAAAGCGCATCATACCTTGTTAAAACGTTTAGCGGGGGCTTTGCCCTCACCAATCCCACAAGGATTTAGCAATCCTTGACCAGCCCTTTTGGGTCAATCTTTTTTTGACGTTTGATAAAATAATTGGGTAAGTGGGGTGTACGAACAACCTGTCGGTGGGCTACGAACATTTTGTCATCACCGACATCGTAGGGGAGGGTCGCCGTGCCCTCCCGATACGCGCACCAACGG
>DAOTUA010000079.1:0-12268 GCA_034437355.1 Anaerolineae bacterium | reverse complement strand
AAGTGATTTTCCGGTACCAGTTCTTCCAAACATGTATTGGGTTGTATTTTGAAGGTACGCTGCTTGATGCCCATCATAGTTAGTTATCCTCCCTGATGGACATATTTTACTACACAAACGGCAATCTAACCTATTTTTCAACAGGCTGATCGATTCCTTGAAGTACCCGACCTTTCGTTTTGGTCGGCCTGCTATCACTTGACCGGGTCAACTGATAGCAGTTCAGGGTAGGTGGCGTCAACGAAATGGCAATTTCAACATCTTTCGCCAATAGGTCTCACGGAGTAGCAGCGAAGGGTGATACCGTGCCAGCCATATTAGCCGCTTGCGTGTATGAAGCCGGTTCAGCCAACGTCCGTTGGGGTTCTGGTCGTACATGACCAGCGGCAGGATACCAAACTGAAACGCACGCTGTTTTTCGCCGCTGAGTGCGGTTTGACTCCAAGTTTGTAGGCTATGCCACAGCAGACGCCGCCACTTGAATATATCCGCCTCTGAACGATGCTGGGTAATCCGGTTGTTAGCGTGTACACGGCGCATAGCGACCGGCTGATCGAGGCGACCACCAGCTAGGCGGGATGTTGCCATCAAACGAAAGATAAACTCGGTATCCTGGTGGTAGACGAGTGTTTCGTTAAAAGGTGCAATTCGCTTAGCGACGGCGCTTTTCAAGGCTAAACCGTCCAGGCTAAAGTACCCGATGTTATCGCGCCCAGGGAACATCGCGGCAAATAGTTCGTCTGGGTGGATGTGACGATTTATTGTGGTTAGGTCGCCGTTTGGGTTGAATTGATGCCACTTGTCAGCACTTTTGGGGTCGTGGATGGTTGCTCCGATGGCATCATAGACGCCATCCAGGGTCGGGTCTTGGGCGAAACGGGCTTTGGCGGCGGTGAAGCGCCCCGGCAAGAAATAATCGTCAGCATCCAGAAAAGCGATGTAGCCGGCGATGCTATTGGCAATAGCCAGGTTGCGCGATGCGCCTGCACCCCGGTTTTCGCCGTTGGGATGTTGGTATAGTTTGACTTTATCGGGGTATTTGGCGGCCAATTCCTGGCACACGCCCAGGCTATCATCGGGGGAGCCGTCCTCCACTAGCACGACTTCGGCTGTTTCCGGCTGCATCAGCGCAGATTCGACGGCCTCGGCTATAAAGGGGGCGGCATTGTAAACAGGGGTAACAACGCTAACTTGCATGGGGCAATCACACGGCCTAGGCCAACAATGAGAGGGTATTGTACACGCGATCTGGCAAAAATTCTTTCCAGAAAAGACGATCGCGCAGAAAGAACGGATATTTTAAGGCGACACGCAATAATTCTAAGCGATGGTGTAGGCGACTGGCCCCACGCCGGATAACGTTATCGGTTGCTTTAGGCTGCATAATACGGTGTGACCCCACGTAGCGCCACCTGACACGGGGCCAGTACACTTTTTCAAGATTTTGTTGGGTCCACTCCAAAATAGCACGGTTGAGCAGTTCTCGGTGATGTTGCGTTTCTTTGGTGACTGGTTTAGCAGAAAAGCTATTTTGGAGGTGAATACGCCGTATAGCAACGGGGGTATCCAATGAGCCGGGGGCAAGATAGCAAGTTGCCATGAGCTTAAAAATTAGCAACGTGTCATCATGAAAGCGGAAGTTATCCGCCAACCCACCCACCCGCATTAGCGCACTGCGTTTGATGGTGAGGCCAATAATGGAAAACCGCCCTATATCTGCGGTCAGATAACGGTTGAATAGGTCTTTGCCCCGCAGTCGTTCTGTGATGGTGGTCTCAAGTAGGTGTGTTTTGCCAAGTTCAACAAGGCGCTGCCAGGAATCATCGTCTTGAATAACGGAACCAATCGCTTCGTATACGCCTTCGACTTGCGGGTCTTGTAAGGCGATTTTTGTTTGTTCAAAACGGTTTGGTACGAAATAATCGTCGGCATCGAGAAAGGCGATCCATGTTTGGGATGCTTTTTCGATTGCCAGGTTACGCGATGCGCCCGCGCCCCGGTTTTCGCCGTTGGGATGTTGATATAGTTTGACCTTATCGGGGTATTTAGCGGCGAGTTCCTGGCACACGCGCAGGCTGTCATCGGGGGAGCCGTCCTCCACTAGCACGACTTCGGCGGTCTCCGGTTGCATCAGGGCCGATGCGACGGCCTCGGCTATAAAGGCGGCGGCATTGTATACGGGGATAATGACGCTAACCTGCATCGACAAACGACTTTCTACTCTTGTGCCATCGTGATGTGACTATATCACATCTGTGGCGGCATGGCACGTTTGAATTGACGCGCCGCCAGATTCAAACGCAGCCATACACACCACCCGCACCGACATCCCCATAGATAAATCTAGGGGTTTTGATGCGCAATTTGATAAAGAAGTATGCTGAACGGGAAGGTCTCGATATTCATCCTCACGATTTACCCCCACCGAATGACGAATGGGAAATCGAGTTCGGTCAAATTCGCATTGATGCCGAAACCGTTCATTTTGGTCGAGCCTGCGATGGACGGATTCTCGATGAGAAGTTTTCTGACTTGCCGCCGTTGAGACCCCTGCCTCAGCTTGTGAACCGGATGGTCTGGATTCACGATTACCATCAGCGGATTTATCGGAGACGCATGACCGCCCAGCCCAGACCTCCGAAAACAGGTCATCATGCTCTTTGGGTCGCACGTCCAAAAACGCTACGATCTGATCGAGTGAACTGCGGAATGTGCGTTTCACAGCTAAAGTTTTGGTCAAGCTTTTACAAAAGCTTGTGGGGGTTCGGGGGTGAAGCCCCTGAGCCGTTACGCTTTATGCTTTTCTCTTTGTAACGGCTCAGGGGCTATTTTGAGTTAGATATGGATATTTTTTGTCCACCCTTTACCGCCGGTATCCAATAGCTATCGTCTTTAGTATGCGCAGGTTTCGTCTAATCTGTTGCGCCATCCGCTGATTATTGGTTAGAAAAATCCGTTCAGACAAATAGGCTAGGAACGCATCCTCGATTAGATACGGCATTTCCCGCACATCCTGTCGCATGTCCGCAGCAGATCGAGCATAGATCACGGCTTTGTACAGTCGCTCTAACGGGTCAAAATCTAGGCCAGGCCGCCCCAGTTTTTTACATAGCTTGTTATAGTAGTGCGCCGCCGCTGGGCTACCCAGTTCTGCTGCTCGGTGGTAATAGCGCAGCGCCTCGTGATATGCTTCCTGATGTTCGCGGACCTGCCCCATGCCCTGTAACGCCTCAAAGCTACGCGGGTTGCGACGACGCATCCCCTCAAAATCGTCGGCGGCTTTGCTGTATTTCCCCATCTTCAAGTAAATCTCACCGCGTGCGATCACAGCATAGTGAAACGATGGGTCCTGTTGTAGGGCCGCGTTGAGGTCGTCTAGCGCCTCATCGTAGCGTTTGAGCCGCCGCAGGAAATAAGCGCGGACGTAGTAGGCCCATTTTTCATCTGGGCTATGGATAATCAGTTTGTTGGCTTCATCCAACCCTAGTTCAAAGCTGTTGGTATCTGCATAGACAACGCTTTTGCCCCGGATATGCGACGTGTCTTCTGGGTCCAAGCGGGCAGATTTGGTAAAATCCTCTAACGCTTCATCGTGCCGTCCCATATCGTTATAAACCATCCCGCGGACCGAATACGGTAACCCCGCTTGCGGGTCCAGTTCTATTGCCTTCTCGCAGTCCTCCAACGCTAGTTGATGTTGTTTATTGCCCAGGTAGGCCCGCGCTCGCCAGCAATACAGTAATGCCTCTTCATTCTGTAGCCGGATCGCATTGGTATAAGCTGGGATAGCCTCTTCATATAGCCCTAGTACCCGGCAGATTACGCCTGTTCGTATCCACGCTTCCGGGTTGTCCGGGTAGATGGCGTTGTGGTCTCGCAGGTTTTGGAGTGCTTGTGCCGGACGTTGGAATATTTCGTAATAAAGCTCGGCTCGGCGTAGGTGCGCTACATAGTAATTGGGGCTAAGCTCTAGGGTGCGGGTAAGGTCCTCTAGCGCATTGGTATATTGCTCATTGGCTTCATATAGCAATGCCCGGAAATAATACAAATCCGGGTGTTTTGGTTTTTCCCGGATAATTTGCGTTACATCCCGTAATGACTCCTCAATCCGGCCTAGGTTGCCCAGCGCCAGCCCCCGGTAATACAGCGCCATCAAAAGCGTGGGGTCCATCTCGTAGGCTTGGTCGAAGTACGGTAGTGACTCCTCGTAATGTTCGGCATTGTAATGAGACATGCCCAACATATAGTTAATCTGAGAGCTATCCGGGAAGGTGTCTAGTGCCTGTTCCAAGTAGCCCATTGCTTCATCGTGTTGTTTGAGGTGGCTATAGGCGAACCCTTTGTAGGCCACTAGATACGGGTTCCCCGGTGTGATAGCTAACGCCGCGTCAATATCCTTGAGCGCGTCCTCGTAACTTTCTAGACGAAAATATGTGACAGCCCTGTTAATATGTTCTTCGGATGTGAAGTTCTGGCTTTGAACGCGCTGGGCCGGTTGTTGGTTGAACATATCTATATAGACACTGTGGAGTGTGTCGTATATTTCCTGGAACGACGCATAGCGTCTGTCTGGTTCTTTTTGTAGGCATCGCGCCACAACATTCTTTAGTTGCTTGGGCACGGGGGATAAATCTGGTTCGCCCTTGAGATGGCCCTGTTTAAGCGCCTCATGCCGCCCGGTGAACGGCACCGCCCCGGTGAGCATCTCATACATCATACACCCGAAGGCGTAAACATCTGTGGGCACTGATACTGTTTCGCTTAACCATTGTTCTGGGGCCATATATTTGAATGTTCCACCTCGCCGGATAGATTGCCGCTTGAGGTTGCGAATATCCAGCATGTGCCCCATTCCAAAATCGGTGATTTTCGCCACCCGCCCGGGTGCGATCAGCACGTTATCCGGTTTGAGGTCTAGGTGAACAATTACCCGGTTGCGGTCTTGCTGTACCCCCGCCACATGGATCATGCCCCGGCACACATCCAGTAGAATATCAAGTGTGGTTCGCACATCTAACCGACCGGATTCTAACCAGCCGCGCAGGTCTGGCTTGCGCCCGCTTTCCGGGCTAATCCATTCTAGCAACATATAGGGTGCGTTATTGTTGTTTTGCCCCTCGTCGCTAATTTCTAACGTGTCTAGCCCTTGGCAGTAAACGATGTTGGTATGCCGCCCCAATGTCACCCACACATACGCTTCTTTGTTGAACCGCTCTTGCTCCTCCATATCGTGTAGGTATTCTGGCTTAGGCGTCTTAATTGCTACAAATGATCCCTCGTTGAACTCGTCTCGGCACTGGTAGACCTCACTCATACCACCCTCAAAGCGCTGTTCCACCCGGTATTGCCCATTGATAAGCGTACCCGGCGGAAATTTATAGCGAAAGTTCGCCATAATGGTTAAACCTCCAGCCCGATTTCACGCCCGTGTGTTTTAATTTCGTGGACGAGTTCTGCTAGCATCTTCTCGTACATCTCCGGTTCGGTTTCCGGTTCGCCAGATTTGAGATAATGCAAATGCTGAATAGTCGCGGGGGCGTTTGTTTTGCGATACATTACCGGGAAGATTTTCTTATGGTTGCCGCGTGCAATATCAATTTCCCACTTCACATAATCCGAAACCACGCTATCCGGCGACATCACCAGCACGAACCCGTGTGCCTGCTGGATGGCGATTGCCAGGTTTTCTCGCCAGCTTTCGCCCATGTCCAGGTGTTCGTCGAACCACACGCGCACCATGCGCTTTCGTAGGTCATCCGCCAGTTGCATGATGAACGGTTTATCCTTGCGCGAATATGAGATGAATACCTGTGGGTAGCGGTCTGCCTTATATTCGCCCAGGCTCCAATCTGATCGTAGTGGCTGGGCAATCTGGGTTGCGATCAGGCTTACCACATCTAATTCCTGATCGGTATAATTCACGTCTGGGTCCTCCGTGCCAACATAAACCACCCCTACCACTTCCGTATCGAAGATCATTGGTGCATAGATTGCCTCTAGCACACCGTACGTGGTGGGGTTGGCGGGCATATCGGTGTACTGACTTTGCTCCGCATTCCACCGAAACGCCTCCTCGCGCTGGATAGCATGGCGTGCCAATGTATAGCTAAACTTAATCTGTGTGCGGCCCCTGGGGATGGAGGCATACGGGCTGAGTTCTTTGTTTTTACGAAGTAGGATACCAAGCTGGTCGGCACGGTCTACAAACACTTCCTGGATTTTTTCCAGACATAGTTCTAAAAGTGCGTTGCCGCTTTGTGTTTGGGTGATACTGCTCAGGCCGGACATAACACGCATCAGCATTCTCTCGGAAATCAACTGAGGGCGTTGGGCCTCGTCAATTTTGGTAGTGTTATTTTCGTCAATCTGTTCATAGGCTGGGCGCATGGTGTTTGGGTCCACCGCCTCGGATTCGTACTCTACCTGAATAGTGCTGGACTCTGCTAGTAGTAGCGTATCGCCTGGTAACAACTCGGTTGCGCTGTACGGCGTCACCTTAGCGACGGTGCTGTTTTCGCGGTCGCGCTCAGTGCCGCGCGTACTTTTCAGGTCTCTAGCCCACCATACGCCATCCTCATAATACAACTCTGCATGCTGCCGAGATACGCGCCTGTCCGGTATCATGCTAATATCCGGCGTATTGCCTAGGTCGGGCCGACCGATGGTGACGTGGTCCTGATCCAGCTCGACTACTCGTTTCTTTTCCCCGTGTGTGATAGTTAATGTTAATTTTGGCATGGTTTCTCCTTTTCCGTTGTTGTTGCACACTTCTTTTCAGGTTATCAGAACATTCTGAATGGGTCTGTATCATCCTCTTTTTCAGCTTCGACATAGAGCTTTGATTGCGCTGCTGGTGGTTCTGGCTATAGCGTAGATCCGGCTCCATCCTCTTAGTGCGTAATTGGGATAGACCCTGCTGTAGCCGGGGAATGAACCCGCAAAGAGCCAACCGTGCCTATCCCTGTTGCGTTAGGGCAATGGTCTATAGATGTGTGATGAGTTTGCCCCTACATCCCTCTCGATTCTCTATTCCAGCTAAAATGGTAGTTTTGTTCACTTTCGCAAAAAGTGGTGGGGTTTAGGTTGGTAGTTGAACAGATGTCATCTGCCTTGATTGCCATATGTGAAAGCGCCACTTATTCTGTCCGGTTGCTGGACATCGTGAAATCTGGCTCGTTCCGGTCCAGGTTGACGTAAACTTCCAGGGTGGATCCTTGTTGTATTTCGCGTTGGATGTACATTTCGCTAAGCGGTTGCGTAATCGTTGTCTTGATCAGCCGGATGAGGGGGCGTGCGCCCTGGTGCAAATCGTGACCGTGCTTGGCGAGCCACTCCCGCGCCTCGTCCAGTAGCTCTACCGTGATGCCGTGATCCTCCTGCAAGCGCTTCTTAAAGCTATTGAAATGAATATCTACCACGCGCAGCATATGTTCTGGCTTAAGCGGGGAGAATTGGACGATCTTATCTAGGCGGTTTAGCATCTCTGGGCGGAAGTGGAATTCGACCTCACGCCGTACATCCTCTGGGGTGGGCATGGGGGTATCACTGGTGGCATGCTCATAGCCTAGGTTACTAGTCATGATGAACACTGTTTCGTTGGCGCTGACTGTGCGGCCCATTCCATCGGTCAGTCGCCCATCGCTAAAGACCTGCAAGAAAATGTTCATGATACGATGGTGGGCTTTTTCCACTTCATCTAGCAGCACCACGCGCTGCCCGTTCTTACGTAGTTCTTCGGTGAGGCGTCCACCTTCCTGGTGTCCTTCGTAGCCGGGTGGTGAGCCAATTAGCTTAGATACGCTATGTTCTTCCATGAACTCGCTCATATCTAGCACCAACAGGCCAGATTCGCCCCTGAATATCAATTTTGCTAGAGACTTGGCCAACTGTGTTTTGCCGACACCCGTTGGGCCAACGAACAGAAATACGCCAATCGGGCGGTCGGTGGATGAGAGCATATAATTGGTTTTCATTGCCTTCACAATTTCGACGACGGCTTCCTCTTGGCCTACGATTTCTGCCTTGAGGTTTTTTTCTAAACTCTGGAGCATCTCGCGCATATCGGTTTGCATATCTACCCCGGCCCGGTTGCGGATTGCCAATTCGATGTGCGTAGGGGTAACTTCGATCTGGTCAGCGTCGGTCGTGCCAGACGGCCCGCCGTTCAGGTGATGTTCAATCCGAGCACGGGCGCAGGCGCGGTCTAGCACCTCGAAGGCTTTGTCCGGGTAGTGTCGGTCTGGGATGTACTGCCCGGAGAGCTTCACGGCAGACTCTATCGTGTCTTGGCTGACGTAAATTGCGTTGCCGTATAGTTCGTATAAACTGGGGAGGCGCTTGCCCAGAATCTGAATTGTGGCTTCTGGGCTTGGTTCTGGAACTCGAACTTCTGCAAAGCGCCGTTGGAGTGCTCTATCGCGTTCTATGAACCGATTGTACTCAACGGTGGTTGTTGCGCCGATAAGGGATAAATCACGACCACTGAGGGCTGGCTTTAAGATGTTCGCGCCGTCCATCGCATTATTTCCACCGGTTCCAGAGCCGATTAGCATGTGAATTTCATCAATAAACAGGATGATATTCGGGTCACTCTGAGCGGCGTCGATAATTTGCACCAGCCTTTCCTCAAACATCCCTCGGTATTGCGTCCCACCGATGATGGCGGGCAGGTCGATTTTGATGATCTCTTTATCCAGAAAATCTGGGGGGATTGTGCGGTGCTTGCTGGCGATTCGGTAGGCGAGCCCTTATATGATAGCCGTCTTGCCCACGCCTGGTTCGCCGATCAGAATTGGGTTGCTCTTGGTCGTTTGCGAGAGAATCATCAACACCTCGATCATCTCGCGGTCACGTTCGAACACGTCCTCAAGCAGACCGTCCCGTGCTTGTTGCGTCAGGTTGGTCCCGAAGCGCTCTAGTGGCGGCTTATCCTTGAGCTTGGCAGCGTTTTGTTGGCGGCTATCTTCCATATCAGGCTGGCTATCTCGAGGGGAACGTGGGGGTTGGTCTGGTACATCTTCTGGCATGGCGGGGACGATCTGCAATTGCTCGACCGTTTGTTGTAACTGCTCGACCGTGACATTAGAAAGCTGCAAAATCTTCTCAAAATCTGCCCCAGGCACTTGGAGTAAGGCTTGCACCAGACGATGCACCCCGATACCTTTTTCCCCGTTGTCATTGGCAAACTGTTCGGCCATGGTAAAGGCGTCGCGCACATTGTCGGTTCGGTGGATTGTCCCGCCGGGTTGGTGGGTATAATCACCGTTGCCGAACATTACACGGATCATGCGGCGAGTCTGCCGCACATCGATCCCCAACTGTTCTATTGCAAAAATCAATGTGCGGATTTCTTCCAGGATTGCCTGAATGACCTCATCACCTAATACGTCCTGGTTATATATCTCCGGGTCGAGATAGTCCTGTAACTTGGTCAACCCGGCAAACATATACTCAGCTGTTATATACTGCTGATGCCCACCTACCACCTCTATACTTGCCATTTCCCAGGCAATATTGACAGGGATACTTATATTCATGTATCTCAACCTTAAATTCTTATTGATGATGTTTTAATACGCCTGTATTATTGCATATTTGCGGCTATTTTTACAACTTGACCTTGACCCACTAAAATAGCGACAGAAAACGTTTCATCGTAAAGCCCAAAAAGCGATCAGGAGAAAAAATGAGCAAGAAGCAATGAACTGACGCCGACGAGTTCAAAAAAGGGGCAGTGCGCTTACTGGGATTGACCGGGAAACCCAAAACTGCCATCGAGGAAGCGTTAGGCATCACGCATGGCTTGTTAGGCCGCTGGCAGAAAAAGTTTGGGAGCAGCATCACCGTTGTTATGGGTCGCTCGCCCATCGGCTGAACAGGAAGCACAATTTTTGAGACATTCTGTATGTCTATAAAAACGGGTTATGGTCACCGGAAGTATAGGGTTGGGGGATGTACATTGTGCGTGGTGGATCATCGGCTCGCTGGCATCGCCACCGTGTATGCGATGAATATCCCCTTCTCTAGCAGAATCGTTATTGATCAGGTTCAGTGACGATATCTGAACGGTGCTTTGACGGTGCTTGATTGGTTTTGAATCTGAGGGGGGCATCCACCGGAATAGGGCAGTCGGTGGATGGGTTAGGTTGGGTTTAATCGAGGCCGCGTTCTTCGAGTTGCTGCACCATCAGCCGCAGTTCTTCGTAGATGGCCCGGCGCTGCTGGCTATCGAGTTGATCCCATTGTTGTTCGTAGGTGGTACGCATCTTTTCGAGGGGTTTACGCCAAGAGGGAAGCGGCGCGGGTAGCGACTCCCCTTCTATGGCTGCGGCCAGTTGACGAACGCTCAAGTTTTCGTCGTGTACCCGGTTGATCCACCGGGTTTGTTCTTTCGGTGGGAATTTGGCGATCAGTTTGTAATGACCATAACTGAGTTTTTCTCCCCGGAGAGAAAAATGGATACTCCGCGCTACCCAGGCGTAATTTGCTAATGTCTGGTACGACTTCCCGGTGATCTGTTGGGCGCGGTCGTAGAACGTCCCCCATTGGCGATCTTCGCCGTATGCTAGTAAATCGCCGTAGGCCCAGTGGATGGCGGTTTCTACGGCGACGACTTCTTCGAGTTTGCCTAGCACATCTTCGAGTGTAGCGTCGTCGCTAATCTCGATGCCGGTTCGGGTGACGACAAATTTGTTACGTTGTTCGACGAGTTGCTTGTGTAGTTCTTCCACTTCTTGCTCTAGTTCGGCAGCGGAGGGGCCGGGCGTCCCGCCAAAGATGTTATTGGTCATGCCCTCGGCAATATCGCGTGATGGGCGTGCATTGAGGTCGAACATTTCATTAGATTGTGTTTCGCTGCGTGTTTCATCTAGCCCGGTTAGGAAGTCCTCGGCGGCTTTTGCGCGGCGGTCTTTTTTACTGGGCATAAGCGTAGGCCTCAACATGGTCAACAATAATGCTTAGTTCGGCAACGGCAGGTGAGGCGGGTTCGATCATCCAGATGGGGATATGGTCGGTGGCCGTCTCTGACCAGACGGTTCGTTGGCGGATTTCACCGATTACGGGTATCGGTTCGTCGGAGTCGGGGAGTTTCATTTTGCGGAGCAGGTCCAGGTTGGCTTCATGTTCGGCAACACCAGCGCGGACCATATTGGGGATGACGGCCAGCACATCAATACCGGCATAGCCAGCCATGCGGCGGTTGTCTCTGGCCATTTTGAGGCGGGTTAGCGACTCTTTTAGGCCGTCCATGCTTAGCGATTCGGTTTTGGTCGGGTAGATGGTGGCGTCGGTGCCAAGGTAGATCGTCCCATGTAATAAGCTGGGGGTGGGGGGGGTATCGACAATGACATAATCGACCATCCGGCTTTGTTGTAGCCCGGCCATGCGTTTTGCGAAGATGGCAATATCTTGTATGGCATCGCTGATCGTGCGGCTTTCGACGTTAGATGGGACGACCGCTAGCAGCCCGTCGGTGCCGCCGTAGCGTTCCGGCGAGATAATCTCGACAACATCTTTCCAGTTGGCATTACGCACGAGCAGTTCGTACAATCCGGGCGATTTTTGTAAGCCGGTCATGAGGGTCGCGTGCCCTTGTGGGTCACTATCAATGAGCATGACACGGGCGCCCCGTGCGGCTAACCCGGCGGCGATATGGACGCTTAGTGTGGTTTTGCCAACGCCGCCTTTCTCGTTTAGTAAAGTGATAACTTTCATCTGTGCGTTTCTCCTGCGTGTTGCGGTTCAATGTACAAAATCTGCTATGTGGTACAATGAGTTAAGATTATTTTCTCTACACCCATACCATATCATGAATTGATAATTGTGGGGATTATTTTTGGGGGGTTTGTTCAATGATTTTCATAGCTAAAGTTTTGGTCAAGTTTTTACAAAAGGTTGGGGGGGGGGCGAGGGTGAAGCCCAAGAAAATATTGCGCATTTTGAATTTCACATATAACGTAAATGAGGCCAGCGACATCCGCTAGAAGTCCTGCTACAACAAGTTCTTGCAGGTGTTCATGTGTGGTGAGAAGTGGCTCACACTGGGGGGTTATTCTCAGCAGCAGCAAGGAAATAGGTCGCTGCGCGATGTCCGCAACAAAGCGAGCGACCCATAGCAACGGCGATGCTGCTCGCAAACTTTTTCTGCCAGCGGCCTAACAAGCCGTGCGTGATGCCTAACGCTTTCTCGCTGTCGGTTTGTTGCTGCTTGTTCAGTTTTTCTACTCATCGCTTTTTGTACTTTACGATGAGACGTTTTCTGTGGCTA
>DAOTUA010000078.1:0-11090 GCA_034437355.1 Anaerolineae bacterium | reverse complement strand
AGGGAGGGGTTTTCACCACCTTCGGCTATGTTCACCCTGGTCTGATCTGGGTGTGTTCAAACGAAGGACCTGAGTTGGAACAACTATTTTTTGTGAAAATCTTCGATTTTCACAGCTAAAGTTTTGGACAAGCTTTTGCAAAAGCTTGTGGGGGTTCGAGGGTGAAACCCCTGAGCATTTACTTTTGTTCACTGTTTTTAAAAGGTGACGGGTTTGGGCAGCGCCCAACATGCAACCATGTAACTTTGCAAAAGCCCTACGACCTGAGTCGTTACGTTTTGAGCATCGTAAAATACAGGGGGATAATCTGAAACGCCAGGCTCAGCCTTATGTGAGCCTGACGGTGTGATGTGGCCCGATCAGTAAACCAGGCCACCGTTCGTTACCGGCTTAGCACTCCGCGTATCCGCAAGAGTGGCAACTGACACAGCCTTCTTTCTTGATGAGCGTTGCCGCGCCACACTCTGGGCAGATGTCGCCAATCGGGTTTGTCGATTCAACGTCTACCTTGAGTTCGAGTGGCATTTGCAGCGCGTTTTCCGTGTGGGCGTGGCCGTTACCATTACCGTTACCGTTGATAGCGGCGTGCCCGTTGGCCCCGGCGATCTGTTCCTCGACCTGATGCAGATAGCTTTCGAGCGTTTTCGCGATGGCATCCGGGAAAGAAGCGATGCGGTTTGGCCCGAAGCCCATCTGACGCCCGGCCCCGATCCCGTTCAACTGGCGTACAATCTCGCGCATCCGATCACGCGGGGAGATGGGCGACTTCATCCGTAAGATGAGCGAGATCAAGCGGCCCATACTTTCGCTGATGGCGGCGATCTCCGACCCGGCCTTGCTGGTGTTGATAAACACCTCAAACGGTTGGTGATCGTACTTGTTACTCTCGTTCACCGTGATATAAGCGGTCCCGGCGGGAGAAACGGCGCGGTACGTCTTGCCGACCAACTCACCGGGGCGCGGCTCTTTTTCCTCATGGAACATGAAGAGCGTTTGTAGCTGTTCATCGTGTGCTTCTGGGATGGCCTCGCCGTTCTTTTTATCCTGGGTGGCCTTGGTTTCGAGGACCACCTCACTACGCGAGCCGGTAACGTAGACCGTCAGCCCCTTGCAGCCGAGTTCCCACGACATCATATAGGCTGTCTCCACATCATCGAGTGTAGCGGTCGCCGGCATATTGATTGTCTTGGAGATGCTGCTATCCACAAACGGCTGGAGCGCGGCCTGCATCCGCACGTGTTCTTCTGGGGTGATGTCTGACGAGACGACAAACGTATGCCGGATATTGTCTGGCAGATCGTCTAACGTCTGGCAGGTGCCTTCATCGTCTACCCGCCGCGAGATGTCAAGGATTTCGTCATCGGAGTAGCCAGCAGCGCGTAGGCCGTCCTCAAATAGCGGGCTGGTGTACTGAAGCGCGATCCGTTCGTGGTTCGCGTTTTCCGTATCGACCACATAGCGCGTATAGGCCAGTGCGAAAACCGGCTCGCAGCCGTAGCCCTCACACCCCGCCACCGTCGCACGGGTTCCGGTTGGGGCAACGGTGACCTGCGTCGCGTTACGGATACCGTAGCGCCGGATACGACTTTCGATAGTGGTCCAGTCCAGGTCCGGGCGGCCCCAATCGCGGGTATACGGGAACTGCGGCGTCGGCGGCTGCCACTTGAGATCGTCGGCATCGTAAATGCTGCCCTTAATGCCGGGAAACGGTCCGCGCTCTTTGGCAAACTCGGTGCTGACCATCATGGCGTGATAGCGGATAAACTCCATCACCTGTCCGGCGAACTCCTGCCCCTGTTCGGACCCGTAGCGAATCCCAAGTTTCATCATCATATCGGCTAGGCCCATAATACCCAGCCCGATACGGCGGGCGCGGTGGGCGGCCTCGTGTAGTTGCGGCACCGCCTCGACATAGCGGTTCATCGTCACGACGTTATCTAAGAAGCGGGCGGATTCCTCAATCGTCGTTTGCAGCGCGTCCCAATCGACCGCGCCATCCTTGACGTGCAGCATCAAATTAATACTGCCCAAGTTACAGGACTCGTATGGAAGAAGCCATTGTTCACCACAATTATGAACAACTATGCTATTCCCAACGAAGGAGTGGGTCAATGGTTCGGTCAGGTCATAGACGGCTTCTTTGCCCTCATGCGTGATGGTTTCGACCGTGGCGGTGAAATGCTCACGGTAAGTTCCATGTTTGCTGCGTGCCAGGTAGCCGTTGAGAGCATCCTGTTTATAGTCCATCAAGAAACCAATTTCATCAGCGAAACGGTTCATGTTGCGTTTACTAATTGCCAATTCATGGTGTGCTTCACAGTGATACGCTTTCAGGCCACCTTGGTCATCTGGCAACATCCGCATACCCGCTGGACGCCGATTCTGGTAGATCCGGCTGGCAATACCGAAGTTTAGCAAAATTTGCTGTACACCCTCTAGCAAGTTAACGTGGTTAGAAGCTAAACGGATGCTACCACCATCCTGAAAACTTCCGTCAGCGGTGAACAGCGCCTGCAAGAAACCGCGTTGCATGTCCTCCGTACCTTGGAATACCGCTTCAGGTACTTGGTGTTTGGTTTCGGTTAAGCCATGTTCCTCAGCAACACGACCTAAGCGTTCAGACATCACCCGTGCTTCATCGCGGCTATCAATAGCCGTCACACCAACAGTATAAGTTGACCGGTAAGCGGTTGGGCTGGTCTGTGGGGCGACCAATTCGTTAACGTGTTCGGCAAACATGGGTGCCAGTTCTAGTTTCTCTTCACCGAAGAAAGAAAGAACTGCCGCATCAGATTTGATCGTACCATCGCCGATTAACCGACCTAAAACCCGCCCTTCTTCAAGAGACCCCTGACCCCCAAAACCGCCTTTTCGGTTCAGAATATGGACGCGATCGCCTGGTTGCAAGTCGCCAAGTTCGACCCAGCCACGCGGTGTCATAATACGGTGATCCGCTGTCGCACGGATGAAATAGCCTTCTTTGGTTTGCAGGCGGTAAACGGATTTAACACCCGTCTTAAAGACGCGGGTTGCGGGGGTTGTGGTTTCTTCAAGGCCAAAGCGTCCGTCAATGACAGCCTGAATGTCGGTTTCATCATTAAATAAGTCTTCTGCTCGGACCATGCCTTTGTCCGTATAGATGCGCGTGTCACCAGTTACACACGGGTTAGTTGCTTCATAAGTACCGATATTAGGAACCGGGTTCCCTCGGTTAGCCGCGTCGATGAACAGAGCGCCCGGCTCGCCGTTGTTATGGGCGTACTTGATGATCATGTCGAATAACTCACGGGCGCGGACGGTTTCCCACACTTCATCCGTATCCGGGTTGATCAGATCAAAATCGGTATCATCGCGGACCGCCTGCATGAACTTGTCGGTTAGCGCCACCGAAATATTAAAGTTCGTGACCGCGTATTCGCTTTCTTTACAGGTGATAAACTCGCGAATATCCGGGTGATCCACGCGCAGCACGCCCATATTGGCCCCACGCCGCACGCCGCCCTGGTTGACGATGCCGAACGCCTCATCGTAGGCTTTCAAGAATCCAATCGGCCCCGACGCAAACCCATTGGACGAGCGCACCCGCGATCCCTTCGGGCGTAAGCGGCTAAAGCTGAACCCGTTGCCGCCGCCGGTCTGCTGGATGAGGGTCGCGTTACGCAACGTTTGGAAGATGCCGTCCGGGTGAGCGCCCATGTCATCCTCGACCGGTAGCACGTAACACGCGGACAAGTTGCCCAGGGGCGTATCGGCCCCGGTGAAGGTGGGCGAGTTCGGCAGGAAGCGCATATCCGCCAGCAGGTTATAAAACCGTTCGGCCCAGGCTTGCGCGTCGCCGCCGTGTTCAAACTCCGCCCGTGCAATGTAACTCCCGACCCGCCAAAACATCTCGTGGAGTGTTTCAGCGTGCGAGCCATCCGGGTTTTTGCGAACATAGCGTTTCTCTAAAACGATTTTGGCGTTATCGGTAACGTTAATATCCCGTAGCGGTGTCGGTGGGCCGATCAATTCCTGGCGTGGTTTATCTTGAGTGTTTTGAACCATACTGGTCTGTTGCTCCTTGTTCTGATTTGTCCTGACTCATTGAAATAGGCAATACGAAACAACGTAACGGATTGAATGCCGCCAGTTTCACTGGCCCGGCTTTATGCTGGGTCTCTGGATTCGTCTATCAGACGTTCGATGCTAGCGAGGTCGTCTATCTTCAAATAGACCAACGCAAACCGAATGTAAGCGATCAAATCCAGTTCTTTTAAGCCTTCGGTGATGAGATTTCCGACCACCTGAGACGAAACTTCCTGCTTACCGAGCTGTCTTAGCTCGTCTTCTAGGCGGTTGGTGAGTTGTTCTAAGCTCTCAGTTGAGACCGGACGCTTAACACATGCTAGCCGTAACCCTTGTAGAACCTTCTTTCGGTTGTAGGGTTCTCGATAGCCACCAGATTTGACGATTTGCGGTAAATCCATCGCGGATCGCTCAAATGTGTTAAAGCGGCTATTACAGGTCCGGCACTCGCGTCGTCGCCGGATTTCCCCGGTTGCCATCTGAGATGTCTCAAGAACAAATGTCTCACCGACAGTTCCACAAAAAGGACACTTCATTTGTTCTCCAATCCCCATATATAAGGGGATTGCATGTTTGTTTCGTATATATGGGGATAGGGTACACCAGATAGTGAGGGGTGTCAAACAGATAAGAGGATGTTTTCGTTTGGAAATCGTTACAATTTTGTACGGATTCAGTATTGTTCAGAAACCAAATTTTATCGCACAAATAGTATAACTGAGTTCATCGCTCATGCAACCCACCACCGGAATTGATCGGCATATCTTTATAGGATTGCGATTATTCGTAACGACTCCGTGGTTTTGCTCCCACTTATTCCAGGCAAAATGGGCAAAAGCATAAGTTAAGATAACTGCTCAGTGGCTTCACCCCCGAACCCCCACAAGCGTTTGCAAAAGCCTGACCAAAACTTTAGTTGTGAAAAGCGAAGATTTTCACAAAAAATAGTTGCTACAACTCAGGTCCTTCATGCTCTAGGTTCAGTGGGCTGAACCCCGACAATCGCCGTTTTTTGGGGTAAACGTCAACCGATCTTAAATAAAATTGCATTTGTCATTTTTTTTAACGTTCAACTTATTTTTGTCTCAGCGTTAACTAAACTCATCTTGGCACTATCTTAAATAAGTCACGAGTGCGACGCACATGACTTGAAAAGCACCAAACAACCCCACAAGCCCTTCCCTCTACAAGACTCCTACTGTCTACCCCCAAACAGTGGGATGTCTTGCTTTAAACGGGGGGAGCAGCGTATTTCATAGGCCGATACGCTGGCTTTACGACATCCACATCAGCCGTACATACCAGAGGCGGCGCTCTCGTTTTAGTCCGTGTTTAATATCCCGCTGATAGATTGACCCGGTGCGGGACTGACGCCCCCCGTGCTGCCGCATTGAGAGCCGCCGCGATACCGTCCATACGAGCGTATTCTACCGCGACGTTGTGCAGACCCCCGCCCCGGTGTGGGCTCATAATCACGTTATCCAGTTCCCAAAACGGGTAGCTCGCCGGGTAGTGATAGCTGTAGGAGGCCTCGTCTGGCGGGTAGCTATACCACACATCTAGCGCGGCGGCGTGCAACCGGCCAGCGCGTAACGCCTCATAGAGTGCTTGCTCATCGACTGCCGCCGCCCGCCCGACATTCACCAAAATTGCACGCGGCGGCAGCAGCGCCAGTTCCGATGCACCCAGTAAGCCGTCGGTGGCGGGCGTCCCCGGCAGCGTGACCAGCACCACGTCGGCCTCTGGCAACAGACGCGGCAAATCTGCTGATGTGAACACATCCGGCGCATCCGACACTTGCCGCCGCACCCCCCAGGTCGTCATCCCCAAGGCCCGGCAAACTGCCCCCACCCGCTGCCCGATTTCGCCATACCCAACGATGAGCGCCGTTTTCCCGTTTAACATGATGGCGGTCTCGCGTCCGGTGAACCTGGGCGACCAATCGCCAGTGCGAAAGGTATTGTGTGCTGGGATGATCATCCGGGCACAGGCGATCATCAAGCCGATAGCCAGCTCCGCCGTTACAGCGCCGTTGTGATGAATATTGTGAACCGCGATCCCTGGGAAGTGCGTCAATCGCTCTTGTGTGATGGTGGGTAGCCCGGCAAAGGGGATTAGCAGTATCTCCAACTGGTCCGGGGTACGCAGTTGGTTTAGGGTGGGCCGCCCGGCCACCAGCGCCCGCGTTTGCTGGGGGACCTCATCCCCAAATGAGAGTGTCACCGCTTCATCCAGCGCGGCCCGTAAGTGGGCCAGCACATCATCAGCAGGTGTGAACGTCAGGTGGGCGTGATAGCTCATGGCGTGGCGGTGGGGGTAATGGCTGGCTCTACGATTTGCTCCAGTTGTTCTTCTTGCACGGGGAAGCTCTGCACGGCGAAATCGGTCGCCGCCTGCTCCCCGGAAAAAGCAATGAAGCCCCACCAGAACACAATCGCCCCCATAACTAAAATCACCAACGAAACAAAATAGAATTGCGCAAACGCGATTCCGGCAGTGATGATACTAGGCGGCTTGCGGTCGGGGGGTTGGTTGTCGGTTGTCGGTTGTCGGTTGGGTCGCGTCACCCACATCAGCACCGGCGCAACCACCAGCGCCATTAATAAGCTCGGTGCCAAACACATCACAACAGTAAAACCAAAGGCAGCAGTTAAATCCCCAAACATACGTTTTATCTCCGTATTTAGTTATTTTGATTGTAGCCTTACAGCCGAGCTTGGCCACCAAAAAACAGCCGAAAATATGGACCCCGAATCCCTTGTCGGTTAGAAAAGGGCGCGAAGATGTAGCCCACACGCCCACCAATAACCATACCTAAGCGCCGCCCGATCTGAAACTCCCCTCCCAGGCCGATATGCACCAAGAAATTGGTGCGGTTCAGGTGAATGCTGTGCAGGTCCGGCATTGCCCGCTGTGCGATTGGCTCTAGGTCTAGCCCGATACCACCACCGCCAACACCGAACAACGGGTAAACGCGCAACGGGCCGAGCTTGAAGCTGTAGCCCAGGTTCACCAACCCATACCCCAACCCGACCGCCGCCTCGTAGTTGCCGCCGGCGTCCTGGTCGATAATCGCCTGCAATTCACCGCCCAGCATCACCCCCCGCGCCCCCGTGGTGTAGATACCGCCACCACTCGCAGCATAATCTACGGATTCAATTGGCAGATGGGCATCCGTCTTGAGCGCGTTTTCCAGGGCTTCGCCATCCAGCGATCCGCTTCCAAGAGCGTAGTATCCGATGATGTGCCTGCTCATGTGTGCGTGTGTACTCCCTGAGCCAATCAATGACAAACTATACCGTAAAGTGTAAGCGATTTAGCCAGTGAATGCACGCGCCTTTAAGGTTGGTCGTGTATTGAAATCGGTTGAAATGCCCATGTACCCCGGCCCCAAAGCGCCACCCTTCACCCACTCCACCCTATAGTTTCCATATGCGTTTGCCCTCAGCGGATTAAGCGATTTCTTCCGGTACGTTATCCAGCTTGACGGCTTCCCCGGCGATAATGTGGATGGTCGTCAATGGTGTATGGAAGGTGTACAAGTGGGCGGCTTCGGCCAGGGCCAGCCGTGTTTCTGGGTCATCTAGCATAAAATCTTCGACTAGACCGACTTTTTTCATCAGTGATAGGCATTGACCGGCGCTGGCCCGTTGCAGGCGAACCCCTTTCCAGTTCATCGGCCCCTCAAAATAGCCCACATCGGAAAAGAAAATATAGAAGCTAGGCGCTTCGCTCATGCCCTTAAACACGCGAATATACAACTTCGATAGGCTGCTGTGATAGCGCATCACGTTGCAGCGGTAGAGGTCGGGGGTCTGGATGTCGAAAACCGGTTCGGATTGATCTGTCATGCCATAAACTCGTTAATATTATACGTTCTACGTGAAATTCAAGATGCGTCAGGTTTGGTGGGGTTTCACCCCACACCCCACCCCTTTTCCCAGAAAAAGTGGACAAAAAGCGTCCATTTTGATTGAGAATAGCCTCTTTATCGCTTTCTTTGCTTCTTTCTCTCTGGAAAGAAAAAAGAAATTCGCTATTTCACATCAGATATACCATTTTAGTTTAAGTTCGTTGTGAATAATCTGCCAGGGTGCTAACCGTCAATGATACGGCTATGGCAAAGTCGTGTTTTGGCAGCGCGGGGACTTGTCCCCACCCCCGCATCCATCGGACACCATCTGCTATAGATTGGCGGCCTCGGTTAGTGCTTGGGTGAGATCGTACAACCCCGCGCCGAATAACCCTAAGCCTAGCAAGATCATCAAGATGATAGTCACTGGGAGTAAATAGCGGTTCATACGCTCATCCAGGTTGCCGATGCGCTCCACCACCACCATCAACACCACGATCAACGAGAGGAACACGCTATAATAGCCGATCAAAAATGCCATCGCGTAGGTCAGGCCGCCCTCGCGCATCCCCCCCAACAGTAACGGGCCACTGACAGTAGACCAAAACAAATACGGGGCCGGGTTAAGCGCATTGACGAGCATCCCGCGTAAGTACACCAATCCCATCGACACACTGACGGCCTCGTAGACGGCTTGACGATTCTCTAGGGTGCTTTCTGGTTGCAGCCGACGCTGGGCGTTCTCGTTGTCTTTCCAGGTACTCCAACCGAGCCATAACACGAATGAACCACCAATGATGCTCATGACATCTAGCACAAATTCTGGAAGTGCGCCTAACAAGAACACCATTACGATAATAATCGGGGTATCAATCAGCGGCGGGATCGTTATCAGAACCAATGACCGACGCCAACCACGGATCAGCACAATATTGATAATGTAACCCAGGAAGGGGCCTACGGTGACACCCGCCAGGAACCCATACCCTAACCCCTGCCAAAGAAGCGGTACCATGCCGGACATAGATTTATAAGACCTGTACTGCCACAAATATAACTTGTATCTTACACATTTACCCACTTACTATCTATTGCCAGATTACCCGAACACGTTATCCGAGCTAATTGGTGGGGTAGTAGCCTAACATGCACCCCACCCCAAAAAGCCCCCCACTAGCGTGCCAACTGCCAACGCGAGAGCGTCCCAGCCACGATCAACCGTGCTTGTACCGTCCACAGACGGTTTAAACACGGTTAAATGGGCTGTAATCAGGGCCAGGCCCACCAGCAAAGCGGGGAGGTCGGTATCCGGGCGGGGGGTGCAAATAATACAGGAGGGAGTACGGAAATTGTGGACAACCGGGTAAGAAATAGCGGGCCGGTCGTGTCTATAATTTCAGAGACGCTAACACAGGTTTATAGAGGGTCCACATGGCAAGCAAACAACAAGACGAACAAGCAATGGCGCGGTTGCTGAAGTTGCTCTCACGGGCAGACGAACCCTTCGATGCCGATGCCGTTGCGATGGACTGCAAAGACGGCTGCGAGGAGATCGCCCAACTTGCGGAGCGTGTTGCCGGGGGAGAAAACCTGGAAGCGATTTTCCCGGAGTTTGCCGACCACATCGACCAACTCGGCTGTTGTAAAGAGGAATTTGAGGCCCTGGTCGCCGTGATTGAAGCGGAAGACGTGATTCTGGCTGAACTTGAAGAAGACAACAAACGTAAATAGAGGGATACCCTATGAAAAGAGAACGTGTCGTCATTATTGGTTCTGGGCCAGCCGGCTTATCGGCTGCGCTGTATACTGCCCGCGCTCAACTTGCCCCCAAGGTGATTATCGGGCCACAGTTTGGCGGGCAGGCCGCCCTCACCCACGAGATCGAAAACTACCCCGGTTTTGTAGACCCATTAGCCGGGCCGGAACTGGCAGAGCGCATGAAAGCGCAATCGGAGCGATTCGGAGCCGAGTATGTCTGGGATCAGGTCGAACACGTCGATTTCTCTGAGCGCCCCTATCGCGTTAAGACCTACAACGAAACCTACCTTGCCGATTCTATCATTGTTACCGCCGGGGCGGACCCGCGCAAGCTCGGTGTTCCCGGCGAAAAAGAGTATACCGGCTTCGGTGTGAGCTACTGCGGCACCTGCGATGGCTTCTTCTTCCGCGGCCAAGAAGTTGTGGTCGTCGGCGGTGGGGATAGCGCCTTCGAGGAAGCTATTTTCCTGACGCGCTTCGCCACCAAGGTAACGATTATGTATCGGCGTGGGCCAGAGCATATCCGGGCCGGGGTGCAACTCCAGCAGCGGGCCGCCAAAAACGACAAGATCGAGATCATGTATCATACGTCGGTCAACCAGATCAACGCTGGCGATAGCGGTCAGGTGGCGTCCGTCAATATCGCCAACGCGCAGACGGGCGCGGAGGACGTGTTCCGTACCGATGGCGTGTTCATCTTCATCGGGCATGTGCCCAACAGCGATATCTTCGGCGGGATGCTGGATACCGACGCTAACGGCTATCTGCTGACCGACGAGCGCAAGCGAACCAATATCCCCGGCGTGTATGCTGCCGGCGAGATTCAAGACCCGGTTTGGCGGCAGGTCGCGACCTCCGTCGGGCAGGGGACCGAAGCCGCGATGAGTGCTATCCAGTGGTTAGAGGAATACGAGGACGAACTCCAAGACCTGGACGCCAGCACTGAGGATGTTCCGCAGCCTGCCGGCGACTAATCCGGCGTGGTCGGGCTGGGTGATGATGACATTTAGCGCCACCCATGTGAAAAACGTCACTAGGCAACCCAGCCCTAAAACCGGATAATAAACTCAAATGGTGAACGCGGGTACAGGCGCACAACCTGTAACACGAAAACACAGCCCAACGTGTTGTTTCATCACACATCATCGTAGCTTTGAATGGAAGCTCCCTCCATCCATCTATAAAATGGCACCTGCGGGTGCCGTTTTATGTTCCCGTTATTTGTGATCAAAGCAGGCAAGATACGTGTTATGTGAAATTCAAAATGCGTCAGCTTTGGTGGGGTTTTTGACGTTTGATAAAATAATTGGGTAAGTGAGGTGTACGAACAACCTGTCGGGGGGCTACGAACATTTTGTCATCACCGACATCGTAGGGGAGGGTCGCCGTGCCCTCCCGATACGCGCACCAACGG
>DAOTUA010000077.1:0-13023 GCA_034437355.1 Anaerolineae bacterium | reverse complement strand
GCTCAACATCGGCCTCGTTACCGACCCCGCCACCTTCGACCCCCACCTCACCACCTCCGGGGAAGTCGGTATCGTCCTCCGTCAAGTCTACGACACCCTCATCTACCGCGACCCCAACACCCTTAACTTTGTCCCCGGCCTGGCCGCCAACTGGACCATCAGCCCCGAAGGACTCGAATACACCTTCCAACTTCAGCAAGGCGTCACCTTCCACGATAACACCCCCTTCAACGCCCAGGCCGTCGCCGCCAACCTCGACCGCATCCTGGAATTTGGCAGCGACGGACAAGCCCGCGCCTTACTCGCCGCCTATGAAAGCTATACCATCGTAGATAACTACACCATCACCCTACGCCTTACCCAACCCGACGCCGCCTTCCTCGACGCACTCAGCCAGGTCTACCTCAGCATCGCCAGCCCCCAAGCCCTACAAACCTACTCCACCCTCCGCTACCAGTTTCACCAGGTCGGGACCGGCCCCTTCCGCTTTGAAGAATTTATCCCCGGTAACTACGTCGTCCTCACCCGCAACCCCAGTTATAACTGGCCCCCCACCTTCTACCAACCGGACATCCCCAACCCCGTCCAACGCGCCCGCTTCACCTTCCACACCCAACCCGCCCAACGAACCCAGGCCCTACTCAATGGGCAAGTCGATATGATCAGCCGCCTACTTCCCACCGACGCCCGCGCCCTCGCCGTTAACCCCCAGTTCCAAATCTACCCACTAACCCTCCCCGGCCAACCCTATCAACTCCTCATGAACACCACCCAATACCCCACCGATAACCCGACCATCCGCCAAGCACTTATCATCGGCACCAACCGCCCAGACATCGTTAACGCTATCCTCCAGGGCTTTTCCGCCCCCGCCTGGAGCCCCCTCACCGCCACCACCCTCTTTCACAGCCGCGCCTTCGCCAACACCTACGCCTACGACCTCATCCAAGCCCGCGACCTGCTCGCCACCGCCGGCTTTGAGGATACCAATAACGACGGCATCCTGGAAATCGACCGCGTCCCCCTCGAAGTACGAATCATCATCCTGCGCGATGACCTCTCGCCCCTCCTCATCCAACGCCTACGCACCCAATGGGCCGACCTCGGCGTGAGCGTCCAAGTTACCATCGCACCCACCCGCACCACCCTACTACAAATTATCGAAACCGGAGATTACAACCTACTCGCCATCCGATCAGAACGCCTCGAACCCACCTTTCTAACCAACAGCTTCACCAGCAATAGCCCTACCAACTGGACCAACTACGCCACCGACACACTAGATAACACCCTCAATACCGCCACCCGCACCCCAGACATCCAAGCCCGCGCCGAAGCCTACATCGCCGCCCAAAACGAAATCATGCAAGAAGCACTCATCCTCCCCCTCGCAGATGCCGTCAACCTCATCGGAACCACCACCGCCCTTAGCAACGTCCAATTCCACGCCAACCGCCGCTATCCCATCCTCCCCAACCTGAGCTTCTCCCCAACAACACCAACCCCACCCTGAATCAAAAAGAGAGCATACAAATGATGCTCCCCTACAAAAATCGTGCGGTACCACCCCGCAAATCACCGCCCCCGACGACGCGCCAAAGCCTGCTTGCGTTTTGCCTTGATGCGCTCCAAACGCCCCTCATCAATCGCTGGCTCTGGGGTCGCTTCCATAACCGGCGCTTCCGCGACTACCGCCTCACCCGCAGCGCGGCGCTCCTCACGCACATCACCCGGGTAAACCGAGAAATCCGGATCGTAAGCTGGGCCGCCCTTCTTAGCCGCCTTCTTGCGTTCCTTGATCACATCCTTATGCCCCCACCCGCCACGATCTATCGCCTCCTCGCGTGCCCGTGTCGGTGCAATCGTGTTCCAATAACGCTGCTCCTTAGAAAGCTGCTCCTTATCGAAAATGTGATGCCGCGTCCGATCATAGCTGGCCAGCTCATAATCATGATCCATCTTAATCGCATCGAACGGGCAAAACTCCGCGCAATACCCACAATTCATACAAATATCAATGTCGATATAAAACGCCTCTGGTTCCGGGACCGGGCGGCCTGTCTCCGGGTCCTCCCCACGCACAATCCAAATACACTGCGGCGGGCACACCTTCGCGCAGATACCACAACTCGTACACCAATCCTTACCCGGGTCCGTCGGCGCGTCATAATCGTTCACCACCAAAAACGGCACAAACCGGAACCGTTCCGGCACAGCAATCTTCTCCTCCGGGTACTGTACCGTATACGCCCCGAAAGCATCCACGCCCTGCCGCTGCTCGAACGTCTCCGCATTGAAATATCGTTTCCCGGCATACCGCATATCATCTACAAACGTATTCACAAAGTGCTTGAGCGTCACGCCCAGCCCCTTAACAATACCAATACCCATAGCCATAATTGTTTTTCTCCTTCTCAAAAAGGGCGATAGCACCCGCCATCACCCCCTCCGATCACACATTCCTAACGGTCAGTTTCACCCAACACAATATCAATACTCCCTAGCACCGCCACCACATCCGCCACCTTCTGGCCCGTACACATCAAACCAAGCGGCGTCAGATTGATAAATGATGGCGCACGCACATGATACCGCCACGGGTTCTGTGTCCCCTTGGCATCCCCCGCCGATACCACATAAAACCCAAGCTCACCCTTCGGGTTCTCCACACGTCCGTAAGCCTCACCAAGCGGCACACGCGGCGTATGCTGCTTCGTCCCCGCCATAATCTCCTGACCGCGTGTTTTCTCCAAGCGCGGCAACACCTGGTTCAAAATATGCAAACTCTCGCGGATTTCATCCAACCGAATCAAATACCGATCATAAATGTCCCCGCCATAACGCACACACGCCTCAAAATCTAACTCCGGGTAAATGCTATACGGGTCCGCCTTACGCACATCATACGGAACCCCACTCGCACGTAAAACCGGCCCAGACGTGCTATAAGCTATCGCCTGCTCCGGCGATAAATACCCCACACCTATCGTCCGAGACCTGATAATCTCGCTATCCGTCAAATACGTATCCAACTCATCTACCGCCCGGGGCAGTCGCTCCGTAATTAACTCCGTCAGATACTCCACCGTGTTAAAGTCCCGCACCTGGTCATTCACCAGGTTCATCACACTTTTCATACGCTCCGGGACATCCATCGCCACCCCACCAAAGCGCATGTAATTACACATCATCCGAGACCCCGCCGTCGCCTCGAAAAAGTCCAAAACCTTCTCACGCTCACTAATCGCATACAGCGCCGGCGTGAAAAACGCCCCCAAGTCATTCAGCAGAAAACCAATCGCCCACAGGTGATTCACAATCCGGGTGAGTTCCGTCATCAATACCCGGATCACCTCCGCCCGATACGTTGGCGGGCTGTACCGACGCCCATTTGCCAACAACTGCTCGACCGCCAACGCATATCCCAGGTTATTACCCATGCTGCTAATATAATCGAGCCGGTCGGTAAACGGCATATTGTGAAGGTACGTATTGCGCTCGCCTATCTTCTCATGGTTGCGGTGCAAATACCCCATCACCGGCTCCAACTCTTCCACCGTCTCCCCATCAATCGTCGCAATCATCCGAAACACACCATGCGTACTCGGATGATGTGGCCCCAAATTCACCACCAACCGATCCGTTTCTAACCCGCCATTGTTTAACGCCTCAACATTAACGCCTAGGCCCATCCCCTCATACAACTGCGCCTCAGACGTATCATTCAACTTACTCAGGTCAAAATCCGCCGGATACGTGACATTCTTCCCGTAAGCGTTCTTCTCTTCGCTGCGATGCACATGACCACCCGGCCAACGGCTATCAAACGGCTTCGTCTCCTGCTCGTAATACGCCTCTTTCCAGTCCTTGCGCATCGGATGACCGTTAAACCCATCCCACAACAAGATACGTTTCAGGTTCGGATGCCCCTTAAAGCGAATCCCAAACAGATCATACGCCTCACGCTCCTGGAAATCCGCCCCAGGCCACAACCCGATCAGCGACGGCACTTCCGCCTTATCGCGCTCCGTTTTCACCTTAAACGCCAACGCCCCCCCGCCACTGGTCCGATAAGCGTGATACACCATCTCCAGCGTATCATCCTCCCCATCAACCCCCAGATAATCAACCGCCGTCGCACTCGATAAGTAATCGAAGCCCAACTCATCCCGGATATGCCCCGCCACATCCAGCAACTTATCGCGATCCACCATCACCCCGCTATACCCCTCACGTGTATCATCGGATACCGCCTGCGGGAACTTCTGCTTTAGCGCATCTATCGCGCCCTCAATACTCGTTGCGCTCTTATCTGGCACTACCTGATCAGACATAATTAATCTCGTTATCCTTACTCGCTACCCGTCACACGCGCACGCTTGCGCTGTAACGCTTCCATACGCTTCTGACGGCGCAACTCGGCCATTTCCGCATCATCTGCCGCTGGCGCTTCCGCTGCGACAACCGCCGTGCTACCGCCCCCAGGCTGCTCAGCCGCGCCCGTTGCCAAGCGCCGCTTCACCTCATCATCTATAAACTGATGCGTCGGTAACTCCCGCACACCATAATCTTCTCCCCGTGCCGCTTTCTCCGCCTGCTTACGGATCAACTCCATCTGACGCGGGTCCACAATATCCGGCCCCAAAATCGGAATCGGTGCCGGCTCCGATGGCCCGACACCATACCACGGCACATCATCGAAATTCGCCAACGATTGCCCATCAATCTTCTTCTGCAAAGCAATTAATCCGTGTAACAACGCCTGCGGCGTCGGCGGGCACCCTGGTACATACACATCTACCGGAATATACTTATCAATCCCCGATACCACGTTATACCCCTCTTTGAACGGCCCCCCACCACTGGCACACGCGCCCATCGCCATAACATACTTTGGCTCAGGCATCTGATTATATAAGCGCACAATCGGGACCACCATCTTTTTCGTCACCGTCCCCGATACGATCATCAAGTCCGACTGACGCGGTGTGGCCCGCATCACTTCCATTCCAAAACGTGATAGATCATAGCGCGACGCCGCCGTTGCGATCATCTCAATCGCACAACACGCCAGCCCGAACAACAACGGCCACATCGAATTGCGACGGCTCCAATTGTAAATCTTGCTCAAGCTCGTCACCGCAACATTAGCCTGTAAATCATCCGGCACAGGGAATTCCGTACTTTGCAGCTCTTGCAGGTCCATATTATAAACTGGCCTCCTCATACCACCCGCCCAATATATCTTCCAGGATACCTTCCGGCCCCATATCTGGGTCATCCCGAAAGCCGGGGAGTGTCACAATCATTTGGTGTAATTCCGCTAAACCTACGGCTTCAATATTTGCATCCGGGTATCGTTCCATCAACGCCAGCACAATCTCATAAGAACTATCCCAGTACAATGCCATCATCCACTCAGTCAACTTATCTCATTATAGGTACGCCAGCCCAGGCGACCCAAACAATATAATCACCCATACTAGCATTATTAATGATACCCTAACCACGTCTCCCAAACCACCCCCCAAACCACCAACCTACCGGTTGTCAATCTGCGCCCGTTGCAACTTCCCGCTATAATCCACATAAACCGATTTCCACTCGGTAAACGTATCCAACCCCGCCTGGCCCGCCTCGCGCATCCCGTTTCCGGTCCCGCGTGTGCCCCCAAACGGAAACTGAATCTCCGCCCCGGTCGTGCCATGGTTGATATACACAATCCCCGTCGCCAAATCACGCATCGCCCGGAACGCCGCGTTCACATTCTCCGTGAAAATACTGCTAGATAGGCCATACTTCACACTATTATTCACCTGCACCGCCTCGTCCAAGTCCGCCACCTCCACAACCGACAGCACCGGCCCGAATATCTCCTCCTGTTCGACCCGCATCCCCGCCTTCACATTATCTAATAGCGTCGGCTCAAAGAAGAACCCCTGTCCCATCTGCGCAGGCCGTCCGCCTGTCAGGATATTCACCCCCTCATCTTTCCCCACCCCCATATACGACGTAACCTTATCCAGCGCGGCCTGGTTCACCAACGGCCCCACATCCGTTCCCGGCTCCAACCCATCCCCCAGCTTCAAAGCCTGCGCCTTCGCCACCAACGCCTCAACCAACTTCGGTTTGATCCCACTTTGCACGATCAAACGGCTCGTGGCTGTGCAACGCTGCCCCGTCGTCCCATACGCACTCCACGTAATCGCATCTACCGCCAGATCAAGATTTGCGTCATCCAACACAATGATCGCATTCTTGCCCCCCATCTCCAGCGTGACCTTCTTCCCATGTGCCGCCGCCTGCTGATAAACCTTGATCCCCGTCTCCGTAGACCCGGTAAACGACAAGACCCGTACATCCGGATGATCCACCAGCGCCGCCCCGGTGTCCCCGGCACCCTGCACCAAGTTCAGCACCCCCTCCGGCAAACCCGCCTCGATAAACATCTCCACGAACAGCGCACTACTCGCCGGGACATCCTCCCCCGGCTTCCATACGACCGTATTCCCCGCCACCAACGCCGGTAACATCTTCCAACTTGGCACCGCCACCGGGAAATTCCACGGCGTGATCAACCCGACCACACCCACCGAATCCCGTAACGCCATCCCAAACTTATTCTGCATCTCCACCGGGGCCGTATACCCAAACAACCGCCGGCCCTCCCCCCCCATGTAATACGCCATGTCGATGGCCTCCTGCACATCCCCCCGCGTTTCATCCAGGATTTTACCCATCTCCTGCGTCATCAGCCGCGCCAGCTCCTCCTTGCGCTGCTCCAACACTCGCGCCACCTCAAACAAAATCTCGCCGCGCCGTGGAGCTGGCATCAAACGCCATGCTTGGTAGGCCGCTTTCGCCGCCGCCACCGCCGCCGCCACATCCTCCACACCGCTATAGGTCGCCGTCGCCAATACCGCTTCTGTCGCCGGGTTCCGGCTCTCAAACGTCTTGCCCGTCCCACTCTCCACCCACGACCCACCAATATAATTCTTTACCAGTGTCATAGCGCCATAAACCCCTATTTGTATAAAATCCAGTTGATCCACCTTGCACGCCGAGTATAAGAAAGCCCCTCTACTTTGTCAACAATTTCACAATCTAGGGGTGTACGAACATCTTGTCATCATTGACATAGTAGGAGATGGTCGTCGCGCCCGACCGCACCAGCACAACAAAAAAAGCCATCCCGTTAGAGTTGGCTTTTTTGCTTTTATTTTGTCGGGGCAGCGGGATTTGAACCCACGACCTCTTACACCCCATGCAAGCGCGCTACCAGGCTGCGCCATGCCCCGAATTTTCTAAAGTGTAAGCCAGTTCCCAACCGAAAGCAAGCCCTTTTAGCGCAATGGCCGCCTTTCACTTCAGGGGCGGATGAGTTGTTTTCGTGCTTAAAAGGGAATCGCTTTAGGGTCTATCAAGCAGCTGTTGTAGGGGAGTCCCTCTGTGGACTCCCGTTGGTGTGCGTATCGGGAGGGCACGGCGACCCTCCCCTACGTCGGTCTATCAAGGCGCTGTTGTAGGGGAGTCCCTTCTGTGGACTCCCGTTGGTGCGTGTATCGGGAGGGCACAGCGACCCTCCCCTACGTTGGATTAACATCCCTTGACCCTATATTTCAGGCCCCACCTGAAAATTCCATGACCGTTACGCACCACCCGCCCACACATCCGATATAATACGCCCATAATTGGATCACCACCGGAGAAACACAGCATGAATTGGCAACCCTTCTTTGTCCTGCTCAGCCTACTCGTCACCCTCTCTATCTTCGAGCAACGCGCCGACCCCGCCAATCGAAAAGCCTTGCGCTACTTCTCATACTTCATGTTGCTGCTAATCGGCGTCTATGTCTGGTGGTATAGCCTATTCCGAGAAGCCCTCTTTGCACTCCTCGCCGCCGCCATACTCGGCGGGTTGTTCTGGCTGGTCATCGGGCGTTACAACCCCGTCAGCAGCAGCGACGATATCCGCGTGCTTGGTATGGACGACTAACCGATAATATTGATCGGAATCACATCATTCGCACTCAGCATCTCGACACTCGCACGGGCTGCCGTCGCCTGTGCGATATCGTACAACGCCTTGGCCGCCGCGCTCTCCGGCTGATACAGCACCACCGGACGCCCATAATCGCCGCCTTCGCGCACGCTCGCTTGCATCGGCACCCGCCCCAAAAACTTAACCCCGATCTCGTCCGCCAATTTCTCACCCCCACCAGAGCCGAAAAACTCGCCCGTCATATTCTCCACCACGCCCAAAATCGGCACATCCAACTGCCGGAACATCGCCACACTTCGCAGCGCATCCGCCACCGCCACCTCTTGCGGCTGCGTCACAATCACCACCCCCGTCAACGGGAACGACTGCGCCAAGGATAACGGCGCATCACCCGTCCCCGGCGGCAAGTCCACTATCATATAATCCAACTCGCCCCACTTCACATCCGTGAAAAACTGCCGGATCGCGCTATGCAACATCGGCCCCCGCAAGATCATCGGCTTATCCGGGGTCGTCAAAAACCCGGTACTCATCAGCTTGATCCCGTGCGCCTCTAACGGCATCATCCGGCGCTCACCGTCCTCATCCTCCACCACCGGCGGACGCCCCGCATGTAACCCGGTCATATTCGGTACATTCGGGTTCAGGATGTCCGCATCAATCAACCCGACCTTCGCGCCACTATCCACCAACGCCGCCGCAAGGTTCACCGAGATCGTGCTTTTACCCACGCCCCCCTTACCACTCGCCACCGCAATTAAACTGTTCGCCGGGATGTCCAACCGCCCTTGCGCCCGCCTGTCCTGCGGCACCTGCGCATCCCATTTAATATCCAACTGATCGATCCCCTCCACCTTGCCGACCACTGCCGCATTACAACGCTCAATAAAAACGTTTTTCAACGGGCAAGCTGGCGTCGTTAATACAATCGTGAACTTCGCGGTTCCCCCCTCAATTGTCAAATTGCGCACCATATTTAACGAAACAATATCCGCATTAATCTCCGGCTCGATCACCGTACTGAGTGCCGCCATCACTGCATCTTTTTGCTTACTCATCGTTACGTTTTCTCCGTTTGTAACAGGGTAATTTAGTTAATGACTATCATTATAATTCAACTTACTGCGCTTGCCCACCACCGAACCCCGTAGCAGCATTATCGCACAAGCATGGTATACTAAGCTGCAATTCACCAAAAACCAGATTGGAGCCACCATGCGCGACGAGGTTGTCGCCATCGACCTGGAAACCACCGGGTTAGATGTTCACACAGACAAAATTATCGAAATCGGCGCGGTCCGTATGCAGGCCGGGCAAATCCTGACAGAGTACGAAACCCTCATTAATCCGCAAATCCCGCTACCGGAACGCACCACGCTACTCACCGGCATCAAACCGCAAGACATCGCCGGTGCGCCTCTCATTGCTGATGTCCTCCCGGACCTACTCGCGTTTGTGGGGGAGTCGCCCATCATCGGGCACAGCGTCGGCTTCGATCTCGGCTTTCTCAACAAAAACGGCTTATTCCAAACAAACATCGGGCTAGATACCTACGACATGGCAAGCGTCCTCTTGCCAAACGTCCCCCGCTACAACCTGCACAGCCTCACCACACATTTCAACATCACCCTAGAAGATGCCCACCGCGCCCTAGATGACGCCCGCGCCGCCGGCATCCTCTACTGGGAACTCTACCAACTCGCGCTCGCCCTCCCCCTCGCCACACTCCAGGCCATCAACAGCGCTGCCCGTGGCATCGACTGGTACGCCGCCCCCGTTTTCCAAGCCGCCCTACAAGAAAAACAAGCCGCACCAACCACCGAGGACAAAACCGCCGCCCGTCGGCCCGCCGCCAGCATCGACCACCTGCGCCCGCTACGCCCCAACGACGACCCCACCGAAATCGACCTGGACGCCATCACCCAAACCTTCGGCCCCGAAAGCCCCCTTGCCAACACCATGCCCGGCTTTGAATACCGCCAACAACAACAAGAAATGGCCGAACTCGTCGCCAACGCCTTCAACACCAACCAACACCTGCTCATCGAAGCCGGCACCGGCACCGGGAAATCACTCGCCTACCTCGTCCCCGCCTTCGAGTGGGCCAGCGCCAACAACGAGCGCGTCATCATCTCCACCGACACCATCGCCCTACAAGACCAACTAATCAACAAAGACATCCCCGCCCTACAAGATGCCCTCAACATTCACCTGAACGCCGCCGTTCTCAAAGGCCGCAGCAACTACCTATGCCCCGTCTTAGTCCAGGCCATGCGCCGGCGCGGTCCCACCAACATAGAAGAACTGCGCGTTCTCGCTAAAATCCTTGTCTGGCAACTGCAAGACGACACCGGCGACAAAACCAACATCACACTGCGCGGCAGCGCCGAAAATAGCATCTGGTATCGGCTCAGCAGCGCCGAGGGCGAAGGCTGCCGGGGCAACGCCTGCCGCGACGAACTCGGCTACGATTGCCCCTTCTATCGTGCCTACAAACGCGCAGAAGCCGCCCACATCCTGATTGTCAACCATGCGCTGCTCGTCTCCGATGCTCGCACCGAAAACCGCGTGCTACCCGAATACAATTACATCGTCATCGACGAAGGCCACCACCTAGAAGAAGCCGTCACCAACAACATGGGCTTCTCGCTCGATGAACCCGCCCTGCTGCGCCGCCTAGACGACCTCAGCCGAGACAAACGCGGCCTGCTCTCCGACCTGATCACCTCGCTAAAAAACAGCGACGCTCCCGCCAAAACCATCGACCGCGTGCAAACCTACACCGAAAACGTCAACCAGGCCGCCAACGAAATGCGCGCCCACGTTCGCGCCCTCTTTGCCGCCTTCCAACAGTTCGCCCTCAGCACTGGGCAAGTTCGCGGCAACTACACCACCCATCTACGCCTCAACGACACCTACCGCAACAGCGGCAACTTTCGTGATGTCCTCAACGTCTGGCAAGTTCTTGGGCAATTTATGGAAGTCATCGCCGATGCCACCGCCGAACTCAGTTCCGTTCTCGGCAAACTAGAGGGGTACCGCATCGACAACTACCAAGACCTCGCCCGCAATACCCGCAACGTCGCCCAATACCTGCAAGACACCCGCACCAGCCTGGAAGGGTTCCTACAAGAACCCGACCCCAACACCATCTACTGGCTCGCCATCGCGCAAGATAACCGCTACGTATCCCTCAACACCGCCCCGCTACACGTCGGGCCCCTCATCACCGAAAACCTGTGGCACCGCCGCCGTAGCGCCATCCTCACCAGCGCCACCCTGCGCACCAATGGCAATTTCGACCACATCCGCGAGCGCCTCTATGCCGATGAAACCCTCCACTACGAAGTCGGCTCACCCTTCAACTACCAAGAATCAACCCTACTCTACCTCCCAACAGACATCCCCGAACCCCGCGACTATCAAGACTACCAAACCGCCCTCGAACAAACCCTGATCTCGCTCGCTGCCGTCCTCGACGGGCGCGTTATGGCTCTCTTTACCAGCTACTCCCAACTCCGCCAGACCTCCAAAGCCATCACGCCACGCCTCGCCATGGCAAATATCACCGTCTACGACCAGAGCGACGGCACCAGCCGCCAATCGCTGCTAGATGGCTTCAAAACCACCGAAAAAGCCGTCCTGCTTGGCACCCGTAGCTTCTGGGAAGGCGTCGATGTCCCCGGACAATCACTCAGCGGCCTGCTCATCGCCCGCCTACCCTTCCCCGTCCCCTCCGACCCCGTTTTTGCCGCCCGTTCCGAAACCTACGACAACCCCTTCAACCAATACACCATCCCCGAAGCCGTCCTGCGCTTTCGCCAAGGATTCGGACGGCTCATCCGCCGTAAAACCGACCGGGGCGTTGTCGTCGTCATGGACCGCCGCATCACATCAAAAAATTACGGCGCAGCATTCCTACACGCCCTCCCAGACTGTACAATTAAACGCGCTACCCTGGCCGAATTGCCACTCGCAACCCAAGACTGGCTCGACCTATAACCCATAACCCATCGAAAGGACACAACCCATCATGCGAACCCCCGCCGGGAAAGAGTGCCCCCACTACTATCAAGACTTTCATCGCGGGCGCAACAAACAAGAATGTCGTCTCGTCCGTCAAAACCCGGACTCGCTACGTTGGAAACCCACCGACTGCTCACAATGCCCCGTCCCCGCCATCCTCCAGGCCAATGCCAGCCCACACATGACCCTCACCCTCACCATAGAAAACCGCTTATTCGGCCTGGGCCGCAAACAGACCGTCACCGCCCACTGCCAACGCCACAATATCCCCATCCCGGACCCACACATCGGCTGCCCCAAATGCAACCAAGAAAAAGGCCAAGCCCTCGACATATTCCGCCAAGCCCTGGAAAGTGACGATGATTAAGGCGGTCCTGCTCGACCTGGATGACACACTACTCGGCAACAACGATCAACCCTTCCTCCAAGCCTACTTCCAGGCCGTCAAAACATTCTTCGACGAACGCCACCTCCCCGGCATCGCCCCAGCCATCATCAACACCCTGCAACCCATGCAAACCTCCCAAGATTACCACCTCACCAATACCGACGTTGCCCTCGCCCGCATCGCCGGGGAAGTCGGACGATCCCCCGCCGACCTCGCCCCTCACTTCCACGATTTCTACACCCACACCTTCCCCACCCTGCGCCCCCTCACCACCCGCCGCCCCGCCGCCGCCGATCTCTACCACAGCCTCAAAAACCAACAACTCGCCGTGATCATCGCCACCAACCCCGTTTATCCCGCCACCGCCATCTACCAACGCCTAAGCTGGGCCGGGCTTCCACCGGACCCCACCGCCTACGATCTCGTCACCACCGCCGATAACATGCACTTCATCAAACCCTCCCCCATGTACTACGCAGAGGTTCTCGCCCGTGTCGGCATCGAACCCGAAGAAGCCGTCATGGTTGGTAACAGCACCACCAACGACATTATCCCCGCCCAAACCCTCGGCATCCACACCCTTCACCTCACCCCCACCCCCGCCACA
>DAOTUA010000076.1:0-12456 GCA_034437355.1 Anaerolineae bacterium | reverse complement strand
AACACCCCACCACTTTTTCCAGAAAAAGTGAACAAAAAGCGTCCATTTCGTTATCTAATGATGAAGGTTTAGACGATTTTCACAGCTAAAGTTTTGGTCAAGCTTTTGCAAAAAATTGTGGGAGTTCGGGGGTAAAGCCCCTGAGCAGTTACAAGATTAAGAAGAAATCCGCTATTTCACATCAGACGTAACGTATAACGTACCGGGTAGAATGCAAACCCTATTGAAAATGCAAAGGCCGTGCGCGTATAATATCCGCACAGACAAATGCAGGATAACCCATGATCACCCAACCCTATCCCCGTTTTACCGCCGGAGAAACCTAGCCGTTTTGCCACCCCCGCACGCTACCGGCCAACGTGATCTTGTGGGCACCCCCCACAATCCCTAAACCTGAATCATAACACCACCAACAAGAGGATAACCACCACTATGATGGATAAACTGGCGGGCATCGAGGCACGCTACAACGAGCTAGAAAAGTTGATGGCAGACCCGGAGGTTGCCCAGGATTATGAACAAGTCGCAAAATACAACAAAGAACGGTCGGACTTAGCCGCGATTGTCTCTAAGTTCCGCGAATACCGCGATAAAAAACAGGCTTACGACGAAGCCCGCGACATTATGCACCACGAAAAAGACGCGGACCTGCGCGAACTGGCAGAAATGGAGCTAGAAGAACTCAAAGAGGTCATCCCCGCCATGGAAGAGGCCCTCAAAATGATGTTGCTGCCCAAGGATGCCCGCGACGATAAGAACGTGATCATCGAAATTCGGTCCGGGGCGGGGGGCGACGAGGCCGCCCTATTCGCAGCGGATTTGTTTCGTATGTATATCCGCTTTGCAGAACAAAAAGGCTACAAGTACGAAATTCTCACCCAGAATGAATCCGGGATGGGGGGCTTTGCCGCCATCAAGTTTATGGTCAAAGGGGCGGGCGCGTTTAGCCGTTATAAATACGAATCGGGCGTCCATCGGGTGCAGCGCGTCCCGGAAACCGAATCGCAAGGGCGGGTGCATACCAGTACCGCCACCGTTGCCATTCTAGCCGAACTGGACGAAGTAGATGTCCACGTCAAACAAACGGATGTGCGCGTCGATGTCTTTCGCAGCCAGGGGGCCGGTGGGCAGAGCGTCAATACCACCGATAGCGCCGTGCGCCTGACGCACATCCCAACCGGGATTGTAGTCGAAATGCAGGACGAGCGCAGCCAGTTGCAGAACAAACTCCGCGCCTGGCAGTTGCTCCGCAATAAGCTATACGAGGCCGAGGTCGTGCGCCAGCGTACCGCCCAAGAAGACGAACGTCGCAGCCAGATCGGGTCCGGTGATCGCTCGGAGAAAATCCGCACGTACAACTACTCACAAAACCGCGTGACCGACCATCGCATCAACTATAGTAGCTACAACCTGCCAGCCATTATGGATGGCAAGCTAGACGATTTCGTTGATGAACTCGCCACCCACGAACAAGCGGAGAAACTCGCGGCAGTCAACACCAAAGCACAGGGGGACTAACATGATCGGGCGCGTGTGGGGTATCCTCTGCTTGTGGCTGATGTTCATCTCAGCCCAGGCCCAGCCGCAAACGCCCCCCGCCCCGGCTTATACCCCGCAGTTTCGCCAACAGCCCTGTCTGTTCGACCTACCCGAACCGACCATCACCTGCGGGGTGCTGCGCGTCCCGGAAAACCGCGCCGACCCAACCGGGCGACAGGTTGAACTCGCGGTGACGATCCTCCCGGCGCTGCTAGAACCAAAACTACCAGACCCCGTTATCTACCTGGAAGGCGGCCCAGGCTATGCCGCCACCTACCGCTTATATACCTGGGTCGATCATCCGCTGCGCGCACACCGCGATTTTGTGCTGATGGACCAACGCGGGACCGGTTTTTCTACCCCAAGCCTGAACTGCCCGGAGATCGAACAGGGGAGTAGCGCCCAATTTAGCAACCCACTGGCCCACTGCGAATTTAACCGCCGCCAAGAGGACCGGATCGACCTGGATCAGTACCACAGCGCCGCTAGCGCCGCCGACTTCCGCGACTTAGCCCAAGCCATGGGCTACCAACAGATTAACCTGTACGGCATCTCTTACGGGACACGCCTCGCGCTGACCATCATCCGCGATTACCCGCAGCTCGTGCGCTCGGCCGTCCTCGATGCCGTGTTCCCGCCGGAAGCCGATCTGATCTCCGATCGGATTTACAACCGCTTCCGCGCTTTCGAGGCGCTATTCGATGCCTGCCAATCTGCCCCAGCCTGCCGCCAACGTCATCCCAACCTGGAAGCGACCTTTTACGATGTCGTCGCACGTTACAACGACACCCCCTACGAAATCGGGCCGGTCCCTTTTTCCATACAGCCCCCCTCCCCGCTAGATGGTAACGCCATTGTCGATGGGCTGTTCCAGGGGCTATACAATACCCCCGCGCTAGCGATGATCCCGGCTGGCATCGCCCGCCTAGACCGTGCCGAAAGCCGCGATGATGTCATCATGGGCTACTACATGATACGCGGCCTGATCACCCCAGAAACCTACCGTAACCTTGGCACATTGCCGCCACAACCAACCATCCGCAACTCGGTAAATGTGCGGGCCTATGAAAACCGCGCCGGGGATGTGACATACGCGGAGGGGATGTATCTTTCTGTAAATTGTGCGGAAGAAATCCCCTTTAGTGACGAAAACGCCGCCACCGACGCTGACGCCGAGATCGTCCCGGAGATTCTGTTCGATTACCTGGTGCTGGATGTGCGACGGCTGATGTTCAGTTGTTCCACATGGGGCGTTAGCCGCCGCGACCGCATCGAAACCGAGCGCGTTACCAGCGATATTCCGATCTTACTGACAGGGGGGGCTTACGATCCGATCACAGCGGTTTCGTGGATGATGAGCGCCCGCAGTGGACTACCGAACAGCCGCTTGGTGATCTTCACGTATGGGGGGCATGGGGTAAGTATAGATACACCCTGCGGCGTTGGCTTAGTCGTGGCTCATATTAATGCGCCCAACCTACAACCGGATACATCCTGCGCCGTAGGGGATATTCCGTTCTTTATCGCAGAATAGCACTTACGAGTCACGGAATGACACCCGCACCATCAAATGCCCCAGGCGAATATCATCGCCATCTCGCAAGATGCGCGGTTGGTTCGGGACGAGTTTTTGCCCATTTAAGAAAGTGCCGTTTGGGGTGCCCATGTCAATCAAGGTAAGCGATCCCTCACGCCGGACGATCAACGCATGACGCCGAGAAACCCCCTTGTTCAGCGCATCGAAGGCTTCTAAGTCGATGTCGGGTTTGCTGCCGGTGTTGGGGTCTCGCCGCCCGACGGATAGCTCATCAATATCGGCATCATCAAAACAGAAGATCTCGCCCGTATCGCGCACTTGTATTTCTAAAACCATACGGCTGTTAAAACGTGCCGTCCCCCACTTGGGGTTGCCATCCTCATAATTTGTGTCCGATAATTGCGATGTTTCTGTTTTGTTAAGGTCGGTATCAACAATTTCACCAACCCGCGGTTTCTTATCATTTAGGTCATTCACCGTTAAATCTCCGGCTGTGAGCTGGAATTTACGTTTTTTTCTCTTAGCTTCTCTAGTTTACCGCAAACCTCATGCAAGGGTCAACAAACCTATGATACGTGCCAGGGCAATCGCCTTAAAATTTTCTGGTGTCATTTATTGGGATTGCATCCCAAACCCTGCCAAGCTTTTGAAAAAGCTTGACCAAAACTTTATATTTTTGGCGCAAAGCGCCAAAAAGCGCCGGTCAAGGATTGCTAAATCCTTGTGGGGGTGTGGGGGCAAAGCCCCCACTATACTTTTTAACAACACAAAATGCTTTTTTTACGTCAATTCAGATTTGAAGCGATTGCCCTGTGATACGTGCAGTCCTTAGAATTTTGTGTGCAGCGCAGATTCGGTTATAATCTTTATTATGCTTGATGTGAAATAGCGGATTTCTGTTTAATTTTATGCTTTTGTCCTCTTTATTTCCATAAAGAAAGGTAACTACTCAACTTTCCCCCCACCCCGGCGCTAAAGCGGCGGGAGGAAGGGGTTTTTACCATCTTCTTCCATGTTCACCCCACTTTGCTATGGGTGTGTTCAAGCGAAGTACCTGAGTTATAACAATTATTTTTGTAAAAATATTCGATTTTCACAGCTAAAGTTTTGGTCAAGCTCTTGCAAAAGCCTATGGGGGTTCCGGGGTGAAGCCCCTGAGCAGTTAAAAAAAAAGAAGCAATGAAAGCGATGAGGGGGCTATTTTCAATCATAATGGACGCTTTTTGTCCACTTTGTTTGGAGATAGGGATGGGGTGTGGGGTGAAACCCCAGCAAACCTGACGCATTTTGAATTTCACATAGAACGTGTATTAGTATTTATGGGGCACAGTGAGATCAACATCATGACAGAAATTGCTACTGAGAATCATTTTTTCCTGAGCTATTCCCGGCGTCAATTTTACTTTGCGGAAGGGGTCGCCCTTAACCTGCAAAAGAAGGGGGTTCGGGTTTGGTTCGATGTGCAAGAATTGGCCCCCGGCGAGCATTGGCGCCACGAAATCCAGCGCGGGTTAGACGAAGCACAGGCGCTGATCTTGATTGTCTCGGAAGCGTCGATGCAATCGCGGTATGTACACCAAGAATGGGAGCCGATGATCGCGGCTAAGAAGCCGATCTATCTGGTACTGTTCGAGGCGGCCCACATCCCCAAAGAACTACAAGACTACGCCACCGCCGTGATCGACCTGCGCGGAAATTTCCAGCGGCGTTTGGGGCAGTTGGTGGCCGTGCTGCGGGGCGAACAAGCACCACCAAAGAAAAAGTTCCCCAAACCCCATCCGTTCGGTATTCCCCGGCGCATTTCGTTGTCGTTGGGGTTAGTTGTGGGGATGCTCGGCCTCACGGCGGCGGCCATTCTGCTCGGTCTCATAGTCAACCTGACAGATACCGCACAAGGCACCACCGAGGCCCCCGTGACGCTATTTGAAGTGATGTTTGTGTGCGTGTGGTTGTTTTACCTGAGCGATACCACCCTGGACCTGTTACGGCGCGAACACACCTTCCGGCAGGGATGGATCGCGATCTTACTGAGTGCGCCGCTACTGATGCTTTTGCTCTCGGTGTATGGTGGGCTATTTGTCCTGGTCGTGTTGCTGACGTATTTGTTTACACCGGGCTTGTATCGGTGGCACCCAACCGGGCAAGCGCCAAACTGGATGCGCCGCCTATTTGGAACCCAGGTGGCGCTATCTATGGGGCAGGTTGCCCGGCAACTAGACCAGCAAACCCCGCCCCGGTCGCAGCGGTACACCATATACGCCGCTGATGAGGACCGCTGGATCGAAAATCAGATCGAACAGCGACTCGCTAAAGGCGGGCATCAACGGGTACAACATGATGCGGTTGATGAGGGCGACCAGCATATTATGGTGTTATCCAATCATACGCCGGTGAACGGGATAGCACACATGCTACAGCGCCACCAAAAAGAAGCCCTCACGCCGGTACTCGCCAGTAATGTTGATGTCCGCGCCAAAGTCAATGCGCTAGGCGACTTCCAGTTTATCGACTTCCGCGGACACACCGACGACCAACTCGAAGCTATTTCTACGTTATATCGCCATCCCGAAGAAGCCAAAATCATCTACGGGTTGCATGTGTTACCCATAAGCACCTCGATCTTACGCTTCCCGCGAGGGGTACGCCGCTTCAATACCTTCAACCACCTGGCATTTCTACTATACGTGTTTATCGTTGTGATCGTCGTCTTAACCCTCGGTGGGGATACACTCGCCGGGAACCTGGACGAATATCAATCGCCGGTGCTGAGTGCGCTCATCGGCTTGTTTGGGCTGGTCATCGGGTTCGAGCATTTCCGGTTAGGGCGGGCGGTGCAACTGCGTACCATCAGCCTGAAGCAGTTCCGTAACCGCATATTCCGCCTGATGGGGATTAGCCTATTTTCGCTGACATTCGCTATCCCGCAGATCATCATCCTGGCGACCACATGGCAAGCGATGAAACACTGGCTCCCGCCGAGCATTAACAACGACGCCGACGACTACCTCCCGCACGCCAACCCGCACCCCAACCGGACCCGCGCTATCCGCGATACGATACTGATCATTCTGGTTTTTGTGATATCGGCACTAGACACGCTGCTAACAGGCTAAGCGCGGCAGATGGCGCTTGAGCGCCGGGCTAGGGGGCATCTCATGTCGAGGCGTTACGCCGATTGATACAAGGCCGCGTAGCGTTGGGCGACTCGTCCCCAGGTGTAGCCCGCCATGACCACCGCCCGCCCCTGTTCACGTAGGGACGTTTGCAGCGTCGGGTCCGCTAACACGCGGATGGTCGCGGCGGCCAGTGACGGCGCATCCTGTGCGATGAGGGCGCTCTGGCCGTCTGTCACGCTGATGCCGTCCACACTGACCGGGGTTGCGATCAGTGGGCAGCCACTTGCCAGCGCCTCCAAGACTTTGTTTTTGATGCCGGCCCCAAAACGCAACGGACACACAAACGCCGTTGCGCGGTCCAGGTAGGGCTGCACATCCGGGACGCGCCCGGTCACGGCGATATGGTCATCGGCCAGGGCTTGTAACGCAGGGGGCGGCGCATTACCGACCAGTGAGAGCCGCGCCGCCGGATGTTGTGATCGCACCCGTGGGAAAATATCCTGCGCCAGCCATAGGGCCGCATCCAGGTTCGGGGGATAGTCGTAATTGCCAACAAACAGCAGATGAGCCGGGTCACGGGTTGCCTGGACCGCCGCGAAGCGTTGCGCGTCGATGCCATTAGGGATCACACGCACATCATAAGCCGGGTTGAGGGCGATGAGTTCGGCGCGGTCTGGCTCGGAAAGCACGGTGATCACGTCGTATGGCTCAAACATCCACGACTCGTACTGACGGGCGGCCCACCAGCGGATCGGCCCTAACATGCCCCCCTCCCCCGCCACCTGTGCCCGGCGTAAATACAGCGCGTAGCTCTCATACGGTGTAATGACCGTCTTTAAACCGTTTAAGCACCTTGCAAACTCGTATACCTGCACCCCCCCGAACAGGTGAACCCCGTCGTAGGTGTGGGTGGCGATGTGGCGCTCAATCTCGCGGTACATATGTGGCGCGAAGGCGTGCCGCGCTTGGGCTGGGAACCGCGCCGAGGGCAACAGCGCCCGCCGCAGCATCTCCGGGGTGGGGCGGGGTTGGGCATCGACCAGCGTCAGGTCGTGGAAGAACGAACTATAGTGTTGCTGCTCCCCCAGCGACCAATCCGAGGGGCGTTCGGCAAATGCCAGCAGGTCCAGCGTGACACCAAGCGCCTGCAATTCTCGTGCGACATGATACACAATCAGGCGGTCGCCCAGGTGCAGCGGGTACGGCGGGCAACGTGCGATCATCAGCACACGCGGCTTACTCATAGCGTAGCACCGTGTTCACACTTTCCCGCGTGATAGCGCCGGCGCTGGCAAACGTGGACAGAATCGAGATCGCCAAGGCCGACCCGACCAATACCGCTACCAATGGGGCCGCATTCGGTGGGATGGCCTGCACCTGTCCCAGCCCGGCCCAGGATAGCACCGACGAGTTGACCGCACTCAACCCGATCCCGATAGCGCACCCCAACAGCGCGATCAGCGAATTTTCCAGCAGCAGGACCGTCATCACGCGCCACCCCTTGAGGCCGATTGCCTTCAACACGCCGATCTGCTTACGCCGTTCTAGTGTGGCAAGCAAAACCGTATTCGCCATGATTGCCGCCGCCGCCAGTAACGCCATCAACCCGACCACGGTTGGCAACGCGCTAAACTGGTCGATCAAGCGTTGCAGCAGGCCGTCGATAAACGAAATATCGACCACAAAAACGGTCGGCAAAGCCGCCAGGGATACCAGGGCCGAATCGAGTTGATCTTCCTGTACGTCTAGCGTGAAGATGGTCGCGCTGGCCCGTGCGGAGATCGCATCTAGTGGGGTGAAAGCGTCCGCGATGGTCGGGGTATTGGCAGGCATAATGCCGACAATCTCAAACTCGTATGTCCCACGCCCGTTAACGGCTAACGTGAGCGTGTCGCCCACATCGAACGCGATGTCCCCATCTGCGATAGCATCCTGCTTGATGACGATCCGGTTTTGCCCGGCGTCGTCTGGGATCAGGTCACGCCCGGCAATGATCGTACCGCTGGTTAAGTTCGGGTTATCCGATTGCCGCGCCTGTAGCCCAAACTGTGTCGAGTAAAAGGTTTGCGTGTCGCCGTCGTCGTCCTCAAATGTAAAACTCTCCGCGGATAACGCCTGGCCGTTAAGTTGTTGCGCGTCTACGAAGTGAAAATCGCTACGGGTGATCGCATTCACCCCGTCGATGTCCGCCACCCGCGCCCGGATGACCGGCTCGGCAAGGTCCGCTGACGAAAAGACGGTCGTCAACGGGAACACCAGCACGTTACCGCCAAGCGAATTGGTAAGCTGGAAGTTCACCAGGTCGCGGGTACTCTGGCTGATAAACGTGATGCTGCTGAGCGCGTACATCCCGGCGCTGAGGGCCAATAGCGTGGTCGCCGTCCGCCAGCGGCGGTTGGTCATGTTGCGCAGCGCCAACCGTAGATCGACCACGCCAAAGGCCGGTAGACGGCTAACGACCCACACCAGCAGCCACATCAGCACCACTAGCACACCGATAATCATAAAGGCGATGGCGGTCCCGATCACGCCGATCATCAGCGGGATGATTAGCTCGCCGCTGATGCCGAAGATGGTTGCGTCCACCAGCCCGATCAGAATACTGCCGACCATCAAACCGATAGCAAACACCGTGATCAACAGCACCCCCACCGACTGCAACCACCCGACCACCGGCACATACGTTTCGTTGGGGCGCAACACAATTGCGGGGCGGACCTTGGTTGCGGTTAAGACGGGCATCACGCCAAAGACGACCGTGACCGACATTCCTAACACCAACCCATAGAAAGCCGCCTCCGGGTAAAAGCGCCACACCAACGGCTGTTGCAAGAACGCCTCGCCAAACTGATTGACCACCCCACCCAATAACGTCCCCAGCACGATCCCGGCCAGGCTGCCGAGCAAACCCAGGATGACCGCCTCTAAGGTGAACAGCAGCGCCACCTGCCCACCTTTTACGCCAAAGGTTTTGAGCGTGGCGATCTCCATGGTGCGCCGCCGGACCATCACCAGCATGGTATTAATGATGCCAACCCCGCCGATCACCAGCGCCCCGACCCCGGTAATCACGATCAAGCGGCCCAACACATCGGCAAACGCGCCCAGACCTTCTTCGAGTTCGGCAACATCACGGAACTGTGTTGGGCGCGGTGCTATACCGCGCAGGTCGTTCTCTGCCGCCTCAATATCCGTGCCCGGTGGGAACGCAATCGAAATTCGGTTGGGGGCCGTGCGTGCGTTGATGGTTTCGGCGCGGCCCGCGTGTAAGTAAGCAAACCCGAAGAAGCCGGCGATCAGGTCGGTTAACCCGGCTTGTTCTTCGGTAGGGACGATACCCACCACGGTAAACGGCTGGTCGGTACCACTGACGCGCACGGCATCCCCCACCCGGACCTCCTGCGTGTCGGCAAAGTTCTGGCTGACAACGATCACGTTCTCGCCGGGGGTTAACAGCGCGTTGACGGTACGCCCCGGCGGATCGACCGTTTCGACTGCCCCGACCGGGGAATAGGTTTCCGGGTCGATCAACAACACACTTAAAAACTGGAGCCGCCCAGCGGAGACGGTATCTAATGGCCCGACCTGCACCCCGCTAGCTTGCTGGTAAACCGTCATGGTGCCGTTGTTGGCCTCTACGTAATCGCGCACATCCTGGATATGCTCGTCGGAAAACACGCTGACGCTCTGATTACCGTTGTTATCGCCGCCCACCCCCTGGATGCCCGTCAGCGCAGCGATGGGAGAATCGCCACCGCGAATGAGCGTAATATCCCCCTTATTCGTCTGGCGTAGATTGCTGGTGAGCGTGTCCTCAATCGACAAGCCCAGACTGCGCAGCGCCACAACCGCCGCCACCCCCGCCGCGATACAAAAGACAGCGAATACCGTCCATAGCCCGCCGCGCCGGATGTTCTGGTAGGCGTAGCGGATGTTGAACAACAGTTGTCGGATCATGTGGTTTCCAATTCGGTTTATGGCAGATTCTCTAAGCGTATACGCAAAGCACCCAAAAGGGTTGTAGGCCGATTCCCTCCGTCAGAGCTATTGCAAAGCCGAGGCCCCCCGTGCGCCGCCTCGACAAAACAGATTTTTACCGTAACTGCTCAGGGGGTTGGTCCCCGCCCCCCCCCATCCCGCAAATCCGATGCCCCACCGCAGCCGGGCAATCGTCATCGCAGGGGTAACAACTGCCGGGGTTAACGGCTTAGGCACGAAATCCTTCGATTGTCGTTTTTAGTGCCTGTCGTAGGTCGGTTTCATAGACAGTTTCAAAAGCCCGATGCAGTTCAGTTGCATCGAAACCTTCGGGGAAGGGTAAGGTCTTGTCGCCAACGGTGATCGTTACCCCTGGGGCCAACTCCATGATTAGACTGGCAACCGTTTCAACCGAAATTGGGTCCGTGCCCATATTGAAGCTATAGGCCCCGTCCAAGCCGTGATCGGCAGCCGCAATAAACTGAAGTGCGACATCGGAAGCATAGTGAAATTGCATGTTCCCACCAAAGCCAATGTGATAATCCTCACCGTTGGCGGCGGCCCGCATTGCTTTGGTCGGCTCACTCGTCAAACCCTGATCGCGGCCCAGGCCAAAAACGGTATAGGGGCGTAGGGCCGTGCTAGAGATGCCGTGATCTTGCCAATAGACCTTTGCCATATCCTCGTTAGCGACTTTGTAAACGCCGTAAAGCGTGCGCGGTAGACGGGGCGCATCGTGGGGTAGCACGGTTTCGGTATAATCTTCTGGTGGTCCATAAACGGCAATCGAAGAAGCGTAAGCCAGGTGCTTAATCTCGGTTTGGCGGGCAGCTTCAAATACGTTGGTTGTGCCCACCACATTCACCCGCGCCCCCAGGATTGGGTTCGCCTTACACATGGGGACTTGTAAAGCTGCCAGGTGGATCACATGCGAGATACGCTCTTGTTCAAAAACGCTTTGCACCTGTGCGGAGTCAGTCAGATCGCCCTGAATAAACGTGATCGCGCTTTGTTCTTCGGCACTTAGCAGTTGGTCTAGCCGATATCGCTCGGAACTAAGATCGAAGCTGACGACCTCGTGACCTTGTTGGTGGAGATGATAAAGCACCCACGCGCCAATACAACCCATCGCCCCCGTGACTAAATACCGGCTCATCGCGTTTCCTCCACCAAGCGATTGCTTAACCGCCCCAGGCTATCTATTTCAACTGTGTATTCATCACCGGGTTTCATCCAGGCTTGTTTTTCTGGCGGATACCCAAAAATGACACCTTCCGGGGTTCCGGTTGAAATCAGATCGCCGGGGTTGAGTGTCATATATTTGCTGATGTAAGCGATACTTTCTGCTACGCTGAACACCATGTCGGAGGTGTGGCTATCTTGGCGGAGTTCGCCATTCATCCAGCCACGAATACGGAGTTGCTGCGGGTCCGGGATGTCGTCGGTGGTGACAAGATACGGGCCAACGGGCAAGAAGCCGTCCAGGGTTTTGCCGATCATCCACTGACCGCTGACAAACTGAAGCGCCCGTTCGCTGAGGTCATTACAATTACAATAGCCCAGCACATAGTCGAGCGCGTTATCGACGCTGACATGCTTAGCTGTCTTGCCGATAACAACACCCAGTTCGGACTCGTAATCAACCTGTTGCCAATCTAAAGACATCGGTACATCTTGCCCGTGGGCGCTGATGCTGTTGGGATACTTGCTAAATAAAACCGGCAACTGCGGTATATCCATACCACTTTCGATGGCATGTTGGCGATAGTTCAGGCCAATGCAGATGATCTTGCCGGGGGATGGCACCACCGGGGCAATATTGAGGCTTGCCAGGCTAACAACCGCATGGGTTGTGATGTCGCCTAGTGTTTCCTTCAGTTGGGCATAGGCCGCCCGTCCGCCTGCTAAGAACACATTGGCCATCACATCGGTTTTAACGACGCCATCTTCGGTAACGACGCCAACGTAAGTTGCGTCGTTTTCGGTAAACATAACCAATTTCATAAATAATCTTCTCCTGATTTAAAGTGGTGATCCGTAGTTAAAATGCCACATCAACGCTATTGCCCAAAAAAACGTAACACAACAAATGGACATGGGTATGATAGATGTGGTGTTCGTATTCGTCTAGCGTATCCCATATGATCGCCGCAGTTTGGCGGATGTACTGCAACAGCCAGCATACAATACGCCTAATGTGAAATAGCAAATTTCTCCTTATCTTTACGCTTTTCTGTTCTTTAACTGCTCAGCCAGCCCCCACCCCGGCGCTAAAGCGCCACCCCT
>DAOTUA010000075.1:0-7406 GCA_034437355.1 Anaerolineae bacterium | reverse complement strand
AATCCCATGTCTATAGGTGAATTTGCACTTACAGGGTAACTACTCAGCCCTCACCCCAACCCCTCTCCCAAACGCGCCTTTGGCACTGGGAGAGGGGGATTTAGGGGGTGAGGGCGGGTGCGATACCGTAAGATGTGTTTAGTACCTAAGTAGTTACCTTACAGGACAGTTCGTAGCAGTGACGGTTTGTAGCGGGAGGGCGCGATGACCCTCCCCTACGTTGGATTTGGTTAGAGGGTGACGTTTATAATCTGTTGGGTGTGTAGGATGGCGATTCCGTTTTTATAGCGGCGAACGGGATCGCCGTGGCGGACAATGGGTTCGGTTTGGTTGAAGATTTTCTGGTTGGTGGTATTTAGGCGGCGTTGTTCGAGGCCGGTATCGGTGGCGCGTAGGATGAGGCCGGGCGCGTAGGCGTGGGCATCGAGGGGGGTGAGGGTGGTTGCGTCGTGGATGGTGAGCGCGTTCAGGCGGCGGCCTTTGGCGTCGATCTCGTCCAGGCGGGTGTGGTCTGCGCCGTTGTGTTGTGTTTGACGGATGATGAGGGCGGTCTGGTCGGTGAATTGGACATCCAGTTCGATTAGGACTTCGCCGGGGGCGAGGGGGATGAGGTCGGCATCAACGCGGTTGCCATCTGCCAGAAGCCAATACTGATATTGGTTGAAAAACCGGAAATAGCCAAAGACTTGATCGCCGGTGGGGTTAACACGGAACCAGGTTTGACCGTTGGTTACGGATAGGACGGCGGTTTCTATCAGATTGCCGTTTTTGATTCGTCCGCGCATGAGGAAGTTCCCGGCGAGGCGATATAGGGCGTGGGAGCCGGCCCCGAATATGGGGACAGTCCCGCCGAAGTGGGCGGTTGTCGTTTGAGTAATGGGTTGTGGGGTATCCCCGGAGACATCGACTAGCATGAGGATATCGGTTTCGCGCGAGGGGGAGATCACGAGCAGGTTATCCAGGAAGGTGTAGGTGGCATCGGGTAGGATATTGAATAGTTCTAGGCGGTGGGGATGACGCCCGTTGGTGGTTTCGTAGTAGATGACTTTTCCGCTTTCGTGGGCGAGGGCCTGGACACGCCCGCCAAGCACGCGCCAGGCGATGATCGGCCCGGTGGTTTGGAGTAGGGTTTGGGTGTGGATCGTTTGCGGTGTGGTGACAGGTACGGTGTGGGTGCAGATCGGGCAGGTGCGGCGGTTGGCGGGGTAGGTCGCATTACAGCCGGGGCAGGTTGTCAGGTTCGCGGCGTAAGCGGTGAGCGCATCACGGGGGAAGATGGCACGTTGGCCGTGGTCGAACCAATCGGAAAAGATGTTAGTTAGCTCGTCGCTGAGAAGTTCGGGCGGGTAAGCGATACGCGGATAGATAACGTCGGTGTGAAAGACGCTGATTTGTGATTGGGCGCGGGCGGTGAGCAAGTGTAATGTCCGGTGAACGCCGCCGTAGGGGTGTGTGAGCAGTAGTGATTTGAATAGTAGTACGGCGAAGGCGTACCAATCGGTTTGGGGTGTGAAGTGCGGCCGAATGGAAAGGTCCACATTATAAAGGGTGGGGTCGATGAAGGCTTCGGTCCCGACGAGACAGGGGAAGGTAGCGAACTGGAAGCTGTCTACGTCGATAAAGTGGGGGGTGGTGTTCTCGAACATGATGTTGAGGTCGTTGAGATCACCGGCGATCATGCCGTTGGCGTGGATGGTAGTTAGCGTGTCGTAGATGTTAAGGAACAGGTCGGCAACATGGCGTGAGGTGTAACCGGTTTGATTACGGTATTTCTTTATGGAGAGTTGGCGTAGGTCGGTGTGGTTGGGGCTGAGTAGCGGCATGGTGAACCCGACAGCTTGCCGGTTGTCTGCGTCGAATACCAGTTGTTGCGGTGCGATCACGTTTGGGGGTAGCGATGCGGAAGCTGTGATGAGTGCCCGTAATTTTTGGTCGCGGGTGGTGGTGGGGTGTAGATAGATTTTGACGGCTTGCCCGTGGTGTTGAAAGACGGTGGCTTCTCCGCCGATGCCGATAACGTTTTGATTGCTAAGCGTGATTTTTTTGTCGTTCAGGTGGTAGGTGCTGGCGCTCATGGTGTGGCGTCCTGTATTTTTTGGATGGTAATGAGTGTGGCATCGTCACGAAAGCGGTGATCTTTATCGGACCAGATATTCATCTGACGTTGTAGGCCGCGTGGGTGGGGATGGTCCCAGGTATTGGGGAGTAGGTCTGGCTCGAAGCCATCAGTGGCGATGGCGATACGTGACCAGTTCGGGGGGATGGTTTGGGTGGTGAAGCGGCCCATTGGTGTAAAATCTGCGGGGAGTGATTCGGGTACTAAGTCGTAGGCGGGATAGGCTGGGTGGTTGTGTTGGTCGATATGCGCTAGCTTATCATCCACGGCGTAGAGGCCGTCGCCGGCGGTGAAGATCACCCCACCTGCCGGGTTTATGATGGTTCCGACAACGGTAAATAGCAGGTGGTTTAGCACAAAGTTAGGTTTATCTGGTGGGGTAGAGATGTTGATTAGTGTTTCTAGGTAGCTGGTGAGGGCGGTATAGAGTTTATTTGGGATTTCGTCTGGTTGATGACTATCCGAAAGTAACTGAACGGCCTGGGCGGTCAGGTAGTGGGCGGCGAGGCGTGCGCCGACTTCGGAATAGGCCCCGCCGCCGCAGCCGTCACAGACGACGGCAACGGCGGATTCCCCGGCTTGCCAGGCTGCGAGCGCGTCCTGGCAGTTGGCGCGGCGGGCGAGGTGATCGCGGCCTGTGACGGTGGCGGTGCGTAGTTGTAGCATGGGGTCTCCTTAGGGCGTGAAGAACAAGTTGCTATTGGTGGTGATCTGGTTTTGGCTGGCGCGGATGACGCTACCGGAGATCAGGTTGAGTGTGCGGCGGATTTCGCTGGATGTGTTGGCGGTGGTAAGGACGTTGTTAAAGCCGATGGTATCGGCAATGTTTCGGAAGTAGGGTTCGTCGCCGAGGCCGACAAAGGCGAGCGTGAAGGTTTCCTGACGGAGCAGGTCATCGGAGACGGTTTTGACGGCGGCGGCGGTGTGGGTGGAGTCGTTATCGCCGCCGTCGGTGATAACGCACACAATCGAGCGTGTGCGGATGCCGCTATCGCGGAGTTGTTGCCCGTAGGCGACGATGCCGGTAAAGGCGTTGAGGGTGGCATCGTAGAGGGCGGTGGTGCCATCGGGCGAGTAGGTGGTGGTGTTCAGGTCTTTGACGGTTTCGATGGGGGTATAGCCGAAGAGCAGTTCGGGGGTGTTGTTGAAGGTCCAGGCGCTCATGAGGATGCTATCGGCGGCTTTGGAGTCCGAGAGGGCGCGGGTCATCTGGTTGAAGGCGTCGATGACATCCTGCTGGACGCTGTACATGGAGGCGGATTTATCTAACACGACGACGAGTAAGGTTACATCGTCGGTATTGAGGTCATCGACTTGGGCACCGACACAGCCGAGGCCGGTTTGGGCGTTCAGGTTTTGGACCATGAGGTCTACGGATTGGCGGCTCATGCCGCTTTGTTGGCTAGATTGAAAGAGGGATTGTAGGTCGTTGGTGGTCATGGGTTGGGGTCTCCTTAGTCAGTTATGTAGGTGGGTTTTGGGTTAACCGATGGGGTCGGCGGCTTTGACGAGTTTGACACCCTGTTGGACAAAGCTCTGGATGGCTTGTTCGGTGGGTTGCTCGAAGCCGGGAATGGAGGAGGTGGCATCGTCAATGAAGCGGAGTTTGCGGAGGACATCGGGTTGGTTGCCGAAGTAGCGAACAACGGAGTTCATGGTTTCGAGGACGCAGTGGCTACGGGCTTGCCCGGCGACGTAGATCAGGTCGAACTGGGTGAGGACATCCAGGAAGCGGGTATTGAGGCCGCCTTCGGGGTGTTTGGGGTATTTGACTTCGGGTTCGACAACGGAGTAAAACTCGGTGTGGGCGATGGTGCCTTTGGTGAGGTAGGACGGTTGGGCCATGCGTGCGCCGCTATGGTACATGATGGCTTCTGAGAGGGCGGGGACGAGTGAGCGCCCGATGGTACCTTCCATGCAGTGGTAGGGCCAGATCATGAGTTGTTTACGTCCGTCGCGTTCGAGTTCTTCGACGTAGCGGACGGACCAGACGGGTTCGGTGACGGGACGCCATAGGCCGCGTTGGAGGTCGTCGGCGGTGATGATGGTCATGGGGGCGGGGTGTTCGCCGTTGTCGTTGGTCCACCAGGTGGGATAAAAAATCTGGTAGGGGGTGTGGGTATCGAGCGAGGCGGAAATTTGGGTGATGTTTTGCACGTTGTTGTAGATAAATTCGACGGTGCGGCGGGTATCCTCTAGGGCGTTGGGGACGGTTAGCCGCCCGGTGGGGGGTGGAAAGACGAAATCGACCTGGATGTCGATCAGCCAGAGTAGGACGCGCGGGTCGTCTTTGCTGGCGGGTGTGCGGAAGTCGTTGAGGCCGGCTTGGTAGGCTTGTTGGAAGTCTACGTCGTAGATTTTTTGGATGTTATCGGGGGTGTAAAAGTTGGGGTGTGGCATTTGCTAGGCTCCTTGTTGGTTATGGGTTTGATGCTTAGAGCATAGCAAGGCAGTTTGAATAGGGGCTGTCTAGGGGTTGAACGTTTCTGTACGAGGTCTGTATAGGGGCTGAATGGGGGCGCGGTGGCCCCCGGTAGGTTGGGGTTTTAGTGGCGGAAGTGGCGGACGCCGGTAAAGATCATGGCGATGTTGGCAGCGTTGGCGGCGTCGATGACCTGGCTATCGCGGATCGATCCGCCGGGTTGGATGACGGCAGTCACGCCGGCGTTGATGGCGGCTTGGAGGCCGTCGGCAAAGGGGAAGAAGGCGTCGGAGGCCATGACTGCGCCGTGTGCGCGGTCTCCAGCTTTTTTAATGGCGAGTTCGGCAGCGTCGATGCGGCTGGGTAGGCCGCCACCGATGCCGACGGTAGTGCCGGGGACGGCCAAGACGATGGCGTTCGATTTAATGTGCTGGACGGCTTTCCAGGCGAATTTGAGGGCTTCGAGTTCGTCTTCGGTGGGGGGGCGTTGGGTCATGGTGCGGAGTGTGGTTCCGTCGGGGTCGCCCATATCGGGTTGTTGGACGAGGAAGCCGTCGTGTACGGTGCGTACTTCGAGGGCGGAACCGTCGAAGGAACGGCTCATTTTTAGCATCCGGCAATTTTTACGCTTTTCGGAGATGAGGGCCTGGGCATCTGGGGTGAAGGCGGGGGCGGCAATGGCTTCGATGAAGATAGATTCGAGGGCGTGGACGAAATCAAGGTCTACGGGTTGGTTGACGGCGATGATGCCACCGAAGGCGGAGATGGGGTCGGAAGCGAGGGCGTTTTGGTAGGCGGTGGCGAGATCGGCGTGGGAGGCGATACCGGTGGGGGTCAGGTGTTTGACGATGACGACGGTTGGTGCATCGAAGGCGCTGACGGCACGCCAGGCGGCGTCAACATCGAGAATGTTGTTGTAGGATAGTTGTTTGCCGCCGAGCAGGGTAGCGCCGAGGGTCGGCTCGCCCCCCTGGTAGCCGTAGTAGGCGGCGATTTGGTGGGGGTTTTCGCCGTAGCGCATGACATCGGTTTGTGTGGCGGCGAGGGATAGATGTTCGGGGAGGTGGGGGTCGGCCAGGTTGGGGGTGATGTCTTGGGTGAGGAAGGCGTGGATGGCGGTATCGTAGCTGCGGGTATGGGCGAAGGCTTTGACGGCTAACATCCGGCGGGTTGCCAGGTCGATTTCGCCGTGTTCGGATAGGGCTTGGGCGATGGTGGGGTAATCGGTTGGGTCGTTGATGCAGGTAACGCGCATGAAGTTTTTGGCGGCGGCGCGTAGCAGGGTGACTCCCCCGATGTCGATTTGTTCGAGGGCGTCTTGTAGGGTGATGCCTTTTTCTGAGGCGGTTTGCTGAAAGGGGTAGAGGTTGCAAACGATCATGTTGATGGGGGCGTAGCCGTATGCGGCGAGTTGTTCGTAGTCTTCGGCGCGGTCGCGGGCGAGGATACCGGCGTGAATAGCGGGATGGAGGGTTTTGACGCGGCCTCCGAGCATTTCGGTGACGCCGGTGATTTGTTCGACGGGGGTGACGACAAGGCCGGCATCTTCGAGTGTGCGACGGGTGCCGCCGCTGGCGACAAGGTCCCACCCTATATTGCTAAGGTGTTGGGCAAAATCTTGCAGTCCGGTTTTATCATAAACACTTAATAATGCTCTTGGCATACGCCTATCCTTTTGTGAATTGATATACTATCATTTTAATGAGTGGCTGTATTATAGCGGTTTATGATGATATTTAGGACATTGTTTGTTAAATTAAAATGTTATGAAAAGTGTCACAATTCGGTGTGCGTGTATACGTGCAATGTGTTAATGTGACTGTATTCACAAACAGGAGACGAGTGAGTTATGATCCAACCAAAAGTAGTTATCATCGGAGCCGGATTCGGCGGCTTGTTCACGGCGAAGCAACTTGCAAATAAAGATGTTGAGGTGTTGGTGATTGACCGTAACAACTATCACCTATTCACCCCGTTGATTTATCAGGTTGCGACTTGTGGGTTGGATGTACAGGATGTAGCTTACCCGATCCGTAAGATTTTTGCCGAGACAGATAATATTGATTTCATGTTGGGGGATGTACGCCAGATATTGCCGGATGATAATCATCTGGTGGTGCAGGTGGACGGTGAAGAACGGCTGGTTGATTACGATTATCTGGTGGTTGCTGCTGGTACGGTGAGCAACTATTTTGGTAATGAGCAGATCGCGGAGAATTCGTTCTCGGTTAAGACGGTCGAAGATTCGGTGCGGCTGCGAACTCACATTTTGAAGCTATATGAACGTATGGACTGGGGCCGCGATAAGTACGAGTTGGACGCGATCCGCACGATGGTTGTTGTGGGCGGTGGTCCGACGGGGTTAGAAACGGCGGGGGCGCTTCATGAGCTATACAGCCACGTTTTGCAGAAGGAATATAAGCCGCTGAAGGATGTGCCGGCGCGTGTGATTTTGGTGGAAGCGATGGATTCGCTGCTTGGGCCGTACCCGGGTAATCTGCAACGCCGGGCAAAAGAGCAGCTTGAGGACATCGGCGTGGAGGTTGTGATGGGTCGGTTGGTGACAGAAGTTCATGAGGACCGGGTGGTTTTGGATAATGACGATGTGATCCGCACGTATACGCTGGTGTGGGCGGCAGGTGTGAAGGCGTCGCCATTGGCACAGATGCTTAATATTGAATTGGCACGCGGGGGGCGTATCCCGGTGGAGCCGAATTTGCGGACGCGCGATTTTGAGAATATTTACGCGATAGGGGATATTGCGTATTTGGAGGATGAGAACGGGAAGCCGTATCCGCAGTTGATCCCGGTGGCGCAACAACAGGCCAAGCAGACGGCGAAGAATTTGCTCAAGCGGATTGCGGGCCA
>DAOTUA010000074.1:0-31369 GCA_034437355.1 Anaerolineae bacterium | reverse complement strand
GACCAAAACTTTACATTTTTAGCGCAAAGCGCCAAAAGTTGCCGGTCAAGGATTGCTAAATCCTTGAGGGTGTGGGGGCAAAGCCCCCGCTATACTTTTTAACAATACAAAATGCTTTTCTTACGTCAATTCAGATTTGAAGCAATTGCCCTGTTATGGCACCGCTTCGGCGGCTAGCGCGACGGCGATCTCGCCACCGACCCGCGCATTGTTGATCAATAGGGCGGTGTTGGCAGTCATGGATGCGCCATCGGTCAACGTCTTAACCCGATCCAGCACGTAGGGCGTTACCGCTTGACCACTGATGCCAGCGGCGGCGGCTTCATCGGTGGCTTGTTGGATAGCCTGTTCCGCGAGATCGTGCGGGAGGGCGACATCTGCTGGAACGGGAACGGTGATCAGCAGGCCGGTTTGGGTTTGCAAGCGTAGGGCTGCCGCGATAATGGCGGCGGCATGGGCGGGGGTGTCGATGCGAGCATCTACCGGAAGGCCACTTTCGCGGGTGTAAAAGGCGGGGAGCGTATCCACGCCATAGCCCAAGACGGGCACACCTTGTGTTTCTAACGTTTCTAGTGTGAGGGGTAGGTCTAAGATCGACTTGGCCCCGGACGACACGACCGCGACGGGTGTACGCCCCAGTTCGATCAGATCGGCGGAGACATCGTGCGGGTGGCCCCGATGCACCCCACCGATGCCCCCGGTAGCAAACACCCGCACCCCGGCGCGATGGGCGATGAACATCGTCCCGGCGACGGTGGTTGCGCCGTCTTGCCCTAGCCCGACGGCTATCGGTAGGTCGCGGCGGCTGCATTTGCGAACGCTGCCGGCGGGGGCTTTGCCGAGCCGTTCCACATCATCCGCCGTAATACCGACCGTGATGTCGCCGTGTAGCACGGCTATGGTGGCGGGGACGGCCCCGGCCTCACGGACGGCGGCTTCCATTGCCAGCGCGGTTTCGACATTTGCCGGGTAGGGCAGGCCATGGGTGATCAACGTCGATTCTAGCGCGACAACCGGTTGACCATCCGCGATGGCGGCGGTTACGTCTGGGTGGTGGGTGAATTCCATGGCGGGGTCCTCGTTGTGTGTTTTCAAACCGGGGCGCATTATACATAATAGGGCTGTGGTAGAATATCATGAGTTTGCACCATCGGAGCCAACATGACGGAAACGTCGCAACACCCCAAACTAGAATCGGAAACCCGCCATAATCGGCAGGTATTCCGCGAGATCGTGCTGCCGATTGGCCTGGGCTTTGTGGTCATGGTGGCGATCATGGCGGCGGTGTTGATCCCGCCGTTGCTACCAACCCCGGTCCATGTGGCGACGCTCTCTAGCATCCTGATGACGCTGTGCTTGTTGTTACCGTCATTCTTATGCCTGATGGGGTTCTACCTGCTGCTGGTGTATATGATCTTCGGGATGAATACGTTTAACCGGGCGTCGGCGCGGCAGATGCGCCGCCTGAACCGACTCTCGCAGACAATCACGGACGGGACGGTCAAGGCGACAGATACCGTTAACCGCCGCACCGCCGACGCCCGCGTGAAGATCGCCGGGATAGAAGCGGCGATGGATGGGGCCTTGCGACCAAGGCCGGACGGTAGCGATCAAGATGAAGAAAACGAAAACGGGGATAGCCAATGACAGAAACAAACAACGATTCATCACAAGCGAACGGTGGCCTTGACTGGCGGGCGCGATCTTATTTGATATGGGTATCGGCGGGGACGTTTTTTGGAACCCTGGCGGGGTATCTGTACAACCGGGCCGCCCGTGAACATGCTGAGCGTAACGGGGACAAACCGCCACGCCCCGGCACATTAGAGCTAGTCGGGCTGATCTTGGCAGCTATGGCGATGATCCGGCAGATCACCGAGCTAGGCCGCCCGGACGAGGATTAAGGGGCATGTGTGGGCGCTTTACACTGACCGCAGACGGCGCAACCATCCAGCAGGCGCTAGGGTTGCAGGTCGCGCCGTTGCAGGCCAGCCCGCGTTATAACATCGCGCCATCGCAGGCGGTGGGGGTGGTGACGAATACGCAGCCGGGCCAACTGAGCCGTTACCAGTGGGGCTTGGTCCCACATTGGGCTAAAGACCGGGGGATCGGCAGTCCGTTGATCAACGCTCGGTCCGAGACAGCCCACGAGAAACCGTCTTTCCGGGATGCGCTGCGCTACCGGCGCTGTTTGGTCCCGGCGGATGGGTGGTACGAGTGGCAGCCGGCCCCCAACCAGACGCACAAGCGCCCGGTTTTCATCCATCGGGCCGACTTCGGGGTGTTTGCGTTTGCGGGGCTATGGGATCGCTGGCAAGCGCCAGATGGCGAGGCGTGGCACACCTTTACTATTCTGACAACGGATGCCACCGAGACCTTACGCCCGTTGCACCATCGGATGCCGGTTATCTTGAGGCGGGACGATTACGAAACATGGCTGCACGGCGATGATATGGCGCAGCGCCGGGGTTTGCTCCGGCCATTTGATGGCGATCCGTTTGAGTATTACGCGGTGTCGCGGCGGGTTAACAAACCGGCTCACGACTCGCCAGAAAATATCGTCCCGGTGGCTGATGAGGGTGGAGCGAGGCAACTTCCGTTATTCTGATGTGTCGGGTTTGGGGTTCGGTTTGGGTTGGTCGTCGTCTTGGTGGCGGCGTGCGAGTTCTGCCATCGGGTCTTTACGGGTGGAGGTCATCAAGACTTTACGCATTTTACCGCCCGGTTCCGGTGGGCCAATTGCGCCCAGTTCAAATAATAGGTCCATGATGCGTGATGCACGCGGGAAACCGATATTCAGGTGCTTTTGTAGCATGGCGGTGGATGCTTCTTGGGCTAGCACGACGGCATCGAGCGCGTCCTCGAGCAGGTTATCGGTTTCGGAGAGCAGTTCTAGCTTGGTGAGCGTCTTGGCCCAGGGCACTTGCTGGCTAGATTCTTCATCTTCGGCGGGTTTGTAATTTTCGCGTGCCCAATTTGCCCAGTAATTGACCATCTGCCGCACTTCATCATCGGTGACGAAACACCCCTGTAGGCGTTTCGGCCCGGCGGCATCGGACGAGAGAAACAGCATATCGCCGGAGCCGAGCAGCGCCTCCGCGCCGACGGTATCAAGAATCACGCGGGAATCGACACCAGACGCGACCGAAAACGCGACGCGACCGGGGAAATTTGCCTTGATCAACCCGGTCAGCACATCCACGCTAGGGCGCTGTGTGGCGACAACCAGGTGCATCCCGACCGCCCGCGCCATCTGCGCGAGGCGCGTCAGGCTGTGTTCGGTGGCGTCCGGGTTGGTCATCATCAGGTCACCGACCTCATCAATAAAGATAACGATGTAAGGAAGTGGTTTGCCATTGGCTCCCTTCGCTTTTTCTTTTTTGTTGTAGGTGATGATATTGCGCGATTCGGTCTTTTCTAGCTTGCGGTAACGGTCATCCATTTCGCGGGTACACCAGCGCAACACGCCCAGGATACGCTCGGCGTCGGTTTCGACGGGGCCGATCAGGTGAGGTAGGCCGCTAAATCGGCTGAGTTCAACCATTTTCGGGTCGAGCATGACGAAGCGCACATCGTCCGGGGTGTTATGGAGGATGAGCGCCATCACCATAGCCGCCAGCGCGACGGACTTCCCCGATCCGGTCGTGCCGGCAACGAGGGTATGCGGCAGCGCGGCCAAGTCGATAGCGAATGGTTCGCCGGCAACGTCGCGCCCAAGCGGGATCAAAAGCGGGGTGTCGGCCTTTTGCATTTTGTCGTAGAACGTTTTGCTTTCGTAGACGGAGCGCAAGGCTACCAGGCTCGCGTCGTTGTTGGGGACTTCGACGCCGACGTAGTTTGTGCCGGGGATGGGGGCTTCGATGCGCAGTCGCTTGGCGGAGAGGGCCAGCGAGAGGTCGCTCTGGTAAGAGGCGATTTTGCTGATGCGTGTGTGTTGTACGCGCTTGGTGGCGTCCTCTTTGTAGGGGCGTAGTGCAAATTGGGTCACTGTTGGCCCGACACGCACGCCCACCACATCAATATCAATATCAAATTCCAGCAGCGTATTTTCGATCAGAACGACTTTGGTATTGATCTCTTCTTCATCCGGGCGGCTGAGTTCGACATCTTGCAGCAGGTCCAGGCTGGGCCAATCTTTTTTGCGGCGCCCGGTGCGCTTTTCTTCTTTTAGTTCGCCGGGGCTAAAATAGCGTTTGATGCGCCCATCGGGGCGGCGGGCTTTTTTGTGATCGGTTTTCTTATCTTCTTCGATGATCTCACCGATTACGTTAAACGATTCGCCATGGACGGCATCGGCAAATAGTGGATGCTGCGCGAGTTCTTCTTCTGTTTCGGAGACAATCGGTTTAGCGCCGGGTCGGAGCGAGGGCGGGATGTTATCTAGGTTGGGCCGGATACGTAAGATCGGGGTGTTGAGGCTGATGTTCGGTTGCACCAACTGACGGGCCAGGCGTTGTTCGGCTGCCAGGCGGCGTTCTTGTTCGGTGCGGCGGCGTTGGCGGTTGCGCTGGGGCGGGTCTGTTAGCAGCTTGCCGTAGCGGTCGAAGCGTTGGTTGAGGGCGATAAGGGCGCGTTTGACCTGGGCCTTCTTGATGCCAATGACGATCCCCAGGCCAATGATCAGCGTGAGGGTATGAAGGGTGATGACCGTCACCGAGCCGACCAACTGGGCAAGCGGGGCGCTCAAGGCCCAGCCGACCAGCCCGCCGCCTTCACCGGCACGGGCGATGGCGCGGGTTTCGACACTCCCGGAAACTGCCAGATGCAAAAGTGCGAGTGTGGATAAAAACACGAGTTCGAGCGCGATAATCCGGCGAAGGGGGAAGTACACTTCGATACCGATATTGGGCAACAGCATGATTACGCCGAGCGCGAGAATCCCGCTAGAAACTAACAGGCTGCCATACCCAAACAGGCTGCGAAGCGTGGTCGCCCAGGCCTGCGGGATAGAAGCATCCCCTGCGACGTTGAACACCGACAGAAACGATAGGATGCCGAAGATCATCAGCATGAGCGCGATGATCTCGTCGCCCCATGGGGGGATGGTGTCTAGCACGTTATCCCATACATCGGGCGGGGGTGGGTCTTCGGTTTCGGCCTCCGGGTTATCCGGGTTATCAACTGTCGGTAAGGTTTTTTGTTCCGTCACGGGTGAAGGGTTTCCCTAACGAATATCGGTTGAGGGTGTGGTGTGTATGACCACCCCTTATACGGTTCCATCTTAGTATAGTACAGATATTCGTTAGCGGGCCAGGGAAACCCGTATGAGAAGCAGGGTAATCGCCTATGGCAATTACCCCACCACGTTTACTGGGAAAGTGCTAGTGCAATTTGGGGTGTGGCGTGTCCACCTGGCGCAAACTGAGGCCAAGCCGTCGGTGTTCGGGTTGCAGGTTCAGGATGCGGGCGAAGATGGTTTCGCCTTCTTCGATCACGTTGCGCGGGTGAAGGAATTGGCCTTCGGCCAGTTCGGAGACGTGGATCAGCCCTTCTAGCCCTTTTTCCAGGCAGGCAAACGCGCCGAAATCGACCACGTTGGTGATCCGACATTGGACGACTTGCCCGACTTTGTAACGCTCCATGACGGTTTGCCAGGGGTCATCGTGTAGGCGTTTGAGGCTCAGGGCGATGCGCCCGGCGTCCTGGTTGGTTTCGAGGACGTACAGGCGTACTTGTTGGCCGGGGGCTAGGATGTCGCGGGGGTGTGCGACCCGTCCCCAGCTTAGTTCGCTGATGTGGACCAGCCCTTCGATGCCGCCGAGGTCTACGAAAACACCAAAATCGGTGATGTTGGTCACGTTTCCCTCAACGATCTCGCCGGCTTCGACCGATTGCAAGACCTCCGCCCGTGCGCCGGGCTGTACCTGGGCGGCACGCTCGGATAAGACCAGGCGGTTTAGGTTGCGGTTGAGTTCGATCACCCGGAGTTGAAGCGTATGGCCGACCCGTGCTTCCAGGTAGGCTTGTCGTTTGCTGGGTGCGGCCTCAGTCGGGAAATCCATGAGTTGGCTAGCCGGGACAAACCCGCGAATGTGACGCCACGCGACGAGTAACCCGCCTCGGTTGTAGCCAATCACGTTGAGGGTTACGGTGTCATCGGTGTTCATGACATGCTCGATGGCTTGCCAGTCTTGTTCTATAACCTGTTCGTCAATGTTGGCTGGGTGTGGGGTTGGGTCGTTGGGTGGGGCCTCGGCGGATGTCGCCGTTGTGCTGAAAGATACGTTGGTGCGGGTTGGTGCTGCATATTCGCCCTCACGCATGAGTGCTTCCCAGTACCCTTCTTCTAACGGGGCTGGCGGTGCGGATAGGTCACGATATTCACCATTCATACAATACCTCTGCGATCACTTTAAATAGTTGACACTCGATGATAGGAGTAACCAAAATTGGCCGATGGTGACCCGTCATGCAAATGTTAGCATTTTCATGCGGAACAACTTTGTAACTTCAGGCCAGTAGAGTTCGGTGAGAAAATCAAATGCACAGAAACCCGTACAGCAAGACTTCATCAAACCCTTAGCTTTATCTCTATTATATGATCATACGATGAGCTTGGCAGGTAACATTCGTCATGTTTCGGTAGGATGCATGCGCTCTTGTTCCCATTGGGCGAGGGTTTTAGCGACTGTTTCTATGGCTATTTTTTGCTTGCGGTAGGTATCGGCCTCACTGCGGGCCAGGCGTTGCTTGACATCTTTGACCTTTAGCCCCTGTACAAAACGGAGGTCTAGCACGTTGTAGATGATCCATTCGGGGTCGGTATAGCTGCGTTCGCCTGCGGGCCGGTGGTGGTCGATGGCATCCTGTAGCACGCTGCGCAAGGCGTGGGCGGGGTTATCGGTGGTGTCGATGCAATCGCGGACGATTTGAAGCTCGAATAGACGGCTGCGGGTCAGGCCGGGGCCGCCCCAGTAGTGTTTGAGCGCGGCGTGAACCTGTTCGGTGAGTTGCGAAATATCCGGCAGGGTAGGGACATAGTTAGCTGTCCCCGGCCGCCCTGGTAGGTATTCGACTTCGGCGGCCCGTAGGCGTGTCATGTTGATTTGCGGGAGTAGCCCTTCTAGGGCTGCCAGGATTTCTTCTTGGAGTGCGAGGTCGTCCAGGGCTTGTTCGGCCTGGTGAACAAAAACACTCAAGCGTTGATGTTCGTCATCGGCCAAGTTAATTTCTTGCGAGCGAGCTTGCACGCCAACAATACCGATTAAGGTGGGTTGGCCGTGTTCGTCCGTCAGGCGGCGGCTGTAAAGTGGGGCGACCCAGTAATTTTCCCAGGAACGTAATGGTACGTTGTCGATGATGGTGATGCCGGTGAAGTTCTGTTGGAAGGTGGCCCTGTGGCGCTGGATAAGATCGGCGGTGGGCCGGGTGGGGCCGACGGTTTCGATGATGGTGATGTCGTCCTGGTTGAAGCGTGCGACAAAGGCGGTGTTCACCTGAAGATAATCGCAGGTGGCTTGTAGCACGGCGTGGATCAGTTGGTATAGGTCGCCTTCGGAGAGTATTTTGTCGCTCAGGTTACGCAGCTTATGCAGTTGGTTGGTGTCTTCATCGCTGTAGATCAACATGGTTTCTAGCTCTGGCAGTAGGATCGCAATACTCCATTGCCACATGAGAACGATCACGACCACGGCAAACGGCATGAAGTCGTCCCCCCGGATACCTAGAATACGGGTCGCCTGGTTGGTGAATACGATGGTCGCCAACACCAGTAGGCCGGTAGCAGGGCCACGCATAAAAAAGCTGAGTAACTCGGATTTGACGACGCGATCCGGGATTTGGGAGCCAAAAAACGAAAGCGGATAGGATAGAAAGATCAACATCAGCACGACAACGATATTGGTCACATTGACCAGAACCAGTGCGGGGAGCGTGAACTCGCTGCCGGGGCCAAGCAGCACGGAGTAGGGGAAGATGCCTATCGCGGGGGTGAGCATCGCAAACTGGAGGTATCCCATCCGGCGGCGGGTATCGCGCGAGAGACAGCGATTGCGGGCGCGCTGGACGGTGACATAAGCTAAGACGGTGGTCGAGATGAAATAGGCGACATATACCCAAAAGGCGGGGCCGGGGCGCATACTGGCAACGTTCGTCCCGGCGAGGGGTATCACTTGGATCAGCACATCGCTATAGACGACCATCAACACAAATACCAGGCTGACGGCATATAGGAAGCGCGTCCCTAGCCGCCGTCGCCCGCGTGAGGGTAGGCCGGTGGTAGCCAGCAGCGCATCCGATAAGTGAAAAAGCGTTGCGGGTAGGAAAGCGATCCCCAGCCATTGCAGCTTGAGTGCGGTGATGTAGCTGTTTAAATCTGGGTGGAGTGAGATAAAGACATCAACCGTATAGGTGATGGTCACACAGGCTAGCACCGCGCCGGAAGTGCGCGCGATGCGGTCGTACAAGTTCCGAGAGAGGTTATAGAGCAGAATAGATACAGCGATGATGACGATACCCGCCGTCAGTATTTCGTTGGTGATGGAGAGGACAACCGAACTCATACAGCCTCTAGCAAGTCTATGGGTGGATATATCCGCCTAGTGTAATGTGAGACAGAAAAAGATCGCAATATCTTGATTGTCGAAGTACTGGTCATTGAAACCACAGAAGTGATAGCCGGCGCGGGTGTAAAGCTGGATTGCTGGGTGGTTTTTGGTCTGAGTTTCGGCATAGATGCGTGTCACAGCGTGTTGGTTGGCCCACCGCCGAGCGACTTTGAGCAGACGGGTAGCTAGCCCAGCGCGGCGGTAGGGTTTGCCGACGACCACATCGCGGAGGGTGGCGGTATCGTTGGCGGGGTCGCGCAGTAGGGCCAGGTAACCGTAGTAGGTATGGCCGGGTTTATCGGTTGCGACGAGGAAGGCGTGCGGGGCGCTGGCGGCTGTGCGCAGGTGGCGTTCGGTTGCTGGGTAGCGGACAGGCATCTGGCGGGGTAGGCGTTCTTGGCGCAGGTGGATATGGCGGTCGGTGTGGTCGCCGTGGATGTTCACTTGCCAGACAAAATCGGTATCGTAGGTATGGTCTAGGGCTAAGCAGGCGGGCACATCGTCGGGGACGCCATCACGGATGAGCAGGCCGGTGGGGTTGGTCATGGTTAGGCGAGATAAACATCGCCGAATGTGCCGCGCAGGGTGAGGTCTACCAGGGGGGCGTCGGGTTGTGGGTTGCGGGCGATGTACAGGTGCGGTTCGGCGGTGGCATAGCGGCGCTCATCGACGCGCACGGTTAACAGCCGGTTGCCCTCCACGCGCACCCGTGTTTTAGCACCTAGTGGGGTGATCAGTTGAATGTTGCCGAAGGTGGAGCGCAGGGTTAGTGGGGTGAGGGTTTCTTGCGGGCATACACAGCGAATATCTGCCAGCCCGGTCGCGACTACCCCGCCCTCTATGATGAGGTGTGTGAGGTCCAGGTCTACGGCCCCCAGGTGGCTGCTAATGAACAGTTGCCAGGGGAGGCCCTGAGCGAGTGCGAGTTCCCAGTCGGTGGTGTTGAACCAGGGGGTGGTGGCACGATCTAGCCGAACGTGGGCGTAGCTGCCGTTTACGTCGAGGTGGGGCCGGGTGTTGGCGGCATACTTGCCGGCGATCAAGCGTTCGGGGCGTTCCAGGTCGCGGATGCTCACGTCGATCTCGGCGCTACTGATCTCAACGACCGCTGCTTCGACGCTACCACGGGTAACGCCGAATGTTCGGGCGCTATCGTCAAGTGTTAGATCGCCGCGTAGCAGGATGGTCGCCCCGATGATGACTAGGCTAATCGGCCACAGGGCGATCACATCCAAAAATTCGAGCAGTAGAAAGTTGTTTAAGAGCAGCACGATTCCCACAATGACCAACAACAGTGGGAATAGAACTGGCCCGGTTGATGGCTTTGCGGGCAAAGCCTTACTCCTCGAAGAGATAGTCGCGCAGGATAACATGGGCGGACGACTGCCGCAGGCGGTTAAGGGCCTGGGCTTCTAACTGGCGGACACGCTCGCGGGTGACGCCGATGGTCTGGCCGACTTCTTCTAAGGTGTAGACGCGCCCATCTTCCAGGCCGTAGCGCAAGCGCAAAATTTGTGCTTCACGGGGTGGCAGGCGATCTAGCGCGTTTTCTAGTTGTTCTTGTAGCAGGGTGGAGGCGACTTCATCCGCCGGGGCGGGGCTGTTGATGTCCTCAACGAAATCGCCAAAGGTCGAATCACCTTCGTCGTCTATGGGTGTTTCCAAGCTGACGGGGCGACGGGCGATCTCTAGTAGATTTTCGACCTTATCGGGGGTGGTGTCCATCCCCTGCGCCATTTCTGGGATAGTCGGTTCGCGGCCTAGTTCTTGCAATAGCCGGAGTTGAACGCGGCGCATCCGGTTGAGTTGGTCGCCCATGTGGACAGGCACGCGGATGGTACGGCCCTGGTCGGCAACGGCGCGGCTGACGGCCTGCCGAATCCACCAGGTCGCATAGGTGCTGAACTTATGCCCACGTTGGTATTCAAACTTGTTGGTGGCACGGATCAGGCCGATATTGCCTTCCTGGATTAAGTCCAGGAACGGGACACCGCGCCCGATATACTTCTTGGCGACGCTGATCACTAAGCGAGCATTGGCGCGGATCAGGTGTTCTTGGGCGGCTTCGCCGTCTGCAATCACTTCGCGCAGCGCGTAGACATCATCCATCGGGATGTCGTCGCCGTACATCTCAAGGTGTTGGTCCGCGATTTCGGATTTCTCCATGCGCTTAGCCAGATCGACTTCTTCACGGGCTGTCAATAGCGGGACACGCCCAGCTTCTTTGAGATATAGACCGACAACATCATCGGTTTCTAGTGCTTGCTGGTACCCCGCATCGGAGCTTAAATCTTCATCGCGCCAGGTCTGGTCGTCTTCGGCGTCAATATCTTCTGTTACGCCGTCAAGGTCCTCATCTTCTATGAGGTCGTCGTCGGCGTCGTCATCTTCTACGCCGGTATTGACTTCGATGCCGGCATCCATAATGCGTTCCATAATCTCGTCAACCAGGCCGAGGTTCTTTTCGGCATTGGGGACGACTTCTAGAATGTCATCATAGGTGAGGACATCATTTTTACGGGCTTTTTCGAGCAAGCCCTTGTAGATTTCTTCCAGATTTAGTGTTTGTGCTACATTATTCATCATATGTTTTGCCGCTCATCATCGTTACACAGTGAAGCCTTGCTAGGGTGTAGCAAGGCGCAGGTGACAATTCCCTAACTAAAAACCCAAATTGAGATGGGGGAAATGTGTATTAAACACAATAGCCATTCAGTGTATCATCTCATTTTGTTACTGACAATAACGTATCGCGCTTTCAAGGCGTTGTCAAGCGAATCGGGGGATTTGTTAATTGAAATTGAAGAAAGGCGATGGCGGTAGGTTCCAAAAGATAGAACCCTGCGCGGTCATCGACAATGGCGTAGATGCCTTGCTGGGTTTGATCTAGCCCGCCGACAAACACGCGATGCTCGGTGCCATCTTGTAGCGTAAATTCGATGATGATGGCTAGCGGGTTGGTGGTGATGAACCCGTAGTCCGCCATGTTGGTTTGTTGTGGGTCCGGTTGTAGCTGCCCGACGTATGGCAGGATGCTAACTGTTTCGGCGATCAGGTTGGCGGTATCGGCATCAAGCGGCACATCGGGGTTTGGGCTGGCCCAGGCGGGGCCGTCACGCTGCATGACGAACTCTGGGTCGCCGCCGGGGGCCGCCAGCCGGAGCGATTGGATGTCGGCGGCTGCCAGCGCCGGGAACACCTGTGGCAGTATTGCTAAGTCTTGGGCGGTACGGGGTTGGCGGGTGGGGATCAGCGGATCGCGCTCGGTGGGGGTGATGGGAGCAGGCCGGGCTGGGATAGGTTGGGATAGCCACTGCCCCTGGAAATAGACCGCCACCAGCAACAGCACGAATCCACCACTGAGCAAGATCAATAAACGGCGTTGATGCCTCATGCAAACGTCCTCCGATACCATACGATAATGCCTGAGAGTAGGACGGTCAGCGGGATAAGGGCAACGGTGATAATACCGAGAACATCCAGTGTGCGCCCGCTGATGAAAATGGTGGGGACGGCGCTGGGGTTGGCGGCAAACCCGAACGTGATCTGTGCATCGACGCCGGACAGCCAGCGGACGCTCTCTACGAAAAGGGCTTCGTTACCGACCATCCCGGAGTCGATGACGCTGTTGGTGACGAAATCGCCGTCGCCTATTAGGACCACTTTCGAGCCGTTGCCCTGTTCATCCCAGGCCCAGGCCGCAATGTCAATTGGGCCGGGAATGTCTTCTTGTGGGTCGAAGGCATAGGTTCCGGTTTCCCCGGCAGCTTGCAGGTCGCGTTCGCCATAGGAGCGTTCGCTCTGGCTGATAATGCGCCCGTTGGCGACGGTTTCGGGCTTCTGCGCAGAAACCTGAATGGCACGGGCGACCCGAAAGTAGTTGGGCGTGTCGGGGAGTTGCGAGCCGATTGGCGGTTCGGTGAAGGTGGCATAGCCGATCAGATCGAGGGGGGTTTGAACGTAGGATTGCGGATCGATCACGACGGCATCTAAGGCCCGCAGGCCGTAATTATCGAATAGATACTGGTTGAAAACGGAGTCCTCCGCCAAGAAAAACGCTTCGGTGAACACAATATCCGCCAGGATGAACAGGCTACCGCCACGTTGTAGGTAATCGTCAATCAGGGCGATTTCCGCTTCGGTGTACGGCAACAACGGGCGGGCCAGCACCAGCACGGACGCATCCGCGGGGATGGGTTCGTCGTTTTGCGCCAGTTGGCGCAGGCTGAGGCGGTCGGTTTGAACCCCGTTGAGGCGCAGGTTATTATCGACCAGGGTTAAGCCCTGCCCGCTTTCGTCGGCAATGCTCAGGTCGCTGCGGCTGGCATCAAAGTAAACGCGGTATACGCGGTTATTTAACATGCGATTGAGGGCGGCGGTGATGTAGCGTTCTTGTTTGTCCTCACGCACGACATAGGTTATCGTATTTTCCAGGATGGTTCCGGTTTCATCGGACATATATAGCACGGTCGCGCCGTCGTCGGTGATAGCGAAGAACTCGGCGCGGGCCGGGTTTTCGGTCGGGTTGATGTATTCGAGTTCGATCTTGCCGTCGCTGACGGCCTGGTAACGCTGCAAGAACTCGTTATCACGTTCGCGCATGGGGAGGGCGCTGGCGGTGTAAAACCCAACAATATGAACGGTCCGCCCTGGTGGGATGCGGTCGATCACATCCAATGAGGTTTGGCTCAGCGTGAAATTACCGCCAGCGGTGGCGTCGATGGTGATATTGGCGCGGGCCGCCAGGATATACACCAGTATGATGATCCCGCTAAGTAAGATTGTCGCAAAAACGGCGCTGGTACTGTAACGCGCCTGCCGCCCGGTTAGCGCCCCCACAAAAGTGGATGGGGCGATGATCGCCCACAACACCAAGCCGACCAACCCGACGACGAGGCCGGCGAGGATCAGCGCGTTGACGGTCAGGAACCACGCGAACAGGACCACGCTTGTTAGCAACCCGATCAGGCCGAGCAAACCGAAGGCGAGGCCGATACTGGCACGGCTAACGGTGATGGTGTCTTTGTGAGATGTCATGATTAGCCCATCCTCTGCGCCTGGATAGCGCGGGTACTGATAAATAGTGCGATGATAGTTGCGCCGACGAAGTAGACAATATCTTCTAGCCGCACGATGCCGGCGGCGAATGTCCCGGCAAAGTGCCCCTGGAAGGACAAGCCCCGGATGATATTTGCTAAGAACACATTCGGGAGAATCTCCCCGATCTGGTTGGCGAGAAATAGCAACGTCAATGCGGACGAACTCAGGAAGGCGGCAACGATCTGGTTTTCGGTCGTCGCGGAAAACATAATGCCAATGGCCAGGGACGCGCCGCCGTACAACCAGACCCCCAGATGGGCGGCGATGGCGTGGCCCAGGTCCGGGGTTTGCCCGGCGACGATCAGCATAATCTGATAGGAGGCGGCGATGAGTAACAGCAAGGTATAGTAGACCCAGGCGCTAAGGAACTTCCCCAGGACAATAGCGGTATCGGTCACGGGGGCGGTGAGCAGTAGCTCTAAGGTGCCCTCCCGCTTTTCTTCTGCGAGTGCCCGCATGGTTAGGATGGGGGCGAAGAAGATCAGCGCCAGTGTTAAGAAGCTCGGCACGGCATCGGGGAAGGTGCTACGTACGGTTACGCTCAGTGTGAGGTCTTCGTAGAACGCGAGGGCGGTTAACAACAAGAAGGTTGCCGCCACCAGATAGGGCACTAGCGACGTAAAATAGCGGATCATCTCGCGGCGAAAGATCGTCCAGATGGCAAGCATAGGTTAGCTCGTTTCTCCGATAATGTTGAGGAAAATATCTTCCAGGGTGAGCGAGGCGGAACGCATTTCTACGAGCGCGTAATCCGTTTGGCGGAGGCGGTCATAGATGGCGGTGCGGACGTGTGGGTCGGCGATCTGGAGTTGGTAGCCGCGCCCACTCGGATGTACGGCGACCACGCCCGGCACATCGGCAAGTAGGGCCTGGCTGGTGGGGGCATCGGCCCCGTGGATTTCGATATACAATGCGCCGCCCTGCTGGATGCGCTGGCGCAGTTCGTCTGGGGTGCCAGCGGCGACCACGCGCCCCTGGTTGATGATCACCAGCTTATCGCAGACCTGTTCGGCTTCGGTGAGGATGTGTGTACTGAACAGCACGCAACGCCGCTGGCCCAGGTTGCGCACGGTATCGCGGACTTCGATCACCTGTTGCGGGTCGATACCGATGGTCGGTTCGTCTAAGATCAGGATGGGCGGGTCGTGGACGAGGGCTTGGGCCAAGCCGAGGCGCTGGCGCATCCCTTTGGATAGGCTGCGGACCAGTTTGTGGCGTTTGTCGGCAAGCTGAAGCTCGTCAATAATGGCATCGGTACGGCGCAGGCGTTGGCGGCGGTTGTGCATCCCGTGTAACTGCGCCCAATAGCTGACGTATTCGCGGACGGTCATATCTGGGTAGAGGGGGATACGTTCCGGTAAGTAGCCGATATGCTCGCGCACGTCGAGGGGGTCCAGGGTCACATCGAACCCGGCAAGGTAGGCGGTGCCACGGGTGGGCGGGGTATAGCCGGTCAGCATCCGCATGAGGGTTGTTTTTCCGGCCCCGTTTGGCCCTAATAACCCGACAACTTCGCCCGCCTGTGCGCTGAAGGTGACATCGCGCACGGCGGTAAAGTCTCCGTACTTTTTGGTTAAGTGCTTGGCTTCTATCATGTGGCTATAGTATGCAAGCTGGGCGGTCGGGTCAACGGATGCGGCCTAGATTCGTACAATGTGCTAACAGTCGGTGATGGGTGCTATAGCTTGTCTGGCTCATCTAGTTGGATGTTGGCGAGCGCCTCATAGACGGCGATCACGGCGCTGTTATCCAGGTCGCGGTAGCCCTGCTCTAGCATGGCGGTATAAAGCTGCATCACGAGTGCGGTTAGCGGTTGGGGGATGCCGTAGGCCCGCCCGGTATCCAGCACGATGCCGAGGTCTTTGTGTTGCATGTGTGCTTTGAAGCCGGGGGTGCGGTTCCCGGCGAATAGGCGTTCTGGCTTGACATCTAAAGACCACATTTGGGCCGCGCCGTTCTGGATGGCTTCGACCACACGTTGCGGATCGACCCCGGCTTTCTGGGCGGTGATGAGGGCTTCGGCCATGCCGACCATCTGCGCCCCGACGATAATTTGGTTACAGACTTTCGCCGTCTGCCCGGCCCCGCTATCCCCAACGCGCACGTATTTTTTGCTGAGGACCTCAAACAGGGGGGCGGCCTTGTCAAACGTGGCCTGTGGCCCCCCAACCATGATGGTTAGTGTGCCGTTGATCGCGCCGATGTCGCCGCCGCTGACGGGGGCGTCTAAGGCTTGCACGCCGGCTTGCTGGAAGGCGTCTGCTAGTTGGCGGGCTGTCTGGGGTTTGATGGTGCTGTTGTCGATGAAGATCAGGCCGTCGTGTGCCCCGGCAATAATGCCGGTGGTGGGGTCTAGGGCTACTTTTTCGACATCAGGCGAATCTGGCAGGTTGGTAAAGACAAACTCGACTTGTTGCGCAACTTCTTTGGGCGAGTGGGCGGGGGTGGCCCCTTCGGACGCCAGTTGATCGACAATCTGACGGCTGCGGTTATGTACAATGAGGTCGTGCCCGGCGTTCATCAGGTTGCGGGCCATGGGTGCGCCCATCAACCCTAAGCCGATGTAGCCTATAGTTGCCATGATAAAATCCTTATCCTTTCAACGAAAAATCGCGGTTTTGAGAACAAACTGGTACAATTTGTTAGATTAATTTTATAACTCAGCCACAGGGAAAACCAATGGTCGCACAAATCCTGATTATAGAAGACGATCCCGATATGGCGCGTTCGCTTCAAATAGAGCTTAAACTTAACAGTTACGACATCATCCTGGCGGAAAACGGACCAAGGGGTGTGCAGCTTTTCCAGGATAATAAGCCGGACCTGGTGCTACTTGATCTGTCGTTGCCAGGGGGGATGGACGGCATGACGGTTTGCCAGCGCATCCGGGAAATATCGGATGTGCCAATTTTGATGATGACTGCCAAAGAAGTGACGGAACATCAGATCGCGGAGGGATTAAACCTGGGGGCGGATGAGTTCATGCGCAAGCCGCTACCGACTATTGAGTTCCAGGCGCGGATACGGGCGCTGCTGCGGCGGTCGAAGTTGTTCGAGCAGTCGAAATCGCAGCCGTTGAAATACGAGGACGATTATCTGATCGTCAACCTGAACACGCGGCGGGTGGTGGTTGAGGATACGGAAATCCGGCTGACGCCGACCGAGTTTAAGCTGCTGGCAACCTTCATCCGGCACCCGGGAGAAGTGCTGACGTTCCAGCAGTTGTTAGAGCAGGTCTGGGGCTTCGAGTACACGACCGAGCATCACTACCCGCGCATTTATGTTTCGCACTTACGGCGCAAGATCGAGCCGGACGCCAAAAACCCGACGTATATTCAAAATGAGTATGGGGTAGGGTATCGGTTTGTGGATAAGGGCGATTAGCGCGTATCGGGAGGGCACACAGGCCCTCCCCTACGATATCTGTGATGTGATGATAAGATGTTCGCACACCCCACACACAGCCGATGCTTGACAGGGTTAGACAGTGCATAATAGGATGATGGGGCAAAATGTGGCATCGCATAGGTAGATAGCGCATGGGCTTGCCATTGCAAGCTGACGAGGAGGCGGTTCCCTGCTTCGATGCAGGGTTAACCCGGTAGCACCACCGGGGAAAATCGAGAGATCAGCGGATGCCGCCGAGGACGCCAACGGGACGTTCTCATCTACCCAAAACTTATATTCCCTAGCCACAAAACCGAGGGTGACTTCGGCACAAATGGCAACGGGACTCCCCCATAGAACCCCATACCGACTGCAAGCGCATCGGGCGTTGGCGGTCGAGGTGTTTGTTGTAGCACGAGCCACATTATCAAAACCATATAATCATGATGAGGAGTAACGGCTATGTGTGGCATTGTCGGCTATGTTGGATCACGTAATGCGGTTCCGTTGATATTAGATGGCCTGGGACGGCTGGAATACCGGGGATACGATTCTGCCGGGGTTGCGGTTTTGGGTGAAAACATCGAAAGCCGTCGGGATGTGGGTAAGCTGCGTAACCTACGGGATAAAGTGGTTAAAGAGCCGCTTGAGGGGACAACTGGCATCGGGCACACCCGATGGGCGACACACGGCGCACCCTCGGAGCGTAACGCGCACCCCCACATTAGCAGTGATGGCGCGTTCGCGTTGGTGCATAACGGCATTGTGGAGAATTATCAAGAACTGCGCAGGGAGCTAACCGAGGCGGGGATGGCGTTTCAGTCGGAAACCGATAGCGAGGTGATCGTGCAGTTGGTGGCGTGGTATGCGGCTCATACCACCGACGGCGATATTGCCGAGGCAACCCGGTTAGCAGTCAAACGGCTACGCGGGGCCCATGCGATTGTCGTCATCAGCCAACACGAACCGGGTAAGCTGGTGGCTGTACGGATCGGTAATGCGGGCGGGGTGGCGCTGGGGGTGGGGGACGGGGAAAACTTCGTTGCTTCCGATATTCCGGCGATATTGGAATATACGCGGCAGATTATCTTTTTGGAAAACCGCGAGATGGCGGTTATCACGGCGGAGGCGTATCACATTCAAACGCTGGACGGTGTGCCTGTCGATGGGGAGATTCACAAGATTGCCTGGGACCCGGTGAGCGCGGCGAAGGGGGAATATCGCCACTTTATGCAAAAAGAGATTTTCGAGCAGGCTCGCGCCATTACGGATACCATCGGCGGGCGGGTCAACTTCGATGAACGCATGGTCCACCTGCCCACACTTAACCTGACCGACGAGCAGGCTAAAGCTATCCAGCGAATTGTGATCACGGCCTGCGGGACGAGTTACTACAGTGGCTTGATCGGAAAAACGTTGATCGAGAAGTTGGCACGGGTGCCGGTTGAGGTGGACTACGCTAGCGAGTACCGTTACCGTGATCCGATTGTCGATGATAAAACGGTGGTTCTGGCGATCACACAAAGCGGCGAAACAGCGGATACACTGGCGGCGATGGATGAGGCCCGGCAGAAGGGCGCGACGTTGTGGGCGATTGTGAACGCGATTGGTAGCGAAGCGATGCGCGTTTCCGATGGGGTGGTGACGATGAACGCCGGGCCGGAGATCGGCGTGGCCAGCACCAAGGCGTTTACAACCAGTATCGTTGATCAGTATTTGATCGGGTTAGAACTAGGGTACCGGCGCGGGGTATTGACGGCGGAACAGGTGGGGCAGCACATTGATGATCTAGCGCACTTGCCGAGTTTGATCGGGGAGGTTTTGGGCCTGGACGAGATGCTGGAGGAACTTGCCGGGGAATTGTATCAGTACACCGATTTTCTGTATGTCGGGCGCGGCATCAACCACCCGACGGCGCTAGAGGGGGCACTCAAGCTCAAGGAGATCAGCTATATTCACGCCGAAGGCTACCCAGCCGGCGAGATGAAACACGGCCCGATAGCTTTGATTGATGAAAATATGCCGGTGCTGGCCATCACGCTACAGGACGATCTATATGAGAAAATGCTCAGTCAGGTCGAACAATCGAAGGCGCGGGGGGGGCGTGTGATCGCCCTGGCGACGGAAGGCGACAGCGGGATCGTCGGGCAGGCCGATGACATCATCTGGCTACCCAAAATGCCTACCCTGATCAGCCCGGTGGTGGCGTCAATTCCGTTACAGTTGTTGGCGTATCACATCGCGGTGTGGCGCGGGGCCGATGTAGACCAGCCACGGAATTTGGCAAAGAGCGTCACGGTAGAGTAAAGTTGGGCAAATAGCGAATTATTAACTACAACGCCTGATGTGAAATAGCGGATTTCTGCTCATTTTTATGCTTTTCTCTTCTTTCTTTCCAGAAAGAAAGAAGCAAAGAAAGCGACAAGGGGGTATTTTCTATGAAAGTGGACGCTTTTTGTCCACTTTTTCTGGAAAAAGTGGTTGGGTGTGGGGTGAAACCCCACCAAACCCGACAGATTTTGAATTTCACATAGAACGTATAAAGGAGGAAACGTGTGAGTAAATATTATCAACAAGCACTCGCCATGTTGGATGAACTGACCCCAGCGGAATTGGTCGCCATGCTGGAGCAGATCACGATTCGCTTGCAGTTCTACGTGGGGCCACTTGAGGAAGAAGCAGCCGAGGATCGGGAGGACATCACACGTCGCTATCTGCCACGTTTACCGCAGATGATCCAATGGGGGCTGGTCGTACCAACGGAGGATACGCTATTTATCAAGGATATTCCCGAACAACCAGCCCTTCTGCTGGATGCCAGCCGGGTGGCTTACCAAGGTGAAACAATGAGCATCAACGACTGGGCTAAGCATATTACCGGCTGGAAGGCGGTCAACGTTTACGAGTGGGTCGTGGTCAAGCGGCAAGATCGCACGCTGGACGATCTACGTCGGGCCTACATGGATGAAAACGGGATGGAATGATAATACGTCAAAACATTGAAATGAACCTGTGAAGTAAGCCATAGCCGGGCAAAAATGCTATACTGTAGGCAAGAATCCGATGCCAAACGGGAGAGCGACTATGAGCAACACGCCCAAAAAAACAGATACGCCGTACAATTTACAACTGCTGTCGTTAACGTGTTTGCGGGCACAGGAACGCGACGGCGACGAGATTTGCGTTTACATCAACAAGCAAGAGGTTTTCAACTGGCAGGTTGCCGGGCGCAAGATGTCGAACCAATTGGCCGGCACCCGGGGCCAAACGTGTACAAACGAACTGGATTTCACCAAGGCCGCCATGCAGATTGAGGATGACCTCCCGCGAAATACGTTCATCCCCATGAACAAGTACACGCCCGCCGATTTCAGAATGCGAATGGAGCATATCGCGGATATTATGATCTTGGAAAAGGACGATTATCTTTTTAATCGTAAAGATGACCTGGTCGGCCATGCGTTCATCATCCAACTAGAGGACGGCGATCACCGGCATGTGTTCCGCTGGGAAAATTGCATGTACCGGCTACAGTATCGGGTCATCATAGAAGCGTAACTTGGTTATGTGTATATCACGTTTAGGATACAACCGATGCCAGATGAGACGTTGATCAACCTGCTGGATTACGAAGCCGCCGCTAGCCAACACCTGACGGCGAACGCTTTCGGCTATTATGTGGGCGGGGCCGATGATGAAGTCACGTTACGCGAGAACCGCGCCGCCTTCCAACGGATTCGGCTGGCCCCGCGTATGTTGGTCGATGTCACGGCACGCAGCACGGCCACAAGCATTCTCGATCAAGACGTTGCCGCGCCGCTGGTCATCGCGCCGATGGCGATTATGAAGATGGCCCACCCGGACGGCGAGCAGGCGATGGCCCGTGCTGCTGGGGCTGCTGGGGTGCCGATGGCGCTCAGTACGCTGGCCTCCACACGGTTAGAAACGGTCGCAGGGGTGGCGACTGCGCCAATGTGGTTTCAGTTGTATGTGTACCGAGATCGTGAGATCACGCGGCAGTTGGTCCAACGGGCGGAGGATGCCGGGTATACTGGCTTGGTATTAACGGTGGATGTGGCAGTCGCGGGGAACCGTGAACGCGATGTACGCCAACGGTTTAAGCTGCCGAAGGGGATTCGGTTAGAGAACATGACCGATGTTGCACTAGCGACTATGGATGATCAGGCGGACGATTCCGCGATTGCCGCCTATGCCGTTTCGCAACTGGACCCCGGTTTAACGTGGGATGACGTAGACTGGTTAGCGAGCATAACGTCGATGCCGATCATGGTAAAGGGCATCCTACGGCCAGACGACGCACACCGAGCGGTAAATCATGGGGCGGCAGGGATCATCGTCTCGAACCATGGCGGGCGGCAACTGGATACCACCCCGGCGACGATTGAGGCGTTACCGTCCATTATGGATGAGATCGGTTTCGCGGCGGATGTGCTGATTGATGGCGGTATCCGGCGTGGGACGGACATCTTAAAGGCGCTGGCATACGGCGCAAAGGGGGTGATGATTGGTCGTCCGATGTTGTGGGGGTTAGCGATTGATGGCGAAGCCGGGGCTAAGCGTGTGCTTGATATTCTCATCACGGAACTCGATCGGGCGATGGCGTTGACGGGTTGTACTGCGATCAACGAGATCACATCGGATTTAATCTTTTCGTCTTAGCACGTAACTACTCAGCCTGCCCCCCACCCCGGCGCTAAAGCGCCACCCCTCCCCCACTAGCGCCGCTTTAGCGGCGGGAGGGAGGGGTTTTACCACCTTCGGCCATGTTCACCCTGCTCTAATCTGGGTATGTTCAAGCGAACGAACTGAGTTGTGACAACTATTTTTTGTGAAAATCGGAGATTTTCACAGCTAAAGTTTTGATCAGGCTTTTGCAAAAGCTTGTAGGGGTTCGGGGGTGAAGCCCCCTGAGCAGTTACAAGCTAAGAAGAAATCCGCTATTTCACATCAGGCGTACCGAATGATCGCATTTCTAACAAAGCTTTTGTGTGTCACTTACAGTTTGTCTAGCCAGGTGTGGTACATTACACCATAAAGAGGTTGTAGGGATAAGCTATGGTAGATAATCCAAACGATAATATCGACCGTATCGGGCAAACCTGGGTTGTACAGGGGTATCTTGTACGCTCCGATAGGCGCTTTACCCCCCCAACCGACATCATCGAACACGACGACCGCGTGGTCATCCTGGTCGAAATTGCCGGTATGCGCGGCGACGACTTCAAACTAGCGTTGCACAGCCAACGCTTGATGATCAGCGGGGTTCGGTACAGGCCAAACACAGAAAATGCCGCTTACCATCAGGCCGAAATCAGCTTCGGATCGTTCTTGTTGGCGATACCGCTGCCGTGGTCGATTATTGAAGAGCGGGTCAGCGCCAGTTACCGCGATGGCTTCTTACGGATAGAACTCCCCCGCCAACAAGCGCGGCGGGTTCGCATCGTGGACGTAAACACAAGCGAAAGCTAGGGAAAAAAACCACTATGGTAGACGACGAGAAAATTATTAATCCAGATGTTGCCGACGAAGCCGAACCGGATAACGCCCCGTCGGACGAAAGCCTGTTGCTGGGTGTACAGCTTGGCAATCATACCGACGCGGACGATCAGGCCGACCTCCCCGACATCCCGGACAACCTGCCAATCCTCCCCCTGCGTGGGATCGTGGTGTATCCGCAGACGGCGATCCCGTTGACAGTCGGCCAGCCGCGCAGTATCAAACTCGTTGATGACATTATGGCGGGGGATCGGCTGGTCGGGTTGGTCGCCAGCAAAAACCCAGAACTTGAAGCCCCAGACCCGGACGATATTTATCAGGTCGGCACACTGGCGAGTATTCACCGCTTATTCCGTGCGCCCGATGGCACGATCCGCTTATTGGTGCAGGGCTTACAGCGCATCGAAGTTGAACAATACACCGAAAGCACCCCCTACCTGAAAGCCCAGGTGCGCCCAGCCCCGGAAGAAATCAACGACGACGCCATCCAGATCGAAGCCGCCACCCGCAACGTAACCGACCTGTTTGAGCGCCTGGCCGACCTCGTGCCGTCAATCCCCGGCGAGTTGATCGCCTCCATGCTCAATACCGATGATCCGCTGCATCTGGTCTACTCCATCGCAACTTACATCCGCGTTGAACTAGACGAAGCGCAAGAAATCCTCGCGATAGACACGCTTGATGAGAAACTGCGCCGCCTGATGCAAATCCTCTCGAAAGAGGTCGAAGTGCTGGAACTGGGCCGCAAAATTCAAAGCGATGCAAAGTCCGAAATGGAAAAGATGCAGCGCGATTACTTCCTGCGCGAACAGATGAAAGCCATCCAGCGTGAACTAGGCGAGGATGACGACCAGGCCGAACTAGACGAATTCCACGAGAAGATCGAAAACGCCGGGATGCCGCAAGAAGCCAAGCGCGAGGCCCTGCGCGAGCTAGATCGCCTGGGTAAGCTCCCCGTGCAGGCCGCCGAATACGGCGTGATCCGAACCTACCTGGATTGGATGGTGAACCTCCCCTGGGCCATTACCACCGAAGATAACCTGAACATCAAAAACGCCCGTACCATCCTGGATGAAGACCATCACGGGCTAGACGACATCAAAGAGCGCATCCTGGAATATCTGGCGGTGCGCAAGCTGCGGGCGGACCGTCAAACCGAGTTTGAGGCATACGACGACGAACACGGCGTGCGCGACTACATCCGCCGCGAGCGTGGCGGTGCGATCTTGCTATTTGTGGGGCCGCCCGGTGTTGGCAAAACATCGCTAGGGGCTAGCATCGCCCGCGCCATGGAACGCAAATTCATTCGGATGAGCCTGGGCGGTATCCGCGATGAAGCCGAGATTCGCGGCTTCCGACGGACGTACATTGGCGCGATGCCGGGCCGCATCATCCAGACGATCCGCCGGGCGGAAACTCGCAACCCGTTGATCATGCTTGATGAGGTCGATAAACTCTCCCGCGATCTACGCGGGGACCCCGCCGCCGCACTCTTAGAAGTGCTAGACCCGGAACAGAACAGCGAGTTCCGCGATAACTATATGGATGTTCCCTTCGATCTCTCCGATGTGTTGTTCATCGCCACCGCCAACGAGCTAGAGCCGATCCCCGGCCCGTTGCGCGACCGCATGGAGATCATCAAGCTCAGCGGGTACACCGAACAAGAAAAATTGACCATCGCCCAAGATTACCTGATCCCGCGCCAAATCCGTGAGAACGGCCTACGCGACGGCGAGATCAGCTTTAACAACGAGGCGGTGCTGCGCATCATCCGCGATTACACCCGCGAGGCCGGCGTGCGCACGCTCGAACGTGAGATCGGGCGGGTGACGCGCAAAGTCGCCACTCAGATCGCTGCCGGCGATGCCGAGCATGTCAAAGTCGATGCCGACCAGGTGCGGGCCTTGCTTGGCAAGCCGAGTTCCGGCTATCGCTCTGAGCTAGAGGAACGCACCGAAGCGCCCGGCGTAGCAACCGGGCTGGCCTGGACGCCGGTAGGGGGGGAAGTGCTGTTCGTAGAAGCGACCGCCTTCCCCGGTAAGAACGGCTTCCGTTATACCGGGCAACTCGGCGATGTGATGAAAGAAAGCGCCCAACTTGCGCTAAGCCTTGTCCGGGGCCGGCACTTAGAACTAGGTGTCGATAGCAAATGGTTCGACGAACACGATATTCACCTGCACGTCCCGGCGGGCGCAGTCCCGAAAGACGGGCCAAGCGCCGGTGTCACCATGACCACCGCGCTAACCTCACTGATCACCGGGCAGACAGTCCGCCCAGATGTCGCCATGACAGGCGAGATCACGCTCAGCGGTAAGGTGCTACCCGTCGGCGGGATCAAGGATAAGGTGTTGGCGGCTCACCGTTTGGGCGTCAAAACGGTCGTGTTGCCGATGAAAAACGAACACGATATTGACGACATCCCACAAGAAATACGCGATGAAATGGAATTTGTGCTGGTTTCCGAGCTAGACGAGGTATTCAAAGCAGTATTCACCACCCCCATCGGATCGTGATCGATGGGAGGGCGCGGCCCCAACAGGGCAAGCGCGTGGCGTTTGGCCCTCACCCTCGGTCCCTCTCCCACTGCTTCGCAGGGTTCGCATCGCGTGATTTAGTCCCTCTCCCAGTGCCAAAGGCACGTTTGGGAGAGGGGTTCGGGGGTGAAGCCCCTGAGCAGTTACAAATTTGATAAAATTGGCATGTTTTGTCATTCAGGATGAATCTTTACCCTTAGCCCTCCTCGCGGTGAGCTTGGTAAAAGCGTTCCCATTCCGCTTGAAAAGAATCGTTCATATAAAGCGTATCGTCCGGGGCGGTTGCCAGTTCTGGTAAGTGATCTACGCGGTGGGGGGCCAGCACTTTATTCACAAAGTAAATGATCTCGTTGGCCTGGTATGCGGCCTGATAGTAGTGATACCCGTAGCTCAACCCAAAAATGACGACAATGATCACCACCCGAAACAACGGCAGCGGTAGCGCACCAAAAATCAACGAGAAAAACAACGGTATCCAGATCACATCTAGCAGATAACCGGCTCGGATATGCCCGGAAAGCTGTAAGCGCGTCAGGTCATCTTGCAGCGGGCTAGTCTGGGCTATCACTCGCGCCACCGCCCGCGTCCGGCGGGGGTTACGGAATAAGCTTTCGGTGTAGCGCCAATAGGTTTTACTACTCGTCAGGAGCGCCGCCCCCCCCCGCCACGGTTGGATATGGTAGCGCCGCCCCCCGACGAAAAGGTCTTGCAGGTGCAATTGATCGTGCTTGGGTTTGCTAGAGGCTTGCAATAACGCGATCACACGCTCTGGCTGGCCCTGTACAAGCAAGGTTTGCCTTTGGCATACATACCAAAATCGGTTTAATACCCATTGACGCAATCGTTTCAACATGAGCCTTAGCTCACACTGCGGACAGATGATAAATTCATTTTAACGCAAACCCACCTATCGCCCTATGACTTGTGCTGAAATTTTCATCTGCGGCCTGGGTCATCGTCAAATTTGACCCTTCCTGACCTATTGTGAACGGTGTAATATAAACATATCAACAGAATATGTCGGTCTTGGGTGTACAAGTTCGGACGAAAGTAGAAAATAAGAGTGATGATAAGCGCATCGAACAGCGGGTAACCGTGTTAAGATAAATACACACGCACGCAACCCATAGGCATTCCAGCCCATTTGGAGTCCAGATGTCATCACATTACAACACACATAACCTGTCTCTCACAGATATTCCTCATCTCTTGCGACTGGTAGGCGATGGCCTAGTCCTGGATAGTTGCTTACACTGGACAACCCACAGTGCCACCAGTGGGCACTGGTTAACGAGCATGATGCCGCATACCAGCCGCCATACGATGGTCGCCCGGTATGAAGGGCAGCGCGTAGTCGGTCAGTTTTACATCACGCCAGATGCACACAACGCGCAATTGGTTTACCTGGCCCCGCATCTGCCAGCAGATAACGCGGATAGCGCCTGGCTGCTTATGTTAGATGCGATGGTCCGTGAGGCCGGGCGGCGTGGGGCGCATAACCTGATTGCCGAACTCAATGAGGATAGCCCCCTGTTTACGACCTTGCGCCGTAGCGGGTTTGCCGTCTATGCGCGGCAGCAACTCTGGGCGACATCGGGCGAGATCGACGCGCCACCGGCCCCGGTTCGGTTAATCCCGGCGTCGGAATCCGACGGGTTGCACATCCAACTGGTGTACCAGCGCACCGTGCCTAGCCTGCTGCAACAAGCGACGCCATCCCCACAACCGGAGGGCTACCTTTACCTGGAGGACGGGCAAGCGATGGGCTTTATCAGTGTGACTGATGGGCGCGATGGCGTTTACGTTGTGCCGTTTTTGGACGCTCGGATGCAAGCGAACCCGGCAGACGTGCTGCACACCGCCCTGGCACAACTCAGCCCGACGGAAAAGCGCCCGGTTGCGGTGCGGGTTCGGCGGCATCAGGGTTGGCTGCACAGCCGGCTTGAAGATATTGGGCTAACCGTGGTGGCACACCAGGCCGTGATGATACGGCATATCGCCGCTGGGGTTCATTCGCCAGGGTTTGCGTCCCTCAATCATCGGTTGGCGAAGGGCCACCTGCCCCGCCAAACAGACCGGGTGCCGGAAGTGTGCATCAACACGACCCCACCCCTAGCCCCCCTGATCGGTGTAAATTGGACACCCTTCGGAAGCCGTGAAACCTGTGACGGACGCCCCGCAGGTTTCCTCAGCGGCACCTCGTTTGTCCAAACGGAGGCATGCCGGGATGAAACGTGATTGAAACAGGAGTAACCTTTTTTGGAACGCCGTATAACCGACGATATACAAAAGCTACTAGACGTTTTCCCCGAACATATTCAGAATGCCTTGGCAACATTCGACCGAACAAACGACTTGATCGAGGTCGTGCTAGACCTGGGGCGTGTGCCCACCGCCCGCTTTACCGATGGCGAAGTAATCATCCGCCAGGCTCCCATCACCCGTGAGGACATCGACTGGGTTGTGATGCACACCGGGGCCTTCGATGCCGATAACCGCGCTGGTATGGAGCGCACGCTGCACCGCATCTCCGCGATACGCAACCGACAGAGTACCATCATCGGCCTGACGTGCCGTGTGGGGCGGGCGGTATATGGCACGATAGACATTATCGAGGACTTGATTGTCTCTGGGCATAACGTGTTGCTACTGGGTGCGCCGGGGGTCGGTAAAACAACCCTACTGCGCGAAGCGGCGCGGGTTCTCGCAGAACAAAAGCGCGTCGTGATTGTCGATACCTCCAATGAGATCGGCGGCGATGGCGACATCCCGCACCCGGCTATTGGTAAGGCCCGCCGGATGCAAGTCAGCGTACCGAACCTTCAGCACGAGGTGATGATCGAAGCGGTGGAGAACCACAATCCACAGGTGATCGTGATCGATGAGATCGGGCGGGAATTGGAGGCGATGGCCGCCCGCACCATTGCCGAGCGCGGCGTGCAGTTGATCGGCACTGCCCACGGCAACGCGCTGGATAACCTGCTACTTAACCCGACGCTCTCCGATTTAGTCGGTGGGATCGAAAGCGTCACGCTCTCCGATGATGAGGCCCGGCGGCGCGGCACACAAAAGACCGTGTTAGAACGACGCAGCCCGCCGACTTTCGACGTATTGGTCGAAATCCAGGCGCGAGATCGGTTGATTGTGCGTGACGATGTTGCCGAATCGGTCGATGGGATGTTACGCGGGACGTTGATCGATGTCGAACTGCGTGAGCGTGACGAGGACGGCGGGATTCATGTGACCTCTGTCAAGCCGGAGTCATCCGTGATCACCGAGCGCCAGATGGGGCGCGATGCCGCCCACAACCCGCGCCGGAACGAGAACGGTTCCGCACCGCGTGGGCGTAATCGGAATGTGGTTAAGCAGGGGGTTGGGGGGTACAACGACACCACCCCCACGTTTGACCCGGCGCGCCTCTCATCGCTGAGCGTGTACGCCTATGGCGTCGCCCGTAACCGTTTAGAGCAAGCCTCACAGCGGTTGCATGTGCCGCTGGCAGTCGTAGACGACTTTGATAAGGCCAACGCGGTTGTTACCGTCAAAAACTATTATCGCAAGCGTCCGCGCCCGGTGGTCGATGCCGAAAAACGCGGGATGCCGGTCTATGTGCTGCGGGCAAATACCGTCAGCCAGATGGAAAACTTCCTGATCGACCTATTCGACTTGGGCCACCAGGCCGATACGCCCTTCGGGGATGCGATGCGCGAAGCCGAGGCTGCCATCTACGAAATTCGTAACGGTGCCGATATGATCGATCTCACCCCCCAAAGCGCCCACATCCGCCGCCAGCAGCACGAACTCGTGCGGCAGGCCAACCTTGCGAGCGAAAGCCGCGGTAAAGAACCTGGGCGGTATGTGCGTGTGTTACATACGGGGGATTAGCATGGTAACATTGGGCAACAGAATGTTAAATTTTTGGTAACTGCTCAGGGGCTTCACCGCCGAACCCCCTCAAGTTTTTGCAAAAGCCTGACCAAAACTTTAGCTGTGAAAATCGGAAGACTTTCACAAAAAAATCGTCTAAACCTTCATCTTAAATGACAAAATGGACGCTTTTTGTCCACTTTTTCTGGAAAAAGGGGTGAGGTGAAACCCCACCAAACCTGGGTTGGCATGGCCGAAGGTGGTAAACCCGCCGCTAAAGCAGCGATAGTGGGGGGCAAGCTGAATCGTTACAAACGGACTAGCAATTAAGGCAAATGATCTGGCGACAACAGAAATGAACCGAACTGATGACAACTCCCATCGACCTACCAACATTGATCAAACGGGCACTAACCGCCCGCGATCATGCTTATGCGCCCTACTCCAATTATACAGTTGGGGCCGCCCTGCTATCCCCGGATAACACGCTCTACACCGGCTGTAATGTCGAAAATGCCGCCTACCCCGCTTGTATCTGCGCGGAGCGAACCGCACTCGTCAAAGCGGTGAGCGAGGGCACCCGTCAGTTTGAGGTGCTGGTGGTCGCAACCGACAACGGCGGGTCGCCGTGTGGGGTCTGCCGCCAAATGCTATATGAGTTCGCGCCCCGGTTACGTGTCGTGTGTGTGGACGCTGCCGGCGATGTGCGCCTTGATGCCACCCTTTCCGATTTACTCGCGGAAGGGTTCGGCCCGGCGAAACTCACCTGATGCCCAAACAAGATCGCGCCCTGCGCACCCCAGCTATCATCCTACGCCGCCAAAATTGGGGCGAAGCCGACCGCCTGCTTACCATTCTCACGCCTGCTTACGGCAAATTCGATGTCATCGCCTATGGCACGCGCAAGCCCGCTAGCCGGAAAACCGGGCATGTCGAACTGTTTATGCTGGTGGATATGCTCATCAACCACCACCGGGACCCCGGCACCGTCACTCAAGCGGAGATGATCGAACCGTTCTTGGCCGTCCGGGAGGATATGCTGCTAGGGGCCTATGCCAGTTATACGGCGGAACTGGTAGATCGCTTCACCGAACGCAACGACCAGGACACGGCCCCGGCAGTTTTTGATCTTCTCAAAAATGTATTGGTTCATTTGTGTTCGCAACCGGATCAAAAGCTGGCCCTGCGCCACTTCGAGCTGCAATTCCTCGGTGTGGTCGGCTTCCGCCCAGAGTTACAATACTGTGTGGTCACGGGGGAGCCGGTGCGCCCACAAGCGCAGTTTTTCAGCTTTGCCGATGGCGGGGTTGTCTCACCGGAGGGGGCCGCCAGCCGCCCCCCGCTGCCGAGCCTGTCCTACCATGCGCTTAAACTGTTACGCTACCTCCAGCGCACCCCAGATTACGCCAAGGTCGGGACGCTCCAGCTACGCGACGGGCTACATATCGAGGTCGAAGCCCTCATACTCGGCTATCTGACGTATACACTGGAACAGCAATTGCAATCGGTCGAGTTTATCCGACGGTTGCGCCGCATGAACAAGACCTGATCGATTTAACGCTTGTCACGCCCCCATACGCGGGATTATGGTATATCCGCTAAACAGATTAACGACACTGGGAGTTATTACTTTGAACCGTAAAACCTACTTGATTAGCTGCATTGTCGTACTTATGGCGCTTGCCGTGAGTGGCTGTGCTATCGACCGAAGCATATTTGCCACACCGGAGGCGCTGCGCAATCTGCCGCCGCCGCCGGAAGTCGTCAGCAGCGACCAATGCAGCGACATCAGCGCAGCTGCCGGCGCAACCAGCATCGCCACCGAAGAAATGACGTTCGATGAGGCCGAAATGGTCATCGAACCAGAGGCCAACGACTATTACGCCTGTATCGTCACCAACCGGGGGATTATCGAAGTCACGTTATACGACGACAACGCGCCGGAAACCGTCAATAACTTCGTGTTCCTCGCACAAGCGGGCTTCTACGATGGCGTGCTGTGGCACCGTGTGGTCAATGACTTTGTGATCCAGGGGGGCGACCGTAACGGCGGCATCGCTGGCCAACCAGGGACCGGCGGCCCCGGCTATAGCTGGGCCGATGAACTCGCCGGCTTAGCCCTGCCACATGATGCCGCCGGTGTGCTGAGCATGGCTAACGCCGGACCGAACACCAACGGCTCACAGTTTTTTGTCACGCTCACGGACGATTGCTGCACCCACCTGAACGGGCGTCATGCAGTGTTTGGGAAGGTATCCAATGAGGGCGGTATGGAAGTTGTCAACACGATTGGACAAGGTGACCTGTTCCAAACGATTGAGATCGTTACGGTGGCAGCTTCTTAGGCTATTGCGTAGCTACTCAGCTTGCCCCCCACCCCGGCGCTAAAGCGCCACCCCTCCCCCACTATCGCCGCTT
>DAOTUA010000073.1:0-2353 GCA_034437355.1 Anaerolineae bacterium | reverse complement strand
AAAGAATTTTATTTTAAGGTAAACGCAGTGACAACCCAGGAGATTTCATGACAGACAAACCAAAACGTAAAAATAGTCCCAAGCATAAAAATACCACTGGCAACTCGAACGTTAACTTAGTGATCGTGTTGATTGTGGGGTCGGTGGTGCTTTTGGCTATCGTTTATACACTCGTAAGCGCAAACAATGTTGATAGCGTTGAGGAGGGGATCGAAGTTGCCAAGCCAACCGACCCACCCGCCCTATCGGAAATGTCCGCTTTTGAGCGTGGGCAGGCTTATTGGCAGATGGGACGCTATGCGGACGCCGCCGCAACGTTCACAACGGTGATCGAGCTAGAACCACAGAACGCGGCGGCCCGCTATTGGCGAGCGCGTAGCTACCGGGGGATGGGTGAGCTAGGCCGGGCGGTGGATGCTTATACCGCACTATTGGATCGCACACCCGATTATGGCGATGAGGCGTGGTATGGGTTGGCGGAAAGTTATTACGAGTTATATCGTCGCACGGCGGATAGCGTCTATCTGACTGATGCGCTGGCAGCCGCGTTGCAGGCGCTCGATGAGGCCGGAGACAACGCTAGCGACGATTATCACCAATTAGCGGGGGATATTTACTACGACCTGGGCAATACAGAGAGTGCCATCGCACAGTACCAGCAGATTGAAGCGGTCACCCCGGCAGTAGCGGCGCGGCTGGGTACGTTACGTTAGATGCGCTTCTAGCCACTCGCGGAGGTCGGCTATGACATCATCTTTGATAATATCGTTAAATAATTCATGGTAGCCGCCGTCGTATTCGTGGCGTGTTTTGTTGGCTGCGCCGACATTGCCGAACGAGTCGCGGGTGATGTGGGGCGGCACGAGGCGATCTTCGCTGCCGTACAACAACAAGAATGGGTGTTGCAGCCCATCGGCATGAGATAGCACAAATTGTTGGGCGGTTTCTATTTCTAGGGCGAAGCGGGGGGTGGCTTTCTGATGAACAAGCGGGTCTGCTAGGTAGGCGGCGACGACGGCGGGGTCTCTGGAGAGGGTATCAGCATCGGTACCGGGGTTAATGCCTAGCCGGGGGGCCAGGCGTGCTAAGACGCGCAATAAGCCGACCATCACCGGGGATACACTTGGTTGTGATAATAGCGGGGAAGATGCGATAACGCCCTGTAGCGGCTCGTCGGGGAAGTGGATCGCGTAGTCCATGGTGATTAGCCCGCCCATGCTGTGCCCCAACAGGAAAAGCGGCGGTCCGGCTGGGTATTGGTGGCGGAGTGTGCGTAAGAAGCTGTACACATCTTGGCGGAAGGCCTCAAAGCGGTTGACGTGCCCGCGTTGCCCATCGGATAGCCCGTGGCCGCGTAGGTCCATTGCGTAGACGGTCATCCCCGCTTCGGTGAGTGTATTTGCTAAGCCTTCGTAGCGCCCGGCATGGTCGCTCCAGCCATGGACGAGGGCGACGACAGCGCGGGGTGGGGACGCGGGCGACCAGGCGCGGTACATGAGTTGTGTGCCGTCTGTGCTAGGGAACTGCCCGGTAGTGTAGTGGCTCATGTGTGTATCTCACTGGTTTAGTTAACGTGGGTGCGATTGGGTTGTGTTGACATTTGAAATAGCGTGTTATTTTGATTTATGGACAAAAAAACGGGTACGGCGCAAACCGTACCCGTTAAGCGGTTATGCTAGTGGGGGGGTTACATCATGCCGCCCATGCCGCCCATGCCCATGTCGCCGCCGGGCATACCGCCGCCGTTGTTATCTTCTGGCAGGTCGGTGATGAGGGCCTCGGTCGTCAGAATCATGGAGGCGATGGACGCGGCGTTCTCGACGGCACCGCGAGTCACCTTGGCTGGGTCTGGCACGCCAGCATCGATCATATCGACGTATTCGTTGGTCATGACGTTGTAGCCGACACGGTGGTTCTTGCGGCTCTTTTGCAGGCGGCGCACGTTCTCGATGATGACTGCGCCATCTTCGCCAGCGTTGGCAGCGATCTTGCGCATCGGTACTTCCAGTGACTTGCGCATGATCTTAACGCCCGTTTGGATGTCGGGGTGTGCGTTCTTGATGTCGTCGTGCTTCATCAGCTCATCCAGCACGGCAACCGCGTTAACGAGTGTCACACCACCACCGGGGACAATTCCTTCTTCGACGGCGGCGCGGGTGGCGCTGAGGGCATCTTCGACGCGGTGCTTCTTCTCTTTCAGTTCGGTTTCGGTGGCGGCCCCGACACGGATGACAGCGACACCGCCAGCGAGTTTCGCGACGCGCTCTTGTAGTTTCTCGCGGTCGTAGTCGCTGGTGGAGACTTCGATTTCTTTGCGGATGGTCTCGATACGGGCTTTAATCTGGGCTTCTTC
>DAOTUA010000072.1:0-10771 GCA_034437355.1 Anaerolineae bacterium | reverse complement strand
CCGACCCCACACCGCAGCCCGACCCCACACCGCAGCCCGACCCCACACCGCAGCCCGACCCCACACCGGACCCCGCGCCACCCAAACGCCGCCGCATTGAGGACTTACCGGACCCTTCCGACGACGATTTCTTCGACGACGACTTCTTCGAGGAAGCCGGTTTTCCGGTTGATGACGTAGCACCCCAGGCCGAAACGCCACCCGCCATCCCCACCACCCCACCGGATAAAACCGACCAGCCCGAACCGGATCAACCCGTCAAACCGTATGAATACGACGAAACCGACGAAGCCGACGACGGCACCGCCCCCTCTGCTACCGACCGCCCGCGTGGGAAACGCTACCACCGAGATGAAATCCGGCACCGCCCCCAACGCAAGGACCAAACACAGGCCAATAATGACGACATACTTGAAGAAAGCCAGGCGGTCCCGCCACCGCTAGAGTTTGAATCGTCTACCGAAGGTAAAGTGATCGGCGAGCAAGTCTTGATCGAACTGCTCGACATCATGGACATCCCCGCCACGCTTGAAACCACCCAATCCGAAAAAGCCGACAACGCCCCGCCCTGGATTCTCAACATCAAGGGCGACGATAAAGACCTGGCCCCACTCATCGGTCACAGAGGCGATACCCTCTCCGCTTTGCAATACCTGACGCGCCTCATCGTCAGCAAACAGATAGAAGACCGCGCCAACCTCATTGTCGATGTCGATGATTACCGTCTCAAACGCTCCAACAAAATCGCAAACCTCGCCCATCGCATGGCAGATCAAGCCGTCGAAAGCGGGCGTTCCATCCGTTTAGAACCGATGCCGCCCCACGAGCGCCGCATCGTTCATATTACGCTGCGCAAGCGCGGTGATGTCAAAACCGAAAGTGCCGGCGATGGACGCTCCCGCCGTGTCGTCATCGTCCCCAAACCAGAAACCGAGGATTAAGTGGCTCCACCCATTGATTACTTGCTCATCGGGCATGTCACCGCCGACATCACCCCCGATGGGCGCAAACTAGGCGGTACCGTCTCCTACGCGGCACGGACCGCTGCCGCGTTCGGCTTGCGAGTCGGTATCCTCACCAGCGCCGCCCCCACCGACCCGCTACTCGATAAGCTCACCCCCTACATTACCGAGCTATGTTTGATCCCCGCCGATGCCACATCCACCTTTGAAAACGTCTACACCCCACAGGGACGCCAACAGATCATACGCGCCGTCGCCGCCCCCCTCCAGGCCCAACACATCCCCCCCACCTGGCACGATGCGCCGCTGGTCCACCTTGGCCCCCTCACCGGCGAGATCGACCCCTTCGCGCTCTTAGCGCACTTCCCGCACGCACGCACCATGCTAACCGCCCAGGGCTTACTCCGGCAGTGGGGCGCAGATGGCCGGGTACACTTCAAACGTTGGGCCGACCAAGCCGCGCTAGCTGCCCTGGGTTGGCTGGTCCTCAGCGAGGAGGACATCGCCACCGCCCCCGGCCTAGAAGCGACTTATGCCAGCGCCACCGCCCACACCGTGATCACACGCGCCGAAAACGGCGGCACCTACTATATCAACGGGCAACCCCACCCCTACACCACCCCACAGGTCCACGCCACACACCCCACCGGCGCGGGGGATGTGTTCGCCGCCGGGCTACTGGCCAGCCTGCATCTACTCGACGGTGACACGCAACCCGCCATCCAGATTGCCGCCCAACTCGGCGCAACCGCCGTCACCCGCCCCGGCTGGGAAGGTGCCCCCACCCCGGACGAAATCCAAGCACAATTGGCAGCCGCCAGAGGAAAACGTCATGCACCCTGACGCTATTTTGTACAACGCCAACATCATCACCCTGGCCGACGCCACCCCCCGCGCAACCGCGCTGGCATGGCGTGGCGAACGGCTGCTCGCCGTCGGCCCCGATCACACCATCCGCGCTTTAGCCGGCCCCACCACCACCCAACACAATCTCCACGGGCAAACCGTCATCCCCGGCCTAACCGACGCTCACCTGCATATGCAATGGACCGCCGCCGCCATGCACACCGTCAACGTGTTCGAGACCCCCACCAAAGCCGACGCCCTGCAAGCCGTCGCCGCACGGATCACCCACACCCCGCCGGGGGAGTGGGTGCGCGGTCATGGATGGGCACAAAACCTGTGGCCCGGCCACGCCTTCCCCACCGCCGCCGACCTAGACACCATCGCCCCCGCCAACCCGGTCTACCTCACCGGCAAAAGCGCCCATGTCGCCTGGGTGAACTCGCTCGCCCTCCAACAAGCCGGCATCACCCCCCAAACCCCAGACCCGCCCGGCGGCCAAATCCAGCGCGACCCGAACGGCAACCCCACCGGGATTCTGTTCGAGGCCCCCGCCATGCAGCTTGTCTCCAACCACATACCCCAGCCCACCCCTCACCAAATCGCAGACCAGATACACGACGCCCAACAACAGGCCCACGCCCAGGGCCTAACCGCCATCCACGACTTAGATAACCCAAACACGCTCGCCGCCTTCCAGATATTGCACCAGCGCAACGAGCTTGGCCTGCGCGTTCACAAATACATCAACAAGCCCTACCTAGACGCCGCCCTTACCAGTGGCCTACGCGCTGGTTTTGGGGATGACTGGCTGCGGATTGGCGGCCTCAAACTGTTTGCAGACGGCGCACTTGGCCCGCGCACCGCCTGGATGCTGGCCCCCTACGAGCGCGAGCCGGATAACGTCGGTATCGCCGTCACCGCCCCCGCCGAGATGCTCGCACTCGCCACCCGTGCCACGCTTGCCGGGCTGCCCACCGCCATCCATGCCATCGGGGACCGCGCCGTCCGCGAGGTGTTAGACGTGTTCCAACTGGTCCGCCAGCTAGAAGCCGAAAACGACATCCCCCCGGCGGCCCGGCGGCATCGCATCGAACACGTTCAACTGATCCACCCAGACGACATCCCACGCTTAGCCCAACTCGATATTATCGCCTCCATGCAGCCAATTCACGCCACCTCCGACGCGCACACCGCCGACCGCTACTGGGGCGACCGCGCCGCCTACAGCTATAACGCCCGTGTCCAGCTAGACGCCGGAGCGCGGCTGGCCTTCGGCTCCGATTCGCCCATCGAACCGTTTGACCCACTCCAGGGCCTATATGCCGCCGTCACCCGTCGCCACCCGAACGGATCGCTTGTCGAGGGCTGGCGCACCGACGCCTGCCTTACCGTCGATGAAGCACTCCGGGCCTACACGGTCGGCCCAGCCTATGCCGCCGGCCTGGAAGATCGGCAAGGGCGCATCCAACCCGGCTTCTATGCCGATCTGGTCGTCCTCAATACGGACCCGTACCAACTCGACCCCGCCGCGCTCGATTCACTGCACGTCATTGCGACAATTGTCGGCGGGCAGTGGCGTTACGGTAGTGTTTAGAGTACCCGTATCGTATACAATAACCCTGATTGCTAGGCGCTGTTGACGGTTGAAATTTCGATCTCGTTAAAGATCACAACGGTTCAAAACGTAGGGGCATAGCACGCTATGTCCTGCGTTCAGCCCGCCGAACCCCGACAACCACCGTTTTTTTGCGTAAATGTCAACACAACCTAGCGGCTACAATTTGATCATTTTCCGGGGTTTCATCCCGAACCCCATCACTTGTTTCAAAAAGTAGATAAAAACTTTCACTAACCACCTAAGGAGACATCTACACATGACCAAACGTGCCGGAATGATGGTCGGAGACAACGAACACAACGTCCAGGGCGCTATGTTGCAGGTCGGGCAACCCGCCCCAGATTTTGCGTTGATCGCCAACGACCTGAGCGTTAAACACCTCTCCGATTACGACGGTAAAATCAAAGTGATAAGCTGCATCCCCTCCCTGGATACCAGCGTTTGTTCTGCCCAAACCCGCCACTTCAACCAACAAGCAGAACAACTCGGCGGCGACATCGTGATCTTAACCGTCAGCGCCGATCTCCCCTTCGCCCAAAAACGCTGGTGCGGCACCGAAGGCGTCCAACACACCGAAACGCTATCCGACCACAAGACCATGCAATTTGCCGAAAGCTACGGCGTCCATGATACCGAATGGCGCGTACTGCAACGGGCCGCCTTCGTGCTAGATCGCGATAATATCGTGCGCTATATCGAATACGTCCCGGTCATCGGGGATGAAGTCGCCTACGATACCATCATCGCAGAAGCCAAGGCCCTGCTTTAACCGAAAAAATACCATAGAAAGCAACTATCACCATGACAGACATCCGATTAAAACGACTAGCCGATGTGCTGGTCAATTACTCCACACAAGTTCAACCCGGCGATTGGGTCGGCATTTTGGGCGATGTCAGCGCCCTGCCCGCACTCCGGGCCGTTCACGCCGCTGTGGTCGCCGCCGGTGGGCACCCATCGCTTATCATGCAAGATCAACACATGCAGCGTAACTTCCTCCGCCATGCCTCCGATGAACAACTCAACTGGCTCAGCCCACTCGACCAAACCTACTACGACCAAGCCGACGTATACATCCGTGTCGGCTCCAGCCAGAACACCCGCGCCATGACCCATATCCCCGCCAGCCGGGTACAGGCTTGGCGTAAAGCTCAGCGCGTGTTTTTAGATACCCGCCTGGACCGCGCCGCCCAGGGCGATATGCGCTGGGTTGGATCCTGGTTCCCCACCCCGGCCAGCGCCCAAGAAGCCAATATGAGCCTCGAAGAATACGAGGACTTTGTGTATAGCGCCACCTTCTGCGACCACGAAAACCCGGTCGCACAGTGGAACAAACTATCCGAGATGCAGCAGGCCAAGATCGATTGGTTGCAGGGCAAAAGCGAGTTCCAACTCAAGGGGCCGAACGTCGATCTAACGCTTTCCGTAAAGGGCCGGACCTTCATCAACAGCGACGGACAGCGCAACATGCCCAGCGGCGAAATTTTCACCAGCCCCCTAGAACAATCCGTTAACGGGTGGGTCCGTTATACCTACCCGACCATTGTTGGCGGGCGGGCTATCCGGGGGATCGAACTCAAATTCGTAGACGGACGAGTCGAGGATGCCAGCGCCGAAGAAAACGCCGACCTGTTATTGGCCCAACTAGATACCGACCCCGGCGCACGCTACCTGGGCGAGTTCGCCATCGGTACCAACTTTGGGATTCAGCAATTCACCGGTAATATTCTGTTTGACGAGAAAATCGGCGGTACTTTTCATACCGCCGTCGGGCGCAGCTACAAAGAAACCGGCGGCAAAAACGAAAGCGCCGTCCACTGGGATATGATCTGCGACATCCGCCAGGATAGCGAGATCTACGTAGATGGCGATCTCTTCTACAAAAACGGCGCGTTCGTGGTATAAGCGTGGCAGCGATTAACCCCGATACGCCACCGTATCGGGGTAAATTGACCATGAATCACGACAGGTTTTTTGTGAAATCGCACCATGCCACACGGCAAATTTCGCGTTATCCTTGGCTTCTATGTGATCAGCAATTATATCGACTGGGAAACGGACATGGAACGCGCCGAACCACTTGAAATGTTGCTACCGGGAACATGGCACCTCACCTTTCAGCAAGACGTTGAGGACAGCACCGGGGCCGGGGCCTACACCTTCAAACTCGCCGGGAGCTTTAACGCCCACGTCCGCGATCTGTACAGCGGCCAAGCCACCTGGCACGGCTACTGGCACATCGAAAGCGCCCGCCTGCACCTGCAAGCCCAGGCGGTTTCCTCACGCTGTAATAGCTGTCTGGGAGGCGGGACCGCCTACGAATGGGCCGTAGAACTGGAGCAAGTCGCGGATGACGTGTTTACTGGCGTGCTGCGGCGCGATCACGACGCACAACCCGTTATCTTTCGTCGTGCCTAGCTCATGCCTTGGCCTGGGACCGGTTCATAACCCATTTCCAGGCCAGCCCCACCCCCAACAGACCACCCACGACCAAATAAATCCGCACGCTGACCCAAAACGTTAAGAACAAGCACGACGCTAGCCCGGCATACGCCACCCACCGCGGGAACAACCGTTGATCGTCCGTCAGTTGTAACGCGCTCAAGTTGGTGAGCGCATAGTACAACAACACCGTGATCGCGCTAAAGCTCCACGTTGTTTTCACATCCCCCAACAACACCAAACTGCCGATCACCGTCCCCATGACCAACACCGCCACATACGGCGTCGTTTGTGCTGCATCCAGCCGGGCCACAACCTGCGGCATATCGCGCCGTCGCCCCATCGCCAACAACACCCGCGATAACCCCAACACCAGGTTCAGCAATACCCCCAGCATCGCCGTCACCGCCCCGACCGCCATCACCAACCCCAGGCCAGGGATTGCAAACGTCCGGGCGACAATCTCTAGCGGGGCGGCAGCCCCTTCAACTGTCCCCGCGAAGAAACCCGGCCCCACACTCGCCAGCGCCACAAACGCCACCAGCACATATAACGTCATCGTGAATACCAACGTTGTGATAATCGCTCGTGGGATAGTCCGGCGTGGCTCCCGCACTTCTTCGCCCAGCGTCGCAATCCGCCCGTAGCCGGTATAGGCCACAAACATCAGCGCCACCGCGTTGATCAAACCAACCGGCCCCGCCCCGAAAAAGCCCGACAAGTTGGTGCTGGCGTTCTGCCCAACGGACGGCAGACCGCCCACAACGAAAAAGGCCAACGTCCCAATCGTCACCGACACAATCGTAATATTTACCATATTTGAGCGCCGGATACCGCCAATCGTCAACGCCGTGATCCCCACCACCGCCGCCAGCGCCACCGGCACCACCAGCCCGTTGTCGCCCGCACCCAACGAATGGAGCAGATACCCGGCAAAGCCTAGCGCGGCGGTCGCCGCTGACGCACTTTTCGCGAGTAAAAACATCCACCCCGCCACAAACCCAAGCCATGGATTCAGGTATTCATACCCATATTCATACGTCCCACCGCTGACGGGGTGATTCGCCGCGAGCTGGGCGCTGTTCAACCCGTTGAAGACCGCCACTATTGCCGCCAATGCTACCGCCAGCACAACCGATGCACCCGCAACATTGGTCGCAATCGCAATGCTGACAAATACCCCCGTCCCCACAATCGAGCCAAGCCCCATCATGGTTGCACCAAAAACACCCAGTTCTCGCTTGAGTTGTTCGGTCGTCATGTCTCTGGTACTCCTTGGATAAAAACCTAGTAGTTCGACATATGGAATCTGTCGGATAAAAATTGCAAGAAATTCTTGTGCGTAGCGATTTTCCATTCGACAAAAAGCGTCTGTTAGACTACTAGATTCCAGTACGATGTCGGTAAAATCCAGCACGACCAAATATAACCCGGTTTGGTTAAGAGATTGCGAAACATCCGGTTTATTTCAACCGAAACTCATCTTCGACCCGCTTTTCCGCTTTGATCCCGCGCAACTCAACGACCTGATCGCGCAGCAACGCCGCCCGTTCAAATTCAAGCGCCCTGGCTGCGGTCGCCATTTCTTCCTGCAAATCGCGAATGAGCTTATCAATATCCTTAACCGACAAATCTAACGGAGACGGCATATCCGCCGCATCTGGGTTGGTCGCCTGCTCAAGCTCTTCCTCAGACATCATCGCCTTTACGCGGTCGTTCAAGTCTTTAATCTCTTTCACAATCGACCGAGGCTCGATGCCGTGCTTCTCATTGTGCGCCTGCTGGATACGCCGCCGCCGTTCGGTTTCATCAATCGCCCGTTTCATGGACGGCGTTTCGCGCTTGGCATACATAATCACCCGCCCATCTAAATGACGTGCCGCCCGGCCTATCGTCTGGATTAACGCTTGCTCCGAGCGCAAAAACCCCTCCTTATCCGCATCCAGGATCGCCACTAACGACACCTCCGGTAAGTCTAACCCCTCCCGCAGTAGGTTGATCCCCACCAGCACATCATAGACCCCCAGCCGTAGATCGCGCAAAATCTCAATACGTTCTAACGTGTCGATCTCCGCGTGCAGATATTGCGCCTTCATACCGAGTTCGTTCAGGTAGCCCGCCAGTTCTTCCGACATGCGCTGTGTTAACGTCGTGATCAGCGCCCGCTGCCCATCTCGCACGCGCTGCGCCACTTCCTGGACCAGATCATCTACCTGCCCCTCCACCGGGCGGACATCGATCTTCGGGTCTAAAATCCCGGTCGGGCGGATAATCTGCTGCACGATCTTGTCCGATATATCGCGCTCGTATGGCCCCGGTGTCGCGGACACATACACGATCTGATTGGTACGCTGCTTAAACTCCTCAAACATCAACGGGCGGTTGTCTAACGCGCTTGGCAACCGGAAGCCATGTTCGACTAGCGTTTGCTTGCGTTGACGGTCGCCGTTATACATCCCGCGTATCTGTGGAATCGTCATATGGCTCTCGTCAATCACCAGCAAATAATCCTGCGGGAAGTAATCGATCAACGTCCAGGGCGGGCTACCGGGGGCGCGTTGGTCCATATGCCGCGAGTAGTTCTCTATCCCGCTAGTGTACCCTACCTCCCGGATCATCTCGATGTCGTAATTGACCCGCTGCTCTAGCCGTTGCGCCTCGACCAAGCGGTGTTCACCCTTCAGCCGTTGCAGTTCCGCCCGTAGCTCTTGCTCAATGTCGTGCAATGCCTGCCGCATCCGGTCCTCATCGGCGATAAACTGCTTAGCCGGAAACACCTTGATCTTATCGTGGACCGCGATCAGCTCGCCCGTCAACGTGTCAAACTCCGTCAAGCGATCCACCTCATCCCCGAACAACTCCACCCGGTAGGCCGTCTCACCGTAAGCCGGATAGATTTCTAACACATCCCCCCGCGCTCGGAACGTCCCGCGCCGCAGTTCCATATCGTTTCGCGTATATTGCAACATCACCAACCGCCGCAAGATGTAATCCCGCCGCATCTGGGTTCCGCTTTCAATATCTATGGTGGATTTCTTCCAGGCGTTCGGGTCGCCTATCCCGTAAATACAACTCACAGACGCCACGATCAACACATCCCGCCGAGAAAGCAACGACGCCGTAGATGCCAACCGCAGCCGTTCGATCTGCTCGTTGATGTCGGTCTGCTTCTCGATATACAGATCATGGCGCGGCACGTAGGCTTCCGGCTGATAATAATCGTAATAGCTCACAAAATATTCAACCGCGTTCTGCGGGAAGAACTCCTTAAATTCTGCATAGAGCTGCGCCGCCAGCGTCTTATTGTGCGCTAAAACCAGTGTGGGCCGTTGGACCTGCTCGATCACATGCGCCATTGTAAATGTTTTCCCGGTTCCGGTCGCACCGAGCAACGTTTGATGAGTCAGCTCGTTTTCTACGCCGGCGACCAACTCCTCAATCGCGTGCGGTTGATCCCCCGTGGGGGAGAACGCCGAATGAACCTTAAACGGAGGCATAGGTCTAACCCTTTATCTGACTAGAACGGACGTTTTATTATACCAGTTTTTCATGTCTGGGGGCGGGCGATTTAGCCCGATTCTCAGGGTAATCGTTTGAAATTTCGATCTCCTTAAAGACCACAACGGTTCAAAACGTAGGGGCATAGCACGCTATACCATGAATTCAGCACGCTGAACCCCTGCAATCACCGGTTTTTTGCGTAAATGTCAACACAACCTATTGGCATAGATTGGGATCGCATCCCAAACTCTGCCAATCTTTTTCAAACGCTTGACCAAAACTTTAGCTGTGACAATCGTCTAAACCTTCATCTTGGATGACAAAATGCACGCTTTTTGTCCACTTTTTCTGGAAAAAGGGATGGGGTGTAGGGTGAAACCCCACAATATCCCAATCTCTGCCTGAGTAATTATGCTTCTTAGCTTAATAGCTAAACCCTTGCGTATATGATATAGATTAGACTGCCCGCCTTTGTTCACTTTGCACGATATAGCCCTTGACTTTGCGGTGAGTGCTAACTATATTTGTCCCATAACAGCGCGGAGTAGAGCAGTGGTAGCTCGTCGGGCTCATAACCCGGAGGTCGTAGGTTCGAGTCCTACCTCCGCAACTCAGGCGCAAGCCACCCTTAACAACATCATACAACGACGCGGAGTAGAGCAGTGGTAGCTCGTCGGGCTCATAACCCGGAGGTCGTAGGTTCGAGTCCTACCTCCGCAATTTCTTCTTGCCGACATAGCTCAGCTGGTTAGAGCGCAGAACTCATAATTCTGAGGCCACTGGTTCAAGTCCAGTTGTCGGCACACCCGACCGCCACCCGGCGGTTTTTCGATCCCACTCCACTAAACTGTACGCATTTTGAATTTCACAATTCGGGTACTCATCGCTCAAACCGCAACAGATCATCATACGACTCTCGCACACGGGCCACTCGCCAACTCTCCCCATCCGCCCCGATCACAACCTCCGCCGGGCGTGGACGTTGGTTATACGTGTTCGCCATCACCATGCCATAGGCCCCAGCATCCAATATCGCCAACAGATCGCCATGCTTCAGCTTGGGCAAAGCCACATCCCGCCGCAAAACGTCGGTCGTTTCACACACCGGGCCGACCACCGTCACCCGTTGCCTAGCCTCCCCTGCCATCACCGGGATAATAGCGTGCTGTGCCCCATACAACGCCGGGCGCATCAACTCCGTCATACTCGCATCTACAATGTATAACGTTTCTCCGCCCTGCTGCTTGATGTAAAGCAACTGACACACCAGCACCCCCGCATCCGCCACAATTGAGCGCCCCGGTTCGATCATCACCTCGTAATCCGCCAACAACGGATGCACCACCGCCGCAAAATCCTGAAAACTAGGTTGGGCTTGCTCATCGTAGCGCACCGGAAACCC
>DAOTUA010000071.1:0-9683 GCA_034437355.1 Anaerolineae bacterium | reverse complement strand
AATCCTTGTGGGGGTAGTGGGGGCAAAGCCCCTGCTATACGTTTCAACAAGATATGATGTGCTTTTGACTTCGATTCAGTTTTGGTGCGATTACCCTGGGATAGCGGTTAGGGTTTCATTCGTTGACTTGAACACTTTAGGATAATGATATAGTAACGGACATTTCGGATGTATTTAAAGGGGAAATCCAAATTTGGGCCGATATTTTGTAACGACTCAGCCTGCCCCCCACCCCGGCGCTAATCTGTGCCGTCCGTGTCATTATCGTCTGCTGCTGAAGACGAAGCAGGTTGAACCGTATCGTTTGCCACGATAAACGGGGAGTCATCCGGCAGCGGGGGCGTTTCCTCGCTTGTGACCAACTCTTGCACCCGCAGTTGCAGGCGCAAGTCGGAGCCTGTCTCCTGCCGGATGCGCTCCTCCGCAAACTGAACGGCAGCCGGTGATATGGTATAAGGCGAAAATAACGTCGCCTGCACCTGGGCCGGGTTTGTGCCCTCCACCGTCACGTCATCCACCTGTAACCCCACGAATACTTCTCCGACCAACACCTCTAAACGGCTGGTAACTTGGGCCTCCTGTGAGATATTCAGCAGCGCAATCACCATCGGCAGCGACAACGCCACCAAAATCACAATCGGGACGTATGCCAGCAGGCTGGTTCGGTTCAGGCGGCGCGGGTATAGCCCCAGCCACAAAAATACAATTGTTGCGATGACCACAATCGAGACAATATTCGTCAGGAAAAGCAGCGCCGCCCCCAGGCCCATCACCCCATTACCGAACGCCACCTGCAAGCCAAACGTGCAGATCGGCGGGACCAACGCCGCCGCAATCGCCACACCTGCCAGCGCCGCCGGAATATCGCGGCGGGCAGTCGCATAACTCCCCGCCACCCCGGAGGCCAGCGCGACGAACGCATCCAACAAAGTTGGGCTGACACGCCCCATCATCTCCGGGGTCGGGGCCTGCAACGGCACAAATAACCCCATGACGATCCCCACAACCGACGCGATCAAAAACCCCGCCAACGCTGTCACAAACGCCTGCCGCATAATTCCAAAACGCGCCGTCGCCAAACCAATCGCAAAGGCTGTTAACGGCGACATCAACGGCGCGACCAACATCGCCCCGATAATCACCGCCGCGCTGTTCAGTAGCAACCCCAACGACGCCAGCATTGCCGAGACAACCATCAGCACCACATAATCTAACGTCAGATCGGCGTTGCTGGTAGCCGTCCAGACGATCTGTTCCTGCTCAACATCCGTCAGTGTTGGGCGTACCCACCCCAGCCAACGCCGCCGTAGGCGCTGCCCGGCGGTAATGGCCTGGGTCGAACGCACCGCCAACAACACCGGGCCGGGGGCCTGGTCTAGTATTTTGCGGGATGGACTTTCGCCCTCTAGCCACTGTTCCAGGTCGCCACGCCGAGAAAACCCCATGATCAACAGGTGATTCTCATCAACTTTGCTCAGGATGGCATCAGCAATCGAATGAGAAGTGCGCAACGTCTGCTTGACGGTACCCCCACCCGGCAAATCCGCAATCGATTTCGTCAGCAGGCTGCGCCCGGTGGCCTCCGTTTGGCTGTTACTCTTAATATGGATGGCTTCTACCGGGCAACCTTTGTAGGCATTGCCGAACAAAATCCCCATCCGAACCGCCATCCGAGACGCGGGGGAGCCGTCTACTGGGACCAAAATTCGGTTAAATTCTGGGGATGTCGAGTAACGATAAACAAGCACATCACACGGGGCGGCACTCATGACGCTCTGTGCAACCACACCGACGCGAACTTCACCTTTGCCGTGTTGCTGCACACCGAGCAAGATCAACTCGGCCCCGCTTTCACGCACCACATCGAGGATGCCACGGGCTACCGTGTTGTTGGCGTTGTGTGTCACAAAGTCGATGGTGACTTCTGGGCCACCGTAAGTCGCCTCATCTGGTAGTGGGGTTTCCGGGGCGGGGGCGTCTTGGTCGGCTGCTGATTGGCCCTCTTTCGGGGCTTCGGCTTTGGGTTTCTTCTCTGGTTGGAACTGCGCGACAATCTCTTCCAGTTCGTCCAGGCGTTCGCGGTTGCCTTCCGCGTCACCGTCGCCAAGCGTAACGGCTAGCGCAATCACCCGCCCGCCATCCCGCCGGACGAAAGCCTCTGCCAGTTGAATCAGTTCCGGGGCTGTTTGCGGGTTGGCTATCGGTACAACAACGACATGGGCATAATCTGGCACGGTTTTTTGCGACATAGGCCACTCTCTACACCGAAGGGATCATAGCCAAACTTTAGCACCACTAACGCTGTTTTGCCAGCGGCTTTGCCCCCACGGGTGCAATCGGATTTTGGGACGATAATTTCCGCCAGGTTAAAACGCCGTCCTATCGGGACAGGTTCACCGGTAGCGGGCAAACCTGCTATACGTTTTAACAAGGCATGATGGGCTTTTTACGTCGATTCAGTTTTGATGCGATTGCCCTGCCTGCCGTTACCTTCCGGTTTCATTGTCTGGGCGGCCTCGGTATAATCGGATCGCTTTCGTCAACTGCAAATACCTCGATTAGCCTGGAGAATACATCATGAGCGATACTGATAGCCTGCTGAGCCAAACGCAGTGGGAACCCTCCCGCCTGGAACAAGACCGCCTAGAAAAACTCGCGGCACTACGCCAGCGCGAGATCGACGCCTACCCGCGCCGCGTCTGGCGCACACATACCGCCGCCGCCGCGCTTGTAACATACGAAAGGCACATCGCCAACGGCGGAACCGACGACGATACCCCGACCGTGACGGTTACCGGGCGCATCCGGCGGGCCAATATCAAGGGCAAAGTCAGTTTCGTTCATATTGAGGACGGCAGCGGGCGGATTCAACTTTTCTTGCGCATCAACGATATGGCAGAAGCCACCTACGCACTGATCAAAGATAAATTGATCGACATGGATGACTTTGTGCAGGCCACCGGCACGCTCATGAAAACACGCGCTGGCGAGATCAGCGTGCGCGTGCAAGAGCTAACACTGCTCAGCAAAAGTTTATCCCCCCTACCCATCATCAAAGAAAAGCACAACGACGACGGCACCGTCGAAGAATACGGCGAATTTTCTGACATAGAAACCCGCTACCGACAACGCTACGCAGACCTGGCCGTCAACAAAGCTGTCCGCGAGGTGTTTGTCAAACGCGCCCAGACGATCAACGCGCTACGCCGCTTTATGAACAACGAGGGCTTTTTAGAGGTCGAAACACCCATTCTCCAACCAATTTACGGCGGCGCGGCGGCTCGCCCGTTTACCACACATCACAACCAGCTTGGGCAAGACCTATTCTTGCGCATCAGCTTCGAGCTATATCTCAAGCGGTTGCTGGTCGGCGGGCTTGATGCCGTCTACGAGATCGGACGCGACTTCCGTAACGAAGGGGTCAGCCATAAGCACAACCCGGAGTTCACCCAGATCGAGTTCTATAAAGCCTATATCGACTACAACGACGTGATGAACCTGACCGAGCGCATGATCGCCGCCGCCTGCCAAGCCGTTAACGACACCACCCGCATCACCTACCAGGGCGAACCCATCGACCTCACCCCACCCTATCGCCGCGTCACCCTGCGCGACGCCATCAAAGCGGGCTGCGGCATCGATTATGTGGATCACCTCACCGCCTATTCCCTAGAAGCCGCTATCAACAACCTGGGCGATACCATCAAGCCAGGGCAGGCCTGGGGCCAGTTAATCGACCATCTGCTAAGCAAATACGTCGAACCAAACCTACGCCAGCCCACATTCTTGATTGACTACCCGCGAGATATTTCACCTTTTGCCAAACGAGTCGATTATGACGATCTGCATACCGAACGTTTTGAGGGCTTCATCGCCGGTATGGAAATGTGCAACGCCTTCACCGAGCTAAATGACCCGCTAGACCAGGAAGCCCGCTTCTTACAGATGGCCAAGCTCTACAATGAGGGCAGCGACGAAGAAACCCCCCTCGATGCCGACTACTTACGCGCTATGCGCTACGGGATGCCGCCCAATGGTGGGTTCGGGATGGGGGTCGATCGGCTGGTTATGCTGCTGACCGACCAGCGCAACATCCGAGATGTGCTGCTCTACCCGCATCTCAAAGAAGAACAAGCCTAACCATGGGGACGCTTTACGTCGTCCCAACCCCGATTGGCAACCTGGAGGACATCACGCTGCGGGCGCTGCGCGTGCTGCGAGAGGTCACTTTAATTGCAGCCGAGGACACCCGCACCTCACGGGTTTTGCTCGATCACTACGACATCACCACCCGCACAACCAGCTATCACGAGCATAACAAGCTCACCAAGCTCAACGCGATCTACGATGCGCTGGCGGTGGGCGATGTCGCGCTCATCTCCGATGCCGGGACGCCCGGCGTCAGTGACCCCGGCTACGAACTGATCCAGGGGGCTATCGAACGCGAATACCCGGTCGTGCCGCTGCCGGGGGCCAATGCGGTTATCACGGCTCTTGTGGGTAGCGGGATGCCAACAGATGCGTTTGTCTATGTCGGGTTTTTGCCCAAAAAAGACAAAGCCCGCCGCGACCTGCTCCGTGCCTTGCGCGATGACCCGCGCACGCTGATCGCTTACGAAAACCCCTATCGCGTCGAGGATACGCTCCGGGCCATTGCCGATGTGATGGGCGACGACCGCCCGGTGTGTATCGCCCGCGAGATGACGAAAATGTTCGAGGAATTCTACCGGGCCAGCGCCGCCGATGGGGCCGACCATTACGCCGCCGAGCCGCCCAAGGGCGAGGTCACACTGGTAATTGCCGGCGTTACCCAGTCGGACCTCACCTGGGATGAAGCACGGGTGCGGGCCGAGCTTCATCAGCGCATCGCAGACGGCGACAGTGCCAGCCGCGCCGCTAAGGTTGTCGCCAAGCTAAGCGGCTGGAACAAGCGCGATGTCTACGAGTTGGCCCACGACTAACCACGCAATCCGAGCGGATTTTGTCTGTGTGATGTGTGGACCGCTAGCGTTGGTCTAAGATTCGGGTTAACATGGCAAGCAAGACACAACCAATGTGATGAGGACAGCGTGATGAACAGTAGGAAACCAGCAGAATTACTTCAAAGTGATAACCCGGAAGATCGCAAACAGGGGATACGGTTGGTCGCCCAGATGCGCTCGGAAAAAGCCCTCAAGGTGCTGGTGAAATTCTACAAGCAAGACCCCGACGAAGACGTTCGCGAAATAGCAAAGCGAGCCGCTTCGCATGTCTCACAGAAACTCCGCGAAGCGGAAAACGCCCCCCCCGAACCAGAACCCGACGCCGACCAGGACGAACCGGATGAGGACGAAGCAGAGGAGGACCTCGGTCCGGTTGAGGTCAGCCCACAAAACAAAAAACGCGCCGATGGCTACATGGGCGCAGCGATGGATCATCAAGCCAACGCCGACCGCCAAAAAGCGATCACCGCCCTCAAGAAAGCCCTGGATGCCAACCCCAACCTGCGCACCGACTCTTATTTTCAGAGTATGGCAGCCGCCATCACCGGCATGGAACCGGACGAGGCCGTCCGTGCCTTACGCAGCGACAAGAAACGCGAGCGATTGATCCAAGCGGAGGCCAACGAACTGATCGAAGCCGAACAAGCCGAACACATGGCCCAAGCCCAAAAACATACCTGGGAAACGTTAGCGATAGACATTGGCCTATTTGTGTTGATCTTGTTTATGGGCGGGCTGTTATCGGTCCTGGTCATTGAGTATGGAGCCGGGGTCCAGATTGATCAACTTCAAGCCGAGATCGAGCAACTTCAGAACCCGGTGGATGATGAAGGCAACCCAGCCACCCCCCCAGAAGATGCCCAGCAGCAGATCGCACAGGCCGAAGCACGGCTGACTATCGCCGGCCTCTTTGCCGACGGGTTCGGGCCGGTGGTGGGCTTAACGGTCGGCTTAGCGTTGGTGATGGCATTCGTGCCAGGGGTGATCGTGATGGGCTACGTCCTCAACCCCATTTCACAACGTTTATTCAACGGCGAAGGCACTACTCACTACACCATTTTTAACCTGTTGAGCGCCTACAATATGCCGATGATCGCTATTTTTGCCGTCGTGATTATCGGCGCGATTCTGATCTTTTTGGTGGGGGTGCCGCTGCTCATCGGTCTTGGGATCGTTGCCGGTCTGGTCAGCTTGATCAGCCTGATCATTACTCTCCGTGTGATCGGCGCGACCGCTAAAGCCTACAACTTCGGTTTCGTGCAAGCCCTCATCGCCGTGATTCTCGCCAACATCCCGGTGAGTATCTTTCAGTCGATTGTTGCCGGGGTCGTGTCCGGTATCCTGGGTGCAATTATCGGCCCGATTATCGCGGCTACCGGGGCGCTCTAAGCGGCCCGTTTGACAATCACGGGGGGGCTACCAAAATTTGTAACTGCTCAGGGGTTTCACCCCACAATATCCTAGGCGCTGTTGACGTTTGAAATTTCGATCTCGCAAGACCACAACGGTTCAAAACGTAGGGGCATAGCGTGCTATGCCCTGGGTTCAGCATGCTGAACCCCTACAATCATCGGTTTTTTGCGTAAATGTCAACACAACCTAATTTCCACCTGAGTCTTTACCAAAATTTTCTGGTAAGATGTCCCCGAAGTTGGTCTTCAGGGAGAGCTATGTCCATTCTCACAGCAAATAATCTCGCAAAATCCTTCGCAGATAACCTCATCTTTGCCGATGTCTCGGTCGATATTCCGCACCGGGCGCGGGTGGCGCTGGTCGGCCCAAACGGAGCTGGCAAAACCACGCTGGTTCATATTTTGATCGGTGAGGATAGCCCGACTGCCGGCGAGGTCCAACCGATGAAGAACTTACGCATCGGGTTTTTGCCGCAACGCCCAGAACTTCTCGGCGCTCATACGCTATGGACGGAGGCCCTGCACGCCTTCGATGATCTGCGCGAGTGTGAAGCCCGGATGAAATCGCTCGAACAACAGATGGCCGCCGGCGATGCGCAGGCCATCGAACAATACGGGCATCTACAAGAGCAGTTCGAGCAAGGCGGCGGCTACACCTATGAGGCCCAAACCCGAATCGTGCTGCGCGGGTTAGGGTTCACGCCCGATGAGTTTGACATGCCGCTTACTTCCCTGAGTGGCGGCCAGAAAACGCGGGCGGTCTTGGCGCGGCTGCTGCTAGAAAACCCGGACTTGCTGGTTTTAGACGAGCCGACCAACCATCTGGATATTGCCGCCGTCGAGTGGCTAGAAAGCTACCTCAAAGACTTCGACGGAGCGATCTTAGCCATCAGCCACGACCGCTACTTTATTGATAGTTTCGCCGCTACCGTGTGGGAACTCAACTTCGGCTATTTAGAAACCTACCGCGCCAACTACACCACCTACCTACAACAACGCGAAGAACGCCGCGAGCAACGTCAAAAGGCTTTCCAGAAACAACAGGAATTTATCGAAAAAGAAGAAGAATACATCCGCCGCAATATCGCCGGGCAGAATACCCGCCAGGCCCAGGGCCGCCGCCGTCGGCTAGAACGCCTCAAGCGAGATAACCTGCTCTACTCACCAGACGCCGACCGCGACAAGATGCACTTCTCGCTAGATATTGCCCACCGGGGTAACGAATACGTGCTTCAAACGACCGGGCTAGAAGTTGGGTATGCCGCCACCGCACTATTGACCGTTGAGGACATCCAACTGCGACGCGGCGAGATCGCCGCCCTGGTTGGCCCAAACGGAGTCGGTAAATCCACGCTGATTAAAACGCTTCTAGACCAACTCCAACCTGTAGCGGGCCAGGCCGAAATCGGGGATAAGGTCGAGATTGGCTATTTCGCCCAGGCCCATGAACGCCTCAACCCGGCCCATCAAGTGATCGATGAGATCATCAGCACCCGGCAGATGTCCCCCGGCGAAGCCCGCGCTTACCTGGCCCGGTTTCTGTTCCGGGGGGATGATGTCTTTCGGCAGGTGGCGGCCCTCTCTGGGGGCGAGCGCGGGCGGGTGGCGCTCGCAAAGCTGGCGCTGGGGACGGCCAATCTGCTGCTGCTAGACGAACCGACCAACCACCTGGACATCCCATCGCAAGAGGTGCTAGAGGCTATGCTAACCGATTACCCCGGTACCGTACTGCTTGTCAGCCACGACCGCTACCTGATCGATGCGCTGGCAACGCAAGTTTGGATCGCATCGCCGGGCGATACCCCCACCGACCCCGGACAGGTAACCGTGTTCCGGGGCAGCTACACCGAGTACGTCCGCCACCGAGAAGCAGACCACGCCCCCCAACAAGCCGCCACCGCATCGCCGGCTACCCCGCAAAAACAGCGCAAAAACGGCGGATCGGCCACCCCCGCCCCCAAGCCAAAACACGGCCTGAACCCGTATCAACTCAAGAAACGAGTAGCCCACTTAGAAACGTCGATAGATAAGATGGAAACGCGGCTGGAGCAACTAACGGGGGCTATCGAGGTTGCCTCTGCTGCCGGGGATGCCGCCCAAGTGCAAGCCCTGGGGGATGAGTACGCCCAACTCGAACAAGACCTCAGCGCCGCGCTCGATGAGTGGGGAACGTTAGCCGAGGACCTTTAGCGGCGTTATCAGGGCAATCGCATATAACGACAATCGACAAAACGTGGCTAAACTCGTATGAAAATATAAGGCTAAGGGTAACTGCTCAGGGGCTTCACCCCCAAACCCCTTCGATCTTTTGCAAAAGATTGACCAAAACTTTAGCTGTGAAAATCGTCTAAACCGTCATCTTGGATCACAAAATGGACGCTTTTTGTCTACTTTTTCTGGAAAAAGTGGTGGAGTGTGGGGTGAAACCCCACCATATCTTAATCTCTACCTGAGTCGTTACGGCCAAGGGGTGTTAATCCCTTGTGTGCGTGGGGCAAAGCCAACACCAATCTAAAGGCGCTTACCCTGCCCGCGTTATGCCTCTGGTGGAAGCAAATTCGGCTCGCTGATGGTGCTACCACAAGCAGGGCAGTGCCACAGCGGGATGACGTTACCGTTTAGCCCCATCACCTGCGCGACACGCGCTGGCACCATCTGATCGCCGGCATAATCAAACGTTCCACTCTTGCCACAGCTCGGGCAAGTTGCTTGCTTGTTAATCTTCTGGCGTTTCCTTGAATGGCTCACAGCGGATACACTCGCTAGGTCTTGGTATGAAAGTTGCATAATATTTCGTCTTTAGCCTATGTGACATGCGACAAGAAAATGATTCGGATGATGGCCCTGTAGGATGCCCGCGAACGAGTTATGATGGACAACAATAAGGTACATCAATCTCAATGATAATGTTTATCAACTTAACACATCCCCCTACAGATTGGGGGAATTCATACCGAAAATAAACGCAACTAAGACAGATTCACACAATTAAGCGGTGGGTATTGAGATAGCCTGAAATCGTACAGCGCGGGCGAACCCCGACAATCTTTTGCAAAAACTTGACCAAAACTTTAGCTGTGAAAATCGTCTAAGCCTTCATCTTAGATGATAAAATGGACGCTTTTTGTCCACTTTTTATGGAAAAAGTGGTGGGGTGTGGCAGGTTAATCGCATCAAATTTTTCTAGTGGCATAGCTTGGGATTGCATCCCAAACCCTGCCAATCTTTTGAAAAAGATTGACCAAAACTTACCCTTTTTGGCGCAAAGCGCCAAAAACTGCTGGTCAAG
>DAOTUA010000070.1:0-15430 GCA_034437355.1 Anaerolineae bacterium | reverse complement strand
TCTTGCCCTTCCAACCGGATTTCGCACTAAGTGGCAACGACTTCACCGGGAATGTCTATCCGCTTCACGAATATACCTTTGAGATGGTCAGGCGCGGTGAACTCCCGTTATGGAACCCGCGACAGTTCGCCGGGTTCCCGGTGGCGGGCAACCCACAGGCGGCTATCTTCTACCCGCCGACGTGGGCGGTGTGGGGGCTGGCGGGGCTGGGCGTGAGTATCCCGCGTGCTATCGGGCTAATGGTGATCGGGCATGTTGGGTTGGCTGCGTGGGGGATGGCGGCGCTTTCTCGTTATTTTGGGGCGAGCTATACCGGGGCACTCGCCGCCGGGGTCATCTATGCGATGAGTGGCTGGGCCGGGGCGCGGGTCTATGCTGGGCACTATACTATCTTGACGACCTATGCTTGGCTGTCGTGGGTGCTGGTCGCTTACGCCCATGCCCTGGATAACCGCCGCTGGTTGGCGTTGGTCCCGGCAGCCGGGGCCTTGGGGATCATGGCGCTGGCGGGGCACCCGCAGATGGTGCTGTATGCAATGTTGGGGGCCGGGGCGTTGTGGCTCTATCGGGTGATCATCAATGAGACGGACGCGCTGCGGCAAGCATGGGACGGCGCTTGGCGGCTAGGGCTGATCGCGCTAGGTGGGGTGATTTTGGGGGCGGCGTTGGTCATCCCGACCGCCGAACTAACCGGTTACAGTGTGCGGACGACGCTCACGCTAGAGCAGGTCAACGGGTTCGCGCTGCTGCCATCGCAACTGATGACGATGATCTTACCCTTTTTATACGGCAACCCGCTACAAAAGCCGTCTTATTATTGGGGCGCACCAACATTCGAGGAAATGAACGCCTATGTCGGGCTATTGCCGTTGGTGCTATTGCTCTTAACGCTGCGCCTACGGGATCGGCGTATGCTGTTTTGGGTTGGGCTGGTTGTCGGTGGGACGGTTCTTAGCTTGGGGGCGGCGGGCGTGCTGTTCGAGCTAATGGTGCGCTGGATACCGGGGTTTAGTCTGTTCCGGGCACCGGGGCGCTTTCTGTTCTTTGTTATGTTCGGGTTGGCGGGGCTAACCGGCCAGTGGATCACCGCTTTGCAAGCTGCCACCCCCCATCGCCGCCGCGTGATGCTGTCCCCGGCATTGCGGGCGGTTCCCTATGCTGCTGCTGTGCTGCTGGCGGGGAGCGTATTCTTCTCCGGCTGGTTTGCGAGCGCGTCCCATGTGGAGCCAATGCCGCATCGGGCGCAATTGGTGGCGGATGTGCTGGGATATAGCGGGGTGGTGCTGTTGGGGGTATGGGGTGTGCTGGCGCTGCTAACGGATGCCAACCGCCGCCGCTTCCGGGCGGGGCTGGTGTGTGCGCTGCTGCTGATCACATGGGATGCGTGGCGAGCCGTGACACCGATCATGGCGGTGGGGGATGTGACACACAGCCCACTATGGGACGGGGCGGAAATCAGTATCCCCACCGGGGCCGATGCCCGCCTACGCGCTTTCCCGGACCCGAACGATTACTTCCGAAGCCCGGTCAACACCGCCAGCCGCACCGGGCACCTGCACATCGAAGGCTACGACCCGCTGGAAATCGGGAGCTATACGCGGCTGGTCGAGCCGGTCCGGTATGACAGCGACTCGCCGGTTTACGATCTGCTGGGCGTCAAGTATATTCTCGCCTGGGAGCCGCGAGAGGATGCCGGTTACGAGCTAATCGGTGTGAATGAGGGGAGCATCGTCTACGAAAAAACGGATCCCTTCCCGCGTGCCTGGGTCACGGTCGATGGCCGCCTCCAGCCGGATGATGACGCCAACCGGCAACAGATCATCAACGGCGAGATCGACCTGCGGGAAACGGTGATCCTGGCGGAGCCGCTAGATTGCGAGCTAGGCGACACCCCCGCCGTAGCCGCCATCACCGAGTATCGGCCCAACGACATCATCGTAAATGTTGACAGCGACGGCGGCGTGTTGGTCCTCAGCGATCAGTATTACCCCGGCTGGGTGGCCCAGGTGGACGGTGAGCGCGTACCGATAGCCCGCGCCTATACCAGCTTCCGGGCGGTGTGCGTGCCCCCCGGCGAACATACCGTGACCTTCCGCTATCGTCCGCGTTCGGTGATGTGGGGAGCCGGCCTTTCTGGTGTGGGCTGGTTGGTGTGGGCTGGCGCGATGGTGATCTGGCGGCGTCCCCGGTAGCACGCCGGTACAGTTTACCGAAAAGCAAACGTTGGTGGGTGTTACAGCAAGCGTAGATAGCTATCGTTCATCCCACTAAGACGATTAACCAGGCCGCTATAGCGTTCCTCAACCTTGTTATTGTTGACGGCAATCGCTACCGCTTTACGCTGCCCAACCAGTACCACCAGTTTTCGGGCACGGGTGATAGCGGTATATAGCAAGTTGCGTTGGAGCATCACATACTGGCTGGTGGTAATCGGTATGACCACCACCGGATACTCGCTGCCCTGGCTGCGATGAATACTGATACAGTAGGATAACACCAACTGATCTAACTCGTTGAAGCGATAGGTGACGGTACTGTCCTCAGTTAGGATATTCACTTCCTCTTTCGCCGGGTCGATGGATTGGACCCGCCCGCTATCCCCATTGAAAACGTCTTTATCGTAATTGTTGCGCGTCTGCATAACGCGATCCCCGACACGGTAAAGCTGTCCATCATACCTCACCTCGGCAGTACGGGGGTCGCCATTAAGGTTTTGTTGTAGCGCATCATTGATCGCATCGACACCATCCGGGCCGCGATACATCGGGGCCAGCACTTGAATGTCTTCGAGTGGGTTGTAGCCGAACTTTTCTGGCACGCGGTTGACGACCACATCTACAACCATCGCGCCCACTTCGGGCGGGTTTTGCATACTGAAAAAGAAGAAGTCTTTGCTCTTGTTGTTGAGGATGGGCTGTTGCCCCCGGTTGATGCGGTGGGCGTTGGATACAATATGGCTCTTGTCATCCTGCCGGAAGATACTATCTAGCCGGGTGACATGGGCGATGCCACTTCTGATCATATCGCGTAGTACATTGCCCGCGCCAACGCTCGGCAATTGGTCCACATCCCCTACTAGCATCAGGTTTGCACGCACCGGGACGGCCTTCAGCACGTTGTAGAACAGGATCAGGTCCAGCATAGATGTTTCGTCCAGCACCAGCAGGTCGATATGAAGCGGTTTATCCTCGTTGTACTCAAACCCTTCGATCGCCTTGAAACCCAACAGCCGGTGAATGGTGCTAGCGTTGTGTTGGGTCGCCTGCTGAAGCCGTTTCGCCGCCCGCCCGGTTGGGGCTGCGAGCGCCACCCGGCAGTTTAACCCATACGCGGTATCTAATACCATACGAAGTGTCGTGGTTTTGCCGGTGCCGGGGCCACCCGTCAGCACACTGATCTTATAGGTGATGGCGGCTTTAACGGCGTCGGTCTGTTGTGCGGTGAGCTTCACTTCGTTGTGGGCCTGAACTTCGCGGATGTACGCATCCAAGTTGCTGGCCTGCGGCTTATTGAGCGTTAGCTGTGAGGGGACGCTGGTCAACTGGCGGATCAGGCGGGTACAGCCACGCTCGGAGTAGTAGTAGCGCGGCAGGTAAATCGCTTCGACCATCTGGTCGTCTGTGTGCAGATGCTCCATGAAAAGCGCATCCGTCCGTAGCGTGTGGGTCAACACCTCATTGATAGGCGGTAGGTTATTCAGGCTGAGTAACTCCGCCGTTTTGTTGACAAGCACCTCTCGCGGGGCGTAGGTATGCCCGTCCTTCGATAGCCTGGATAGGGTATAGGATAGCCCAGCCCCGATGCGCTTCGGACTATCGCGATCTAGCCCGATTTCCAGGGCGATGCTATCTGCCCGTAAGAAGCCGACGCCGAACAATTCGTCTGCCAACCGATAGGGATTCTGGCGCAAGACGGTGATGGTTTCATCACCGTAGGTTTTGTAGATGCGCCGCGCAAACTTGGCCGTGACACCGTAGCCCTGCAAAAACATCAGGGCTTCACGCTCGGCCCGATTATTGGCCCAGACATCTGCCAGTTCGACGGCTTTTTTGAGGCTAAGATAGGGGACTTCTTCCAGCCGTTCCGGGTTATGATTCAGCACCTCTAACGTTTCTACCCCAAAATGATCCACGATTCGCTCGGCGGTACGCTCTCCGATTCCCTTCACAAGCTCGGATAGATAGCGTGTGATGCCACGTTTACTGGTCGGCTGGATCGGCCTAACACTATGGGCACGAAACTGTAACCCGTATTTCGGGTCGTTATTCCATTCTCCGGTGAACTCGGCAGCCTCGCCGGGGTTAAGCTCTGGCAAGACACCAACGACGGCTAAAGTGCCATCCCTGGCAGTGGCACTAATTTGGATTGATTTATCCGGGATGATCTTTAGCACACTATAACCATTCTCCGGGTTAAAGTACGTCACACGCTCGATGGCGCCGCTGATTGTCTCTGGCAATTTAGCTGTCATTGCGTTTTCGCATCATCAAACAATATATCGGATTGTAACTATTGTAACCCTATTTGTGATATTTAGCGAAGGGGTATTAGTGGGCAGGTGTAGGTCAATATTTTGCGCTAACTGCTCAGGGGCTTCCCCCCCCCCCCGAACCTGCTGAGCAGTTACCCAAAATTAACTTTTGGTGTATTTCTACGCATCTCTAACATTTTATTGGTATGATTAAAAATAGTAAAAGTAAAACAATAGATAAAGAGGTCATCCCACATATGGCAGTTGTCAAAAAGATCAAACCCAACGACGGACTCAACGAAGAACAACGCGAGGCGATGGTCCAACTACTGAAAACCACCCTTGCCGACCAGCATGTGCTTTATATGAAACTGCGGCACTATCACTGGAACATCACCGGGCCGCAATTTATAGCTTTGCACGAACTGATCGAAGATCAATACGATGATATTGCCGACGCCATTGACGACACCGCCGAGCGTATCCGACAGTATGGCGAATTCGCCCCCGGCACACTCGCACAGATGCTAGACCTCACCCGCCTGGCAGAAGACGATAGCGTCCCCACCGCCCGCGAGATGATCGCAAACTTGGTCGCCGATCATGAATCGGTGGCGCGTGCGCTACGCGAAGACATCGAAGTGGCCGACGAGCATGATGATGTTGCCGCCGAGGACTACCTGACCAACTTGTTGCAAGATCATCAAAAGATGGCGTGGCTACTTCGTGCCCATCTCGAAGGCGAGAACATCTAGGTTTAACCCGCGTTACACCATAAACGCATCCCCCCTATATCCGTAGTGTGATACGCATTACGGATATTTTTATTGCCTCAACCACATTTGCTTTGCCCATCTTTGTAGATTATGCTACCGCTGCCGTGTATGGTTTTACATGATACAGGTCATCGAAATAGATGATCAAATGTACCCGAACCAACACAAGTAATCGCATACACTAAACAGTAATCACCCCTGATAAAATGAAAAGGTGGACTCACTTATGAAAATCCTGGCGAAGATTAACCCCTCACGTACCCTTTCAATTGTAGAAGATACGATCTTGCTACAGTGGGATGATCGGGAATTTCATCTGGATTACCACACCTTTCTGCGGTTGGTGCGCACGTTAGAACAGGGGAAAACGTGCGATTATGCCGATTGCCCCGGTTGCGCGTTTGTGCGCGTGGATCGCGAACTGCATGAGGTGTGGATCGCGAATGAGTGCTTGACGTTACACCAGCGCGAGTTCCGATTGCTGCTGAACGCCGCACTCTCTACGGAAACCCGCTTACACGGGGTGATGAAATCAACACCGGACCCACTCGCAGAGGTGACGATGCGCCCGGTCGGGGCCTGGCGGATGCCGCGTGCGCTCCCCCGCAGCGCCAACTGAATCACCGGGGTGGGGGGCAAGCTGGGCAGTTACAATATAAGAAGAAATCCGCTATCTCACATCAGGCGTATATAGAGATCAAGTGTTATAATCCTTACTTTGTGCGTTTGAGGGTAGCGCCCTCAATAACGAACTAGCAATCAAGGTAATGGTAAAAATGCGTCGCACCGCACAATATCTGATCGATGCGCTGCCGTTATGGATCGCGTTATTGGCCTACGGTTATGCTATCGACCTACCGCTTTTCGCAGATGATGCCCCTAATTTTTGGCTGGTAGAGAACATCAACGGGTTAGAACAATGGTTGGGGAGCTATTCTTTTCCGTTTTATCGTCCGGCGGTATTTAGCATATGGAAGTTCAGCCAATGGCTACACGGCGGGCATGATGCGCCCTTTTTGCACCTCATTAACGTTTTGGCCTATGGAATGGCGGGTGTTTTCCTGGCACTCTGGGCAAAACGCCTCACCCGCAATCGGCTAGCCGGGCTGCTAGCTGGGACAGCGTTCGTGATTTTCCCGACAAATTATCAGGCCGTGAATTTCGTCAGTAGCTTGTTCCATATCGTATCGGCATTGGGGTTCACTGCCGCGCTGTGGTTAACGTTGGCCTGGCTAGAACGCCGGCCTGGGTGGGGGGTGTTGGTGCTGGCGTGGGGAATGGCGCTTATCGGCATATTTAGCCACGAAAACGGCGTCTTACTCCCGTTGTTTATGGGGGGGATGGCGGTTTTGTTGGCACGACGTGGCACCCCTCACTGGCGGCGCTGGTGGCTGGCGGTGTCGGTCCCGTCTGCGAGTGCGAGCCTGTACCTGCTGGCGTGGCTTTTCCTACCCCGTGCGGATTCAACCGAGATCGCGCTGAGTTCCGGGTTTGGCCGTAGCATCAACTATTTAACCCATCAGTTGGTGTATATGGTAGCCGCTTTGGTGCAGCGATTTGTCCCCGGTGAAGAAGCGACACTACCGTTTACACTGGGGTTGATCGCGGTCGTGTTGATCCCGCTGCTGTTGCTCGTGTTTGTGCGGCGGCCATACATGGGTTGGGTGGCGTTGTTCGGGTTGGTTTGGTACGGGTTGGCCATTCTCCCGGCGGTGTTGCTGCTAGACCCCGGTTATATCTACGACTCGCAACGGCTGGCCCTGTTAGCCTCGGTGGGGGCCGGGCTATTTTATGGGGTGGTGGCAAGTACGCTGTGGGGGTGGAACAGGTTTGGTAAAATGATAGCCAGCGGCCTGATCGCGCTCTCGGTACTGGTCAGCGCCCGGTTCTTGTGGTTGCGCATGGACGATTACCAGCGGATGGCGACGTATGCCGATCAACTTTTTGAGGCGACCCTCGCGGTTAATGCCCCGCAAAACGGCACGATGATCGTCAACAGCCCCAATTTTATCACCCGCATCGGGGGGGCAAGGATATTTCTAACGGGGTCCGAAAATGTTCAGTTTATGACGCCGGAAGTTGGCTACGATCTGTATTTGTGGGTCAACACCGGCCAGCAACAATTCCTACAGGCCGACATACAACCGTTTGCCTACCTGAACACGCTCGCCCGACCTTCCCCCAGTGAATTATATGTGCCTTACTTCCCACCTCAAATAGATAGTTGGGAAACCCTCATCCCCACGATCCAAGACGCGCCGCCCATCATCACCACCGCTTTTAACGGCAACCGCTTTCATCCGGTTTACGTGGGCAATACCGATACCCCCGCTCCAATCGATACCCCGCTAGCCGATGCCCCAGATGCCGCCCTTGTCATCCGTGATGCCCAGGCCACCTATGCCGATCAGACCGTGAAGATTGAAATTGACTGGCAAGCAACCGACACGCCCCCGGCGGTGCTGCGCGTTATCCATTTGATGTGTGAAGATCGCCTCGTCCAGCAGGTAGACGGCGACCCGTGGGCCGGGTTGTATCCGTTCTTGTTCTGGGAGGCGGGCGAGGTGCAGCGTGATCGCTATGTGTTTTTCCTGGACGAAAGCGCAGCCATTGACCCGGCCTGCTTACGGGTCAACTTGAGCCTTGTACGGGCCGATAACCGCGACCGGATACCGCTTATCAACCCAAAGCAAGGCGAACCATATCCTAACGGCCTGCTAGGTCTAGCTGTCAAATGATGATCGCGCCGGGTTAAACCGCCGCTACAACGGAATGTATCCCGTTGAGACACAAAACGTCGCGTCTACAAGTTGTCCTATCGGGACAAGCTCATCTGTAGCCGGGCGGGGGCACCCCACACCTATTTGGCATCAGGCTTAATAAGGTATGATGGTATAATGCACTTTTTACGTTGATTCAGTTTTAGTGCGATTGCCCTGTTAAGCGTACCCAAAAATTTGCGTGTGGCCTCACCCGCGATATATACTGCTTATAACTGACGCACAAGTTTTGTGCTACAATTAACGCATATGTCAAATAACAAGCAGCTCGTTTGATTATTCCTGCTGAGAGCAATTTTTGGCTCTTGGCCAACGTTGCAACGGGAGATTACCTTGGCTAAATCACGTACAGAACAACTGGTAGACCGCCTTAGCGAACTCCAGCGTAGCTCTGGCGATGTACAAGCAGCAGCTATTGTGAGTGTAGACGGGTTGAGTATGGCCTCGATCATGCCGCCTAATATCGAAGAGGACCGCGTTTCGGCCATGTCCGCCGCGATGATTTCGCTTGGTGAGCGTATCTCGAACGAACTTGGGCGCGGTACGCTGGAACAGGTTTACGTCAAAGGGGAAAACGGTTATGTCATCCTGACATCAGTCGGGGAAGAAGCCGTGTTAACTGTGATGGCGCAGAAAGAGGCCAAACTTGGGCTGATCTTCCTGGACATTGGGCGAACTGTCGAAGACTTGGAAAAACTGCTATAACGTGTCCCGGTGGCAGATCGTGGTTTGACGTACCCACAACGGCTGGTGCAGGCCCTTTACACCGCACTAGAGCAAACCGCCGGCCCTAGTAGTTTGGCGGAAGTGCTAAAACAGGCGGGCGTGAGGGGGCCAAAATCGGGTATCCCGCCGGGGCCACTCGATTTTGTGGAGATTGCCGCCTTCAATGCGGCATTAACAACCGTTTACGGCGAACGTGGCGGGCGCGGCGTCGCCCAACGGACTGGCAACGCACTTTTCAACATTGGGCTGAAGCAGTACGGCGTCCTGAATGGCATCACGGCTCCCCAATTTGCCCGCCTACCCACTACGGCGCAGGCACATCTTAGTTTAATGGGGCTGGCGGCGGTCTTTTCGCACATAAGCGACCAGGCCACCCACTTACATGATCGGGGCGAAAGCTGGCATATTATCGTAGACCCCAGCCCGTTTGCCTGGGGCCTTCACACCGACAAACCGACCTGCCAGCTATTGATGGGCACTTGGCAGGCCTGCTTGAGCTGGGCGACCAATGGCTACGAGTTCGTTATCTACGAGACGGACTGTATGGCCTGCGGCGCTGCCTACTGCACGTTCCAGATCAATAAGCGACCGATTGGGCGAGATATGAGGGATACAGATGGATAAACCACGTATCATGATTGTTGAGGATGACCTGGACCTGGCGGAAATGCTGGAAGCCTACTTCCGGGTACAAGATTATGAGGTGCTAACGGCGGCCTGGGGCGAGGAAGCTCTGCGGCTCTCGCGAGAATCGACTATTGATTTGGTCGTGCTGGACATCCGGCTACCAGACATCGACGGGTATGAGGTCTGCCGCCAACTGCGCGAACAACGCCGGACGGAAAACACACCGATTATCTTTTTGACAGAAAAACGGGATCGTGTCGATAAGCTGCAAGGGCTAGAGCTTGGCGTGGTAGATTACATCACCAAGCCGTTTGATATTCAAGAACTCCGCTTGCGCATCCGTAATGCCATCAACCGGGTGGGCCGCGCCACCCTAACCAACCCTGTGACCGATCTCCCCGAAGGCGAATTGGTTAACGAGCGCCTGCATAAGATGATTCACAGCGATACAGAATGGGCCGTCATCCAACTGTCGATCAACAGCCTGGGCCGCTTCCGTGAGATGTACGGGTTTGTGGCAGCCGATGATGTCGTGCGGGCGGTAACGCTGATGATCCGCAATGCGATCCGCGAACACGGCAGCGACGAGGATTTCATCGGACACCTGGCCGCCGAGGATTTTGTGGTGATGACCCAAGCGGAAAATGTCGGGCGCATCCGAGCGCGTATAGAAACCCGTATCCGGCAATCTCGCGAGTATTTCTATCCACTCCGTGATCGCGAAAAGGTGAACGAGGCGATAGAAGGCAATCATCTGCACCTCAGCAGTGGCGTGATCACTTACGAAAGCGGCCAATATGAAACCGTAGACGACCTCCGCGCCGCCCTGCAAGAGATCGCCACCCCCAACTAAATCCCCTCAGCACGGTAACGTCGGCGTATACCCACGGCCCAAAAGATGACTTTTGGGCTATTTTCATGATCTGCAAAATCTCTTATGGTAAAAACATCATCAAAATTCTGCTTGCGGTTAAACAATTGTTATCACATGCTGTTATACTAAAAGCAGATATTTACGAATTTAAGGAGACTCATATCAAGATGCGTAAATTTTTTGTCACAGTGGTCGTAACCTTGCTGTTGTTGGTTATGGCTGTACCCGCCTTTACCCAATCGCGTGATATTGTTGCGACTGCTAACAGGGACCAAAATTTCAGCACGTTCGTTTCGCTGGTCGAAACCGCCGGGTTAACCCAGTCGCTCCAGGGGGACGGGCCGCTAACCGTCTTTGCACCGACCAACCAGGCCTTCACCAACTTCTTAAACAGCACCGGGCTAACTGTCGATGACCTGACATCCGACCCGGACTTACTTACCACCATCTTGACTTTCCATGTGTTGGCGAACCAGCCGATCATCGACGCCAACCAGAATGGCGTCGGCCAAGACGAATTACGCGCCGCCTATGCTGGCCAACCGGATAACGTGCTAGAACTCACAACACTTAGCGGCGAAGAACTTACGCTCCAATTTACCGCCGAAGATGACATCATCCTCAATCGTCAGCCGATCAGCGTCAACGCAGCCAATATTATCGCCTCCAACGGTGTGATCCACGCCATCAACGGGGTGCTATTGCCGCCCAGCTTGCGCAACGAAGCCGGCGTCGCCACGATTGGCTCGCGTGCAACGATATTGGACTTGCTGGCGGAAGATGCAAACAGCTTCAGCACGTTCTTAACCGCGCTAGACGATACCGGGCTATCCCAAACGCTACAGGATACCACCCAGGAATTTACCGTCTTTGCGCCCACCAATGCCGCCATGACCGCCGCCCAGGCCGACCTCGCCCAGGCGGATGCCAATCAGGTGCTGAGCTTGCATATCATCCCCGGTGAGTTCACCGTGCAGGACATCGCCAACGAGATCGCGACCCGCAACGTTCGGATCTTGGTGCTAGATACGCTTAACGGTGGGCAGATCACGCTTCAACTTGATGCCGACGGTACGCTGCTACTCAATGGCCAGGGGATTACCGCCACACAGACGGACCGCCAGGTTGCTAACGGCGTGGTTCACTTCATCCCCGGCGTGATGTTCCCCAGTGATGGGCTAACCATTGGCGGCCTCGTCGCACGAGATAGCAACTTCACGATTCTTGAAGAAGCCGTCGAAGTAGCTGGGCTGACCGCAACGCTAACCAACCCCGACGCAAATTTCACCGTCTTTGCCCCGACTGACGACGCCTTCCTTAACTTGCTAGCCCGCACCAACCTCACGAAAGATGAGCTTTTCGCGGATGCCGAACTGCTCACAACCATCCTGAGCTTCCATGTGGTCGAAGGCGCACAGCCAGCCAACACGCTGATCGCAGCGTATGCGGGGTCTAATGACGACGTGCTAGAAATCCCGACTGTACAGGGCGAAAACCTGACGATGCAGGTAGACTCAGATGACAACATCTTGTTAAACGGGCGTGGGATCACGGTCTCCGTGCAGGATATTGACACCGATAACGGAATCATCCACGCGGTGCCGGCGGTGCTATTGCCCCCCAGCTTGCTAGACGACAACAGGCGTCCGCTTATCGGAGAACGGCTAACGGTCGTGGACTTCGCCAGCAACAGCAGCGACTTCTCGATCTTGGCCTCGCTGCTCGAGCAGCAAGGGCTGATCGATGCGCTTTCGGCAGAAGGCCCCTACACCGTCTTTGCCCCGACTAACGGCGCATTCCAGGCGGCACAGAGCCAGCTAAACACGCTAGACGATGCCGCCACGACCCGCGTCTTGCAGTTCCACGTTTTAGCCGGGCAATATACTCTGCAAGACATCCAGGCGCTTTACCTGGCGGATGCTGACGGCATCTTAGAACTGGAAACGCTCAGCGGCGACATCCTCACACTGCAAATCCAACCAGACGGCGCAATCGTGATGAACGGGCAAGGCATCACGCCTTTCTTGTTCGACCAGCGCACCACCAACGGGGTGATTCACGTTATACCTGGCGTGCTGCTCCCAGCGAATATGCAATAGCCAGCCCCTAAAAACATTGATCCCCACACGCCATCGTGTGGGGGTTTTTTGTTTCATGGCAAATGCCCGAGATTTTTCCCAAACGTCGTTACGGGCTTGTTTTAATGAAATACGAAGTATGTTTTGTTGAGCACGACACACCATAATAGGATATTGCACGCGCTCAGATCGGGTGCTAAACTGTTTGGCAAGATTAGGGGTCGTGGCGGAATCGGCAGACGCGGCAGACTTAAAATCTGCTTTCTTCGGAAGTGTGGGTTCGAGTCCCACCGGCCCCATGTTCTTGGGACTGCCCGAGTGTTTATGCTTGGTAGGCTTGGCACTACGGGCAGTCTTGCACAAACGCAGAACGCTTGCGCGTGCCCCTATTGTAGACCAAAAGCGCGCCGTCGTGTGTACCCCACGCCCCCCGCTTTTGTCGTACACTCAGAAAAAACGAAACGAGTGCGCGATGAAGTCTCCGTATTTAGTTATTGTCGAATCCCCGGTAGTCTCCCTAAATAGAGTTGGTAGGTACAGGTACAGCCATCAGTATCTGTCGAATTGACCAGATATGGTCAGTAATGCCCGCTGCCATTGCGGGAGAACGAGGTATCCAACGGCGTTCCGTTTGAGGCAGGACTTCAACGCGCAATGTTTTCACAGATCGCGTGAGATTATAAACGACATCTTCCCACATACACGACGCTTCAAGCATGGTTAAAGCTTTAGAAAAGCCGAGGGTTTTGCGAACCAAGCGACCATTCATCAGGCGCGAGGTGAGGTTTGTCCGTTCGACATAGACCGTTCGTGTCCCTGTGCGTGTCAAAGTCGTGTTATCCCCATAAATCACGCGAATATCGACCCCGATGAGATTGCCAGTTGCATCCCGTTGTTTGACCATCTGCGTATAATGCCAGCCTTCAACCGGTCGTTTTCGGGTGGGAGGTCGCCCACGCCCGCCATACTCAGGTACTTGTCCATACACTTGCACCAATGCCTCACGGTGTCCGCCCCACCCATCAGACAACACGGGCGGCGGACTGTCAGCGTGAGCGTCCCGTTTTTTGACCTGTTGCCAGAGTTGAATAGCAGCTTGGGTTTCCGTTTGCCCAATGCCACGTCCGACACGCAAGCGGGTCTCCGGTTCAATCGCCGTGCAACGCCAGTATTCGCCTTTATCTTCACCCGCTACCCGCTCGTCACCACTTTTTTATGACCGACATACGTCCATAAGCCATCGATCTGAACCTGACTGATCGTGTATTGGTTCAGCAAAATCGCTTCCACTTCTTCAGCATGATGAGCCGCTTCACGCAAGAACGACAAGATCGTATCTTCTTTGAATCCCTTGCTCCGACTAATACTACTGATGCGCACCCCTTCTGCAAGCAAGGCAAGACATTCTAAAATATCTTTTTCTTCGGTTTTACGATTGTAGAACATCGTACCTTTGCGCTCATTGAAGGTCTTTTTGCACGATTTGCACTGATAGCGTTGACGACCATCTCTGGTTTTGCCATAGCGAATGATGACATGTGCTTCGACATCACCATAATGATCACACTCAGGATTGGGGCAAAAGTCACTGACAGATGCTAATTGGGTCATTTCTCTTTGTCACTATTTTTTGCTGTTATTTTACCAACACTGTCAAGGGAGACTACCGAAAAACTAATTCGCGGCGTATTTGAGAGCGCCTTTGATGAGACGCAGTACCTTCACTTCCTGCGCGAACTGTTCAACGGACAGATTGATGAGTCAGACGACCGCAAATTCGACCTGTACGGGCAGTACATCCCGGATTCGTTTAAGGACTCCGTGCGCCGTTACAAGCGGCTCGGCACTTACACCGACCCGGACGGACACGAGATCGACCTGCTGGTAGTGTTCCTGAAGCGCGAAAGCTCACTAGACCAAGCACGCGCCATGCAGCGCAACTTCGCCGCTTATCACCTGAAGCGCCGCGAAAAGGAAACCGCCGTCATCGCCTACACCACTGAGGAGCGCAACGATTGGCGTTTCTCGATGGTGCGACTGGAATATGACGTCATTCTCGATGATGGAAAGCTCAAATCAAAAGAACAACTGACACCGGTGCGCCGCTATTCCTTCCTGGTTGGACAGAACGAAGGCAGCCACACAGCTCAACAGCAGCTCTTCCCCATCCTGGAAGACGACAAGCATGACCCGACGCTGGAACGCTTGGAAGAAGCCTTCAACATCGAAACGGTGACGAAGGAGTTCTTCGAGCGATACAAAAATCTGTTCCTGCACCTGAAGGAAGAACTGGATCGGCTGGTGGCAAAGGACAAGCGGGTACAGGCAGAGTTCAACGACAAGAAACTGGATACTGCCAATTTCGCCAAAAAGCTGCTCGGTCAGATTGTGTTTCTGTACTTCCTGCAAAAGAAGGGCTGGCTCGGTGTACGTGAGGGGCAGAATTGGGGCACGGGTCCGAAAGACTTCATGCGCCAGCTATTTGAGCGTCAATGGATCACTTACGACAACTTCTTCAACGAGGTGCTGGAGCCGCTGTTCTATGAGGCACTGGCGATTGAACGCCAGAACAACATCTATCCACGCCTGAACGCGCACATACCCTTCCTGAACGGTGGTCTGTTCGAGCCGATGCACAACTACGGCTGGAAAGAAACGGACATCAACATCAATAACGATGTATTCGAGGAAATCTTCGACACTTTCGACCTGTACAACTTCACGGTACGCGAGGATGAGCCACTGGAAAAAGAGGTCGCCGTTGACCCGGAGATGCTTGGTAAGGTGTTCGAGAACCTGCTGGAAGTCACCGATCGCAAGTCAAAGGGCGCGTTCTATACCCCGCGTGAAATCGTGCATTATATGTGCCAGGAGAGCCTGATTAACTATCTCGATACGCGAGTGAACGTCAGCACACGCTCTTTTCTGGAAGATGATGATCCCGAACCAACATTGTTCGAGATGCCGCCGAAGCAGACTGACCAGCCAACCTTCTCCGAAACGGTGCATAAGCGCACGATTGCCCGCGACGACATCGCCACCTTCATTCGCTTCGGTGAACTGGCGGTGCAGAACGACATCGCCAAAGAAGGCGGCAC
>DAOTUA010000069.1:0-2333 GCA_034437355.1 Anaerolineae bacterium | reverse complement strand
CTTCGCGGGGAGAGGGGGACTTCTCATCGCGTGATTTAGCCCCTCTCCCAGTGCCAAAGGCACGTTTGGGAGAGGGGTTGGGGTGAGGGCTGAGTAGTTACACTTTTTCTGGAAAAAGTGACGGGGTGTGAGGTGAAACCCCACAATATCCTAATCTCTACCTGAGTAGTTACCAAAAAAACGTCCAAGCCCGGTCAAGCTCAGTCAACCGGATATGCTAGCTCACCCGCCAGATCGTCCCGTCGGGCCGGTCATCTAGCTGGACTCCCAACCCCGCCAGCCGGTCGCGGATGTTATCGGCGCGGGCAAAGTCTTTGTTGGCCCGGGCTTGGGCTCGCATCTCGATCAACATTTCGATCAGGCCGTTTTCACGTTCGGCATTGGCGCTGGCGGTCTGGTTGGCGCGTGGGACGATACCGAGAATATCGCCGCCGAGTTGGTTGTAAGTGTCGTTGATCGCATTGAGGACACTCAGCCCGATGGCTTGGCCTTGGTTGAGCAGCGTGTTAACGTCGCGGGTGAGGTCTTGGAGAACGGCGATCCCTTTGGGGGCGTTAAAATCGTCATTTAGGGCTGCTTCAAACTGAGTGTGGGCGGTTTGCAACCGGTCTAAAAAGGCGTTGCCGTCGTCGGATTGCGGGGCGGTATTCATCTGCACACGCACTAAGTTGAGCGCGTTGTAGAGTCGTTCCCAGCCGGAGTGTGCCGCCTTGAGGGCTTCTTCGGAGTAATCGACCGGGTTGGAGTAGTGCGCGGTTAAAATAGACATGCGGATCACCTCCGGGCGGTAATCCTCTAGCGCCTCTTGGATGGTGACGAAATTCCCCAGGCTTTTCGACATTTTAACGCTATCGACCGTCAAGCTACCGACGAGCATCCAGTAATTGGCGAAGGGAGCATCGTTGGCGCTTTCGCTCTGGGCGATCTCACATTCGTTATGCGGGAAGATATTGTCGATACCGCCGCCGTGTATGTCGAAGTTTGCGCCCAGGTATTTACGGGCCATAGCCGAACATTCGATGTGCCAACCGGGGAAGCCCACGCCCCAGGGCGAGTTCCATTGCATGATGTGTTCTGGCTCGGCGCGTTTCCACAGTGCGAAATCGGCGGGGTGGCGCTTTTCGCTCATACCGACGGTGCCGCGTGTGTCCTCTTGTTGTTCGTCGATGCGTCGGTTAGAGAGTTTACCGTAATCTGCATCTTTAGTGACATCAAAGTAAACGCTACCGTTCGACTCGTAAGCGAACCCCTTTTCGATCAACTGCAAGGTCATTTCGATCTGTTCGGGGACATGCCCGGCAGCACGCGGTTGGATGTCTGGCGGTTGGACGAATAACGCCTCCATATCCCGCTGGTAGGCACGGGCGTACATATCCGCTACTTGCATCGGTTGTAGGCCCATCTGCCGGGCCTTGCGTGCCATGCGGTCCTCGTCGGTTTCCAGCAGATGGCCAACATCGGTAAGGTTCTGCACATACAAGACGGACGAAAACTGTTTGCGTAACCAGCGCACCACCATATCAAAGTTCACATAGGTTTTGGCGTGGCCCAGGTGCGAATAATCATAGACCGTTGGCCCACACACATAAATCCCGACGTGATCATCATTAATCGGCTGGAATGGCTGTTTTTCGCGCCCCATCACGTTGTATATTGACAGACTCATTGACGATGTTCTCCTGCTTGCGTTGGTCATGGGCTATATTTCAGGTAACTATTCGGGTAGAGATTAGGATATTGTGGGGTTTCACCCCACGCCCCACCACTTTTTCCAGAAAAAATGGACAAAAAGCGTCCATTTTATCATCTAAGATGAAGGTTTAGACGTTTTTTTGTGAAAATCTTCGATTTTCACAGCTAAAGTTTGGGTCAAGCTTTTACAAAAGCTTGTGAGAGTTCGGGGATAAAACCCCTGAGCAGCTACTATTTTAGCGCATATTGGGGGGGCCGTGTATGACCAAGCCCAAAACAGGCGCAATATAGTTTGGCTTACTCGTTGAGGAATACGCGCACCTGCCCGAAGTTATTCTGCTCGTTTGGCTCCTCAATCGCATCTAGCATATCTGCCCGGCAGATGATGGTAACCTCACCGCCGCCGCCGTCGTCAAGCCGTAGCGGGATCGCGATAGTTTGTGATGCGCCCGGTTGGAGGTTCCCCATCTCCCAAGAAACCTCAACGTTGACCGGCTCGACATTGCAGAACAGCGTCGCACCCGGCAGATAAACCGGGCCGGCGTTGCGAATCTCAACGATGATCTGGAAGGCTTCACCCACTTTCAACTCGCGGTCTACCTGTACGTTGGTGATGACCGCATCGGGTAAGGGGGGGATGG
>DAOTUA010000068.1:0-4830 GCA_034437355.1 Anaerolineae bacterium | reverse complement strand
GGGCCGGATCGGTGTATGTGACGCCGACCGGAACTGAGACGCTGACGAACAAAACGCTAACGGCTCCGACGGTGGGCGACTTCACGAACGCGACACATGATCATGAGGATGCCGCCGGCGGCGGTCAGTTGACGGTGGCGGCGATTGACAGCGAAACGGCAACGTCCGGGCATGTGTTGACGGCGAACGGCTCCGGCGGGGTGTCGTTTGCGGCGGCGGGTGGGGGTGGGGCTGCGCCCATTGACATCACGGTGACGGCAGGTGAGGCGCTATCCGAGCGTGACGTGGTATTCGTCGATCCGTCTGATGGGAAGGCGTACAAGGCCGACGCTGACGCGACCACCCCACTACTAGGCGCGATTCGGGGGGTGGTGAACGAGTCCGGCGGGATTAGCAGCGCGGCGACGGGTAGCGTGCGGATCGCGGGGGAGGTGTCGGGGTTCACGGGGTTATCGGCGTGGGTGACGGTGTACGCGGGGACGACGGCGGGCGGGTATACGCAGACACGGCCCGATCCGACGAATGGCGGCGGTCAGGTGGCGGTGGTGCCGATGGGCTACGCGGTCAGTACGACGGCGATCATGGTGCAGCCGGGGCCGGTGGCGTATCTCAAGCGGGAGACATTAGCAGACGCGGCGACGACGACGATCACGCATCACGACGATCCGCAGGGGCGGACGCGGCAGGTATCGGCGTATATAGCGACGACAATCACATCGAGTACAGATTCATTCACGGGTGGGACCGCGTCGGCATCTACGGCGTTTGGTGCAAATACGGCGGCGCAGGGCGTCGATAATAATAACTCGACGTATTGGCAGGCAGACGAAGCCGGATCGGGCGATCCGTCAACCTGGAAATATGATTTGGGGTCTGGTAATGGTGTGGCATTGGTTAAGTATTCGATCCGTGCAAGAGCCACTGGCGGACGGTGGCCTACAGACTGGACGTTTGAGGGGTCTAATAATGATAGTTCGTGGACGACGCTTGATACTAAAAGTAGTGAGACGTTTACGAATGGGCAGCGGCGGGAATTTACGTTCACGAATACGACGAGTTATCGATACTACCGGTTTGTTTTTACGGGTGCTGATTTATCAGGCGGCAGCCAATTTGCCACCGTTGCGGAGTTTGAGGGGTTTGCAACGGCGTTAGCGCAGGATGAGCCGTGCGTGATCGGGCGGTCGAGTGGGGGAACGCGGGATGTGGGCGTGCGATTTGATGACGGGTCCGGCAGTGACGCGGACACCAAAACGACATTTAAGAACACGATGGGGACGTCGGCAGAGTTGACGGTTAGCGTGGTATTGGAGTAGATGATGGCGATTCAATTTGTAGTGAAAAAGGTACAGGACAACGGCTTGCACACGAGCGCGTATGACGTGCGGATGCGGGATGGGGGCGACTTCCGGCGGGCGGAGATGGTGATCGGGCGGGATGAGGACGCAAACGCGGCGGCGGCGGATCGGATTGATGCGCTGTGGTCGGCGGGGGATACGGTGGGGGCGGCGTGGTTCGTGGCGGCGCGGGAGGGGGCGTATAGCGATTACTACAAGGGCGTGCAGTTGGCGGTCCAGGGGGCGTTATCGGCGGGGGGGAATCTGGCGGCGATGAACGCGGCGGGGTTGGCGGTGTTGGCGACGGATGATGATAAGCTGGCGGAATGGCAGGCGTATAAATCGGCGTGTGGGGCGGAGAGCGATCTGCAAATTCACACGGCGATGATGCTGTTTGCGGTGATCGGGCGGCAGGCGGGCGGCGGGTAATGCGTAGGGGAGGGCCTCTGTGCCCTCCCGCATAACCGCCCCACCGACACCGGGCGCACACGGCGGAACGCCCCTACCATGGGGCGCACACGGCGGCGGGAGCACACGGTGGTGCTCCCCTACCAAACGCAATCCGTAGGGGAGCACACGGCGGTGCTCCCCTACATCACCCTCCCGCACCAACAACAACGAAAGGACACCCCACCATGACCCTAGTATGGGCGGACATCTACACCCCGGACGGCACAACCCGCTTAGGCCCCGGCCCGGTCCGGTTGGCTAGCGCGGAGGTCACGCACGCGCTGGATGGCCCCGGTAGTGCCACGTTGCGCCTACCCGGACCCACCCAACGGGCGCTAGACCTGTTCCAGCCGCGCCGCGAGCTACGGATTTACACTGACTCCCCCGGCGGCAGCGCCCGCCTGTTGGGGGCGTTTATCGTGCGGGATGTCACCCGCGACGGGGACATGCTCCGATGCCAGGGGGCGGGGGTGTTGTCGCTGCTGCGCGATGCGGTCACCGGGTTGGGGTTGGCCTTTGATGCCGCGCCGCTGTCGGATGTGATCGATACGTTGGCGGGGTTAGCCGGGTTTACGGCGACGGTTGAGCCGGCGGTGAGCAGCACGCCGATCAGTTTGCGCTTTGACGCGGCGAGTGCGCTAGACGCCATCCGCACCACCTGCCAGGCCGCCGGGGTTCACTTCCGGGACGACCCGACCACCCCGCGCCGTGTACAGGTCGGGCGGTTTGGGTCGGATAGCGGTTATCGGGCGGAAACCGTGACCGGGGGCGGGGGCGACCTTGCGCCGGGGCTGCTGGCGATTGAGGCGTTACAGCGCACGTCTGGCGGCGGGGAGTTGGTTAACGCGGTGTTGCCGCTGGGGGCGGGGGATGGCGACGCGGCGCTGACGTTGGCGCAGTCGGTACGCGGGCGGGCGGTGACGCGGCCTGGTGGGGATGGGCGCACCGAGTATTGGCTGGAGGATGCCGGGAGCATCGCGCTTTACGGGCGGGCGGCGCGGCGGTTGGATGTCAAGCGGATTGCGCCGATCTCGAATGCGCCCGCCGATGTGATCAACGCGGCAACGGCGCTGGATGATGTCGCGTTCGCGTGGTTGGCGCGGCACTCGGTCCCCCGGACCGCCTACACCGCCCGCTTACAGGGGGCCGCCGGGCCGCTATCCCCCGGCGATAAGCTGACGGTTAACTACCGGGCCAGCCTGCCGGACGCCGTGCCGGAGCGTGTGCGGGGTGCGTTGTGGATCATCCGTGCCAGCGAGCGTCACAGTGCAGACGGGGCCGCGCTCACAGTCGAACTCGCCAGCACCGACACCCCCACCACCGACGCCGACCGTGTGATCGTCGGGGCGTTGGATGCGGTGCAGGTGCAGGGGGTGGGGATCAAACCATTTCCGTTTGTGAACAGTTACGTTTATCGGCGGGAACTGGCCCCCGGTTACCCGGCTGAGGTTCCGATAGATATTTCGGATGCGGTGTTAGCCATAACGCGCTGCCGGGTGCGGGTGCGCACGCGCCCCTTTCGCGCCACGGTGACGGGGGCCGCGTCCGGTGGGGGTGGCTCACAGACGAGCGCGGCGGGTGGCAATCATAACCACCGGATGTTTATCTATAACGCGAGTATCCCTAGCGGCGGCTTCAGTGATAAGCCGTACATCGCCCGCACATCGGACGGCGGCGCGTTTAACGATGTGAAGCTGAATACGGGCAACACCAATGACGTATGGACCGAATCCAGCAGCGGGGATCATACGCACAGCGTCACGCTGCCGCCGCACACGCACCCGCCGCAGTACGGCATTTCTGATGATACGCAGTACCCGCAGGGCGTGGCGGTAACAGTCGATGGGGTGGATGTAACGGGCGCGGTGGGGGGGCCGTTGGCCCCGTCCGGGGGGGCAACCGATACCGTCATCGAGATCAGTTCGCACTTTAGCGGGGCGTTGCAACAACTGCACATGCTCCGGTTGGCGGCGGCGTCTGGGCGGGGGGAGGTGGAGGCGACGGTGGAGGTGTACGGCGTGATGCAGTCGATCCGGGTGTAAGGGGGGCGTTGGGGCGGCGGCGGACGGGAAAAATCCCGTCCCTGCAAAGCGCCTGGGCATCCCCCAAAATCGTAAACATTTGTAAAGGTATATTTTTGGTTATTGAATATTACAGAAAGTTAAGATAGGTTATAGGTAAGTTCGCACGTCAAAGCGGGGGTGTTCCCGGCAGTAGGCGTGAGGTTTTATACCTGTCGATTATCGTTACAACAGTATTTCAAATTGGATAATCTGTATTTTGCGCGTTAATCATGACAGAATATACTATAAAGACAAAGATAGAAACCAGTTGGGGCGACGTTCTCGGCTGGTTGTTGGTGTATGAGTTACATCGTAATCGAAACCCGCATGAAGGCAGGTTTATCATCACAGCAATACACTGACTTGATGTGATACGGGTTGTTTTCCGAATCAATAGGACGAGAGTTGACCGCCAATGTTGTTTTTTAGCTTGCACAATCTATTTCGGATTAAGCCGCTACTCATTACGGCGTTTGTTGGGCTGATGCTGGCGGGCGCGTTCCCGCTGTCGCCGGCCCCGACGGTGTACGCCATGGCCAGCGCCGACCTGATTAGTGATGTGATCGGTTACCCCACCAGCGCCCAGGTTGGGGAAACCTTCACGTTTTTCATTCGATACCGTTGTGCTAGCTCGACGGTTGACTGTGAGCAGATCGAGGTCAGAGCCGACCTGCCGGACTTACTCGATATTATTTCGGTTGATCCCGGTTCGCCCAAGCTAACAACGACTACCAATGGCGATGACCCGCAAGAAGATGACAACAACAGCGATGGCCTTCAGGATGTTGAGATTCTGCTGCAAACGGTTACAAGCGGTGACCCCACCCTATGCAATAACACCGCTAATGATGTCTGCTTCACGGCTGGCGAGACCGCCATTGCTACGATTGTAGCCCGCATCCACCCGGAAGCCTACGACCCGAACCCTGCCACGGAATACATTGACCTGACCGTAACCAGTACCTCCAATGTGAACGACA
>DAOTUA010000067.1:0-23578 GCA_034437355.1 Anaerolineae bacterium | reverse complement strand
TCTTTTCTTTACGGCGGCGTTTTTCGTCCTCGCTCTCCTCCGGGATGGGCTCGCCGGGGAAGGCCGTCAAAACTTCTTGACCCTCAACGGTTTCGACCGGGTAGGTGCTGGGGGCTTCGTCTTGCATCTCGGTTTCGTCCGCTTCTTGAACGCGGATCGTTTCTTCCGGCTCTGGGGTGGTATCGGCCAGCATCTCGGTTTCTGGCTCGGCCTCAGCGGTCGCCGGAGTGTCAACTTCCGCCACGAGTTCGCTTTGTGGCTCGCCCTCGTCGGCTTCGGCTTCGGCCTCCGCCTCGATAGCTTCCAGGTCCAGTTCGCCAACCATGGCCGTCATCATGATGTCATCTAGCGCCGCCTTGACTTCTTCCATTGCCGATTCTGGCATCCCGCGTAACTTCTCACGGATTTTCCCCTCATCGACAAAGAAGCGCCACATGATCTCGCCCACGTTTTCCATACCGACCAGCCGATCCAGCGTGCTTTCTGGCAGGTCCAGGTGTTGGACTGGCACCTCGAACAACTCTTCTGGAACAGTGGCTTTCACGGCTTCGATCTCCGCTAAGCGGGCTTCACGCTCCACTTCGCGGGCCTCTGTTAGCAACTTCTCGGAAAGATTCGCAAGCTGGCCCAGGACCTTATAATCTTCGGGCATCACCGTTAGGCCATTGTTGCTTTTCTCGACAATCGCCTGGGCTTGTTCCACCAAACGCGGTTTAAGCTCCAACAACTGGTCAAACGGTTCTCTATGCAAATTAGCCAGCGCACTCTCAACGGCTTCCATCTCGCTCTTGATGTCGATGCGCCAGCCCGTCAGCTTGGCAGCGAGCCGGGCGTTTTGCCCCTCCTTACCAATCGCTAGCGAAAGCTGGTCATTCGGTACGATCACGACCGCCGTCCGATGACCCTCCAGGTTCTCATCCAAAAAGACACCCGTGACACGGGCCGGGCTAAGCGCCTTAGAGATAAACTGCTTGTGATCTTCGACCCACTCAATTACATCGATCTTCTCTTCGTGCAACTCGCGGACGATATTCTGAATCCGAATACCACGCATCCCGACACACGCCCCAACCGGGTCGATCCCATCCTGAAGCGCCACCACTGCCACCTTCGACCGATACCCGGCTTCACGCGCAATACTTCTGATTTCGACCTGGCCATTATAAATTTCCGGCACTTCAAACTCCAGCAACCGCTTGAGCATGTTGCGATGGCTGCGGCTAACCGTAATCTGCGGCCCCTTGTGGCTCTTTTCCACTTCCACCAAATATACCCGCACTTTATCGTGCTGCCGATAACGCTCACCGGGGATTTGATGCGCACGCGGCATGACCGCTTCGGCACGCCCCAGGCTAATCGTCACCATATTGTTATTGTAGCTCTGGACTGTGCCGGAGAGGATGTCACCTTCACGCCCGCTATACTCCTCGTAAAGCGAATTCCGTTCCGCCTCACGGATTTTCTGGAGGATCACCTGTTTGGCAGTCTGGGCGGCGATGCGCCCAAACTTCTTGGTGGTACCTTCCACCTGCACCATGACCATATCGTTGATTTGGGCTTCCGGGTTGTAATAACGTGCCTTCTCTAACGATACCTCGGTGAGTGGGTTCTGCACATCGTCCACCACTTCCTTTTCTACCAGGATGCGTGTTCGCCCGGTAGCCGAGTCAATCGTCGCATCGACTTCCTGGGCCGCACTCGCGCCGGAGTACCGCCGATAAGCAGAGATCAGCGCCGTTTTGAGCGCATCCAACACAATATCTTGCGATAAGGCCCGTTGGTTCTTGATTTCGTTAAAGGCGAGTTCAAACTCATTTCTCATATTTCATACCCACGTCTCAGTATCGTGAAAACTTTAGAACGAGCAAACAACGAACTCCTCTGGCACGGGTGCGCCTTCGCTGTTTGGTTGTGGCGCAGCCGAAACTGCCGAGATGTTGCGGGGTTCGTGCCGCACGAAGGCGGTACACAAAACAAAAAGTGGGGGGCATCCCACTTTTTGCTCGCACGTCTTAAATAAACTATAGCATAAGCTAATCCCTCGCACAAGACATTGCCCGGCGTGGGGTGCATTTCAGGTGATTGGCAAGTTATCAGGGTTTCACCCCCGAATGCTTTGCGCTCCATGGTACGGGGTCAAGGGGGCGATACCCCCTTAAACATGACAGTTTGCGCTATTCCGTATCGTCCAGTGTATCGCCCGTATCATCTTCCAAACCCGCTTCTTCTTCCTCATCCATCGGGATCATCAACTCCACTTCGCCACCATTCGCCCCTTCATCCGCGCTCTCCCCCGGCCGGATCGCATCCTCCGGTAACACGAACGGAGCAAAGCGCAACACACGCCCAGCCGTCGTATCGACCACATAGACGTTACCGTCCCCATCTAATGCGATCCCGCCCACCGTCACAAACTGATTATTGGTCAGGGCCTCACCCGCTGTGCCAGACTGCCCAAACGACCCGACGCAGTTCCCGTCTTTGTCATGTACCAATACACGCCCGCCGTCCGGGTCCCCAACGTAAACTAAGCCGCGCTCATCATCAATTGCCAGGTATGGACGGTTGCCACGGTCGTTATACCAAGCACGCACCCGGAACGTTTGGATAAACTCGCCGGTTGTGGCGTCGAATATGCTAATGCGCCGGTTCCAGGTATCGGCCACATACAGCCGATTCTCGCTATCTGTCGCTAGCCCAGCGGGTTCGTTTAAGTCGCCCTCCGCCGACCCCGCCCCCCCCACATCAAACAGATGATTACCGTCCAGATCATACACTCGGATGCGCTTATTCCCGGTGTCCGCCACGAACACGCGCCCGCCATCGACCAACACATCACGCGGCCCCCAGAACCCGGTTGTCGGTTGGGTGAGCGCACTCGCCCCGGCTTCGTTACGCTGGCCCCATGCCCGCAACGGTTCACCAACTGACGAGAGAACCTGAACCCGGTAGTTCCACGTATCCGCAACATAAATATTGCCGTCAGCATCCAACCCGACACCGTTCGGGCGCTCAAATAACCCCAGCGTGCCGGCATGGTCCGGCTCACCGATAGCGTCCTGCCCCGCCACTACCGACCCCCGCGCCCCATACTGCGTGATTTCACCGCTGCTCTGGTTGATCACACTGACGCGGTGATTAAACTGGTCCGCCACAATTAACTCGCGCTCAGCGTTGACGATCAAGTCAATCGGCGTGTTAAGCTGGCCCTCACCGAATACCGTTTGGGCCTGGATAGGTTGCCAGTTTGCGTTACACACGTTAATCGTCTCACCCTCCAGTGGGTTCGATACAACCGCTGTTCCCGTCCCCAAGTCCCAGATTTGCGCGGCAAAGTCCTTGCGTACATAAAAGTGCATCCGGTCGGCAACGGGCCAGTTGTTCAACGTTAAATCCTTGTTAGTCGCAGTGGCGTAAGTGCTGTGATCGCGGTTCCACCAGATGTCCCATAATCCTTCTCGGACCAATGCCCCTGACGGGCTAAATGTATTCGACAACCGCTGCGGCGTTAGCCCGAAGTAATCCTGTAACGGCCACCACAGCCGGATATATTCGTAACGATAGAAGCGATCCTCCAACAACGGCTCAAACTTGCTCCGGTTCGCTTCCCCCACTACCGCCGCCACTGCCGTATCCAGTTGTTGCGCGTTGGGGCTATCCCCCACAAAACGCCCGTTGGGGAAGTCGCGGAAGTACCAGCTATAAGGCCAACTCACCTCATTATCGTACACAAAATCGAGTTCGTAGCCGTCAGTGGTACGCAGGCTTAGTTCCTCAATATCCCCCAACACGTTTTTAACTGCCGGGGCCGCATGTGCATAAACCAGATACTCGTTAGCAAGGTCGAAGTTGATAAACGAGGCCGTCCACGCCGTGCGCACCGTCAAAACCGATAGAAACCCGAAGATCGCCACCGCCGTCATCTGTCGTAAGTGACGGACCCCGGTTCGATCCGCTAGTTGGACAATGCCCAGCACCACCAACCCGGTTACCGCCACAATAGCGATCCACTGGCCGCTTTGTTGTAGGGCGACAGTGCTTAACCCGGTAAATGGCGAACGCCCAAACACGAAAGGCGCGATAGCCCGTGCCACACTCACAAACAGAAGCGGCATCAAAATCAAGTAGAGCCAACCCCCGTTACGGACCTGCTGGCCGTCAATGCGCTCAAAAATCCGCCCGAAAAACCAACCCGTCAGCAAGATCATCGGCAACGTCAGGTGAATCGCCAGCCAGGGCATTTTCTCCCCGGCGAGCGTATACCCAATCAAATTCCAGATACCCCACCACGCCACAAACGGCAAGAACGGCATATATCCCAATGACAAGGCTTGCCGCTTGCGTTTTTGTGGTGCTGGCGTGTCTAAGCTGTCGTCGGCCTCATCAGATGCGGCTTCATCGTCGCCCGTTAAGTTGGCTACCTGGGGGGAGTCGGTCGCCTGGCTTGCCCGGTAGCGCCAGAACCACGTAAGCCCGGTCGCCATCGCCGCCATGCTACCGATAGCCGGCAGATACTCGTAAATCGGTAGGATGATCGTCAGGTAATAATACTGGGGTTGATTGCCGCGCCGCACGCCCTGTTGTTCTAGCCAGTACCCCAGGCTGCCAATTAACCCGGTCCCGACACCATCCGGGTTGGTGAACATCGTCGTAAAGAAGAAGGCGAAGATCGAATAGAAAATCAACATGCTGATCGTCCACTTACGCCAATCCCACAACAACCCGGCTACAGCAGACATCGCAAACATCGGGATGAGCGACAAAATCGCGATCTGGAAGTAGCCCGGCGCTTGATACGCGGTCGGCACCATCCCGGTAGCGTAGATAATAGCCGGGGTCGCCCACGGCAGGATCAACGATCCGATCAAGATGAGCAGGTCGAACTCCGGGAAAGTCTTTTTCGCGTATTGCCACCATCCGCGCCGCCACGCGATGATAATCAGGCCGATAGCTAGCGCCGCAAAGCCCCACAACGCAATAATCGGCAAGCGCGACGACAGCGACAACACCGCCGCGCTCGTCTCCGCATCCGGGATGGTCGGTTGGGCCGTGCCGGTCGTCTCGTGTGAAAGCCGCGATAGCTCTTCCGTCCAGATCAACACCGTAGAAATCGCAAACGATAACCCGAAAAAACCGATCCCCTCCACGGTTTTCAAAGCCCGCCCGCCCTGCCGGGTGCCGACCAGCGCCGTTAACGCGGTCGTCAGCGTTATCGCCAAGATCACGGTTAGCGTCCAGGCAATGAACGTGCTGTAACTCGTGAGTGTCTCTATCGCCTCAAAGAAGGGGCGCTCGCCCATGTTAATCGAAAGCGTGACGAACATCCCCAGCGCCGCTACCCCGCCCACACCAAACGCCATCATGATCGTGTAGAAAATTCCCTGGTCCTCCCCGCCGCGTAAGGCCGTAAACAGCCGCACGAACCAGAACAACGCCAGGTAAATTCCAATAATAGCGATGTAAATGAAAGCCGTTTCTTTAGATCCCAGGTTCATGATCATCGCCCCGGCAATCAGATACAGCCAGTGTTCCCTCCCCCGTTGGCGCTCTGGCCCACTCATATACATGAACATGCCGTAGATCATCAGCAGCGAGAAGAAAATATTAGGCGTATCGTGCCGGATATACCGATTGTAGTACAGCGTAATCGGCGAGATCAGCAGCATAATTGACGACAGCAACGCCCCCCAACGGCCCAACCACCGCCGGAACAGAATCGGCATCATCACGACGGCAATCCCTAAGATCGCCCCGTATAAGCGCGATGTAAAATCATTAGCCCCAAACAAAAAGTAGAATAGCCCGGTAAAGTGAAACAAGATCGGGCCGTGCATCAGCGGCGTATGTTGGAAATTGCCGTCCGTCGCCAAGTTGAACGAATAGCGCGTGTGCAAGCTCTCGTCGTGACTCATCGCACGTTCGCCAAGCATATAAACCCGGCTGAATACCGCCAGCGCAAAGATCACCACATAGCCGATAGCCTCCCAGTTGAGCGTATAAGCACGCGCCAACAACCGCGTGAGCGCATCTGGCGAAGCGTTGTTATCGTCGTCGGGTCGGTTAAAAGTTGTTGTCATAGTATCCTCTGTTTAGGGCCTTTTGTCGGGGGCAGGCACAACCGCCGGCGTACTCGTTGGCGTTGGCGGCTGCGGGTTTTCAGTTGCGGGTCGGAAAACGACCCTTCGATGGGCGCTATCCGGCGCGACATGCGTATCGGTGCGGGCCGGGGTACTCTGTGGCATTTCTGCTGGTACGACGGGTAGCGCCCCGCTAGCGGCGACAATCTCATCGACGGAAAACGCCCACGGCACCACACACAACACCGCAAACGCCACCCCCACCAACCCCTGCCGCCATCGGATGGGCTGGCGGGATAACGGCACTTTTTTGTGCAACCGTGGCTCGACTTCCGCCCAGATCGTCTCCAGGTGTGCGCTGGACGGTGTGCCAAATAATGTCAGTTCCCGTTTGAGATGGGCGGCAGCATCGCGTTGTTGCACATAGCTAGCATGACAACGGTCGCACACCTGCAAATGCTCGGCAACCAACCGGGCCGCCCGCCGGGATAACGCGCCATTGATATAAGCAACCATATGCACCTGGCAATAGTGGCAGGATGCCATCTTTAATTTACCCCTGTATACTCAATAACTCATCAAGCAAGCCGCGCCCGTCTTCCCGCAGCAGTTCGCGCAAGCGGTCGTGGGCCAGCCGCACCCGGCTCTCTGCCGTTTTATGTGGGCAACCCATCACATCTCCGATCTCGCGATACGTCAGCCCATGGCCGTAACGCAGCACCACCGCCTCGCGCAGACGCGGAGAAAGCGCCGCTAGCGCCTCTCCGATAGCTTCTTTTGCTCGTTGGTGCGCGAGTTGCGCCTCTGGCATTTCGGAGGCGGGCGACGGTGTTTTCAGCCGCATTACATCCAACAGATCGATCACCATCGGGCGCTTACGCCGGTGAACGTTTCGGCTTCGGCTGACGGCGATAGTATACAACCACGTTTTGAACGCGGCGCGTTTCTCATCATACCGATCCAGATTCTTAAAGGCGTACACAAAGGCTTCTTGTGTCACATCCTCGGCATCTTCCCGGTTCAGTAGCAAGCTATAGCACAGCCGGTAAATCCCAGCAGCGTACAGATCGTAAAGCGCGGCATACCCCTGTTGATCGCCGGCTAGCGCACGCTGGATAAGCTCTATAGCTTTGGCCTGGGCGTTGTCGGTCACGGGTTGGCTTACCTGAGTTTTACGGACAAACATTGTATATACACAGCCGCTATCAAGATTCCTCACTCTAAACCGGGGACATCGACCCCTTCGTATAGGTCTTGCCGCAACCACAACACCACCGTCTGCGCGACCTCCGGCGGGGTGCGTGTCGCTCGTTGGAACCACCACGCCGGGAACTCACGGGCGGTTAGCGTATCCGTGGACCATGTGCGCCTCAGTGTGAACGACTGCCCAAGGTAATTCCCGCCGAGTGAAGGCGCTTCCGGCATCAGCCGGGTTAGCACCACTTCTTGGGCGCGGGCGTCCGCCTCGTGCCGCACAAACCGCGTATTGGGGAAGTCACGGGTGATCCATGCCAGCATCCCATCTTCCGCGATCGCCGCCCCATCCGTCACGACAAACACATCCAGGCTCTTGAACCCGCCCGTTTCACGCTCCGCCAGTTCGATCAGCGTCTCTCTCAGTAAGACGACATCTTCGCCATATGCCACCGTATGCCATAACTCGCGCGGATCGTGCGCCCGATTGTAGGTGATCTGCCAGCCCGTCCCCAGCATCGCCACCACACCGACCGCCAATAACCCAACCGCGCCGCCGCGCAGTGTCGCCACGCTGCCCCACGCGCTGGCAACCGTGAAGCCCATAAATACCAGCAGCAGCAACAGGATCAACAAGATCACGCCGGAGGGCGCAAGCTGTGTTATAGCACTGTTCCAACCGTTATTCACCGGCATGATCTGTATTGTCCGGGCCAGTTCCCCGACGTGCATCAAGGCTAGCATTAGGATACCCGCTGTCGCTCCAGCAACCACCCACCGAGACCACCCCGGTACGGATAACCCGAACAAGTTCGTCACCCGGTCGGACTCGCTGAACCACAGCCAGCCATCCTCATCTACCAGTAGATGCACCGCCACCCCAGACACCAACCCGACCAACGGCACCGTCAGCCAGAGCGCGTTAGCTGCCGTCGATCCGGCATACAATAGCGCCATCAACGCCGCGATAGCCGCCCACGCCAGCAGGAATAAATCCGGGTAAGCAGGTTTATCGTGCCGGGCGATGATAACCACGCCCACGATCCCGAAAATCCACAAGATCGGCTCGTACAGCAAGCTGGCGGAAGCTGCGAAAAATAACGGCGCGTTCGGCACCGTCCCCACCCAACCGCGCACCCCCTCCCCAAAACCGCTACCAACCGCGTTCAATCCCGCCGGATACGTCATAAACAACGTACTTACCACCACCACCGCCAACGCCCCAAACCCGATCCCGACCCGCCAGGGCCAAGCGTGTAAGTGTTGCCCCACCGATCCGACATCCGCATCGGGGGGTAACAAGCGTTCTGCCAGCGCAAACGCCAGCAAAATCGTGATCACCGCCACATGCCCGGTCGGGCCGGCCATCAGCCCAACCGTGATCAGTAACACCGTCGCACTATAGGCGAAAGCGGCTTGTCTGGTCACAAGATAACGCCACACCGTCCACAGGCTGATAACCGTTAGCAGCATCTCCCAGATCACCGGGCTATCCAGCCGAGACCCGGCCAGCACCACCGGTGAAGCCGCCAGCAGCACACACATGACAAAGACCCGCGCCCGACCAAACATCGAGCGAAACAACACCGGCGAGAATACCAACGCCATCCCCGCCAGGGCGGTTGGCAGCCGCAAGACCGCCTCCGAACTACCCAGCGTTGCCAACACCATCAGGTGCCCCAATTGGATCAACGCGCTATCCGGTAAGCTGATCGGGTCGCTGTTGGGCTGGATGGCCTGCCACGCGGCCAACGCTCGCGGGACCTCATCGGCTGTCAACGGGATAATCCCCAACCGTAATAGGAACATCCCCGCCACCAGCAACGCCAGTAACGCATATGCTAGCGCCTCCACCGTGACCTGAACGCCATCGGCTGGGCTTGTGCTTGCGTTGTTTGTATCACGCGGGCCTAGCATTTGCTCGGCCTCATCATCCAGAATATTCTGCCAGTCCGTCATGAATTTGCTCCAACCCTATCTAATGCGCGGGGTGTCACCCGATAAAAGACGCTGTTACCACGCCTGCAAATTGGCTCCAGGTTTTCGATGAATTTATCCTCACCGGCACTGCTATAAGGCCCCTGGTCGCCGGTTCCTTGTCTTTCTGTCGTACCATAAAAAACATAGTCGATCCCGTAGGTTCGGATCACATCAACAGCAACTTCCCAGCGCGGGTCATTGTACAATATCTCAATATCCGTCCGTCGTGACCCGGCAATAGCGTTATAGGTGGCCCCGCGCCATTGGCGTTGGTGGCCTTCCCAGCCTAGCACCGTCGGGATACCCGTTAGGTAGGCGACGCGCCCATACTGATTGCGATACGCCGGGCCGATAGCCTCCGCCACCACCACATTATCGCCTGTAACCTGTTCATGTAAACACATGATCGCCTGATAATCATCCGACGTGACCAACGACGGCCCGCCATCTAAGGTGAAAGGCTGTGATGTGTTCCCGGCCCGTCCCCCTTCGATAACGACCCGGTTATGCACCCCCAGGATCGCATACGGCAGGCCCATCACCATCACCAGCACCACCAACACCCTATAGGCCACTCGTAACGGGCGAGACGGGACGCCCTCATCGCTTGGCAGCGCAAACCCCATCGTGTAGACACCATACGCCGCCGCCACCGCAAACATCACCCACGCCTGATAGTAGAACTTGAAAATTGTGTTGATCCGTACACCGAAGTTATCGCGCAGGTAGAAAAACTCCGGTATCAGTGTGATCCCCGCCCCACACGCCACCAACAACAACGCAAACGCGGTTGATGGGGTATACGGCGTTGACGGGCTATCGTCGCCGGGCCTCCGCAATAAGCGAGCGATCACCACTGTCAGCGCCGCTAGCAGTACAATCGTTGCTACGCTGTGGCTCAAACGCTTGAGTAAGATAATCGGCGTAGCACGGGCCAACCCGCCACGCTCGCCGATGTAGCGTAAAACACTATCCCGATAAGCTGGAATCACTAGCCCCACCATCACCAGAACCGCCAGTGTTGCCAATAACACCCCCCATAGCGCCAAACTCGTATATATCCCGGCCCGCCAGTTGGCGCTATTCCGACCGCGCCACGCCTCATATAGCAGAAACGGCGTCAACAACAGGATAAACGGCCCCATCACCAAGAAGTATTGCCGGAACAACGTTGGGAACTCCACATTAGGGATCACTCCGGCAGCCTGCGAACGAAAGCTGATGAAAAACGGCAGGTAGAACAGCAACGCCAGCCCGATCAACGTCATCAGGAATAACCCGACCATCAGCAAATCATCCGTGCCCAGCCAACGCCCCCCCCGCCGGACCAACCGCCGCAGCCCTTCCGCCCCGGCCAGCACCACCATATAGATCGGCCCATCCCACACATTCAGAAACATCAGCCCACCCATCGCCACCCCATAAAACAGCAGGTGATACACGCTCGGCGGTGCGGCTGTCAGCAGGATGTTTAGCGCCAACCCGACCGCCAACACCGCAAACGGCAGCGCCAACACATGCGGATGCACATCCGCCAGTAAGAAACTAAATTGAGGGAACTCATCAATCACGTTCGCGCCGACCGGGTCCGCGACTAGCTCGCCATCGACAATGCGCGGCAGATGTCGATCATTGATTGTGCGGCTCGCCCGGAACCACCACCAGTAATCCCACGTTTCCGGCTCTATCACAAGCGGATCGTCGTCCGGTTCGATGGACGGGGCCTGGGTGCGGTCCTGGCTATCCCAGAAAGAAAGCCACCCCTGCGATATGGTGTCGTTCTGGTAGGGGAGTTCGATCAACGGGAATTGAAAGTTGCTCATGAGTATCATCAGCACACTTCCCAATATGCCGACCCCGACCGCTACCCGCCGCCGGGCGCTTTCACGGCTGCGAATCAGGTTATAGACGACGCCAAACGTGTTTAGCCCCGTCAACGCAAACAACAGCGCGATCATCATGTTGAAAGCGACCGGACTATGAATCCCGCTGAGTTTCGCCAGCATCGCCGTTATGATATAGCCGAAGTGGTAATAGCTGATGGCGTAGCCACTCATCCACGGGTCATTCGGCGGAAAAGTCTCGCTCCGTTGGGCGGCGCTCATAAACGCGAGTTCCATTGGCTTCTCGGTAGCGAACAACGCCGGGTGCCCCGCCCGGACGATGGCCCACCCCACCAGCAACACCACAAATAACACCTCCCCCGTGATAATCGCCGTGCGGTTATCGCGCCATAGCTCGCGCCAGGTTGCACGCTCACCGGGGATCAGGTAGTACAGCACCCACGCCCCAACCGTAACAATCAACCACGCGAAGGTGATATTCCCGGCGGTATTGCGCAAAAACCCAAGCACCGCCAATAACCAGAACACATATCCGACCAGCAACAATCCCACCACACGCGCTAACGTATAGCCCTTATCCGGCAGGCCACCGAACAGCCGCACACACAACGGCAACACCGCCGCCCCCGCTAGCGTCACCAACGCCCACCAACTGACAATGATCCATCCCTCGCGGGCCAACCACTCGATTAACGTCACCATCGTTACTCTGTTGTTGCAACCTCACGACTGTTTGCGGTTATCTCTATCATCCCCAATGCCAATTGCTGGGCCGCCACCCGATCCACGCGGAAAATATAAGCGTAATCGTCCTCATTGTAAACCTGCTCCATCACCCCAGTATCGACCAGCGCCCCCATCCGATCCATCACGCCGGGGTAACGGGCCTGTTCCAACGCACTGACGATCACATACGAAACCTCGTAATGCTGCAAGATGTCGGCGGCAGTCTGGGGGGTATCGGTGGTATAGAACGCATTCACATTTGCCACGCGCTGCTGGACCATCTGCGGCATTGGGAAGAACGTCCGTTGCTGGCGTTGATGGAAGTTCCAACCGATGACGGCTGGCATCCCGGTGTTGATCGCAATCCGCGATCCCCACCGATATTCAGCCTCGCTCTGGGCCTCCATAATGACCGGGGTCCCCGGCACGTTATCCTGCAACCACCGGATCACGTTGTAATCGTAGCTCAAGTCCAGCGTTTCGGCTCGCCCAGCACTAGAATTAACCACCTCATAGTGTTGAGCTTCGCGCATGTAGGCTTGCCCGTCTAGTGTCAAGCCCAGGCCGGGGGCCATCCGTTCCAGGCTGCGGGCCTGGGTCGCCATAATCGGATACAGCGCCGCCACCATCACCAGCAAACCCAACACCCCCAGCCACCAGGCCCGCACCGAGAAGCGCCATCGGAAGCTATCTTGCAACAGCCACGCTGCGACCACCCCACCAACCACCGCAAACATCAACCACGCCTGCAAGTAGAACTTAAATACCGTGTTCTGCCGCCCGATGTCACCCGCAATCACAATGAACTCGACGCCCAACGTTGCGCCAAGCGCCACCGCGAGCAACACCAACACGAACTGCATTTCCCGGTTTTGCCCAGGCCGGAAGAACAACACCACCGCCCACGCTACCATCGGCACAACCAGAACCGAAACCGACCATCCGCCCACCGTCAGCCCATAGCTGATCGCCAGCAGCGCCAACGCCACCCCCAGCCAAACATACACCCACACCAACCGCCCGCGTAACGCCCGCACCTGCACGGATCGCAACCATTGGGCTGTCTCCCATACCAATAACGACAACACCAGGAACACAAACACCCCATGAATGGTCAGATACGCCCAGATCGGCGTTTTCGGCCCGGTCCAGGCCTCGGCGCTGCCGTAAACAGCCGCATACCAGCGCGTATACGGTAGTGCCAGCCACACGCTCAGGCTGATGAAGCCGCCGACGCGCAACACCACATCCACGATAGCCGCCCGCCCCAACGACCGCCACTTGAGCCACCACGCATACCCCAGCCCCATCACGCCCAGCAACAAGTACGTCGGCCAATCCCAGGTATTCGTCGCTCGGATCATCCCGACCGTGACCGCGCCAAATGTGATCGCCAACACCGACGGGAATAACCGCCGCCGCTGTTGGCCTGCATGGATCAATTCGTGGAATAAGAACAACATCATGAACAACTGCATCGGCATCGAGATCATATGCGCGTGCAGGTCCCCATATAAGAACGTGAAATACGGCATCTCCGTGATCGCCCCACCCGAACTGACCGGCGCTTCCGCCAGGATGCGCGTTGCCGCCCAATGCCAGCGATTCGTCGGCACCTCCAGCGTGCGCCCCTCAGCGATCATCTGCCAGAATCCGTTCCCGGTTGCGATCAGGCTCTCAACGCTTTCGTCTAAGTTGTACTGTAGCCGGTCCAACGCAGACGGGTTATTGGCCTTCTCTATCAGCGCCATCATCTCCGGGCTACCCGGCTCGATGCCGCGCTCTTGCACGACTTCCTCGCGGTAATACTCCGTGATGTCGGCGGTAGGGGTGTAGCCGCCCATCCGTGCCAGCCCATTGAAAAACACACGTGGGGTATTCAGGTTACCCAGCACGACCGCCAACAACAACGCCACGATGCCCGCCGTCCACGGGTTGCCAACAAGCCTGGGGCGCTCGGTTCGGTTTTGCAAAGCCCCGACGATATTAAACGCCACCCCGAACGCGCCGATCCCGGTCACTGCAAATATCGTCGGGATGATCAGGTTATATGCGATAGACGGTACAACCCCAAGCATCAGCACCGGCGACCCCACCAGCACAAACCCGAAGTAGTAATAGTTGATGTACCCGCCCGCGTGCCACGGGTCGATAGGCGGGAAGGTCGTACTGCGCAGCACAGCGTTAAAATAGGCAAAGTCCATTGGTTTCTCGCCACCAAAAGACGGATGCCACAGGTCCGGGTTGCTCACACGCACCCCCAAGAAGAACAAAAACGCCGCCAGCGTAATCGCCTCGATCAACAGCCATTGGCCCCGCTGATCCCGGATGTAACGGTTTAACTCGTGCCGCTGTTGCCAACCGATCCACCCGCTAAGGGCCGCCAATAGGCCCAGCGTCAGCCACAGGCCGCCACCATGCCACAGGCGCACGTTTAAGCTCGTCGCAAACCACGCCAACCACCCGACCGCCAACAGCCCCATAAACTTAGACGCACTATAACCACGGTCCGGCAACATCGGGAACACCGCAAACGCTAACGGGAACGTTACCCAGCCGAACAACATGATCAGCAGCCACCACACCAACACCGTGATCACCGGCTGCTGGTTGACCAGGCTGTCTCGGTTGAATCGCTCGGACCAGGTGCCGTTTTCGTACTGTATCTCACGTTCCTCCGGTTTGAGTTGTAACTGCGTGGGCGTTTCGTCCGCCGGGAGTGAGTACAACGGATTCACGCCGATCAACTCTGGAGCATTGAACGATCCAATCGCTAGTTCTTCTGTTTTTACCAGCGATTCGCTCTCCAGGATGCGGGCTGTTGCCTGCGGGTTGTAATCTTCGCCCCGCTTGAACACAAACACCACCGGATGATCGTAAACATGAAACGCTTCTTCTGCCTCAAACTCATTGAGCCACACCGGGGCCTGCATAGTCGGTAAGTGCTGGTCCGGCACGCGCAACGGCCCTAGCTCGAACGTTTCCTGGAAGGTCGCCACCAACTCGTAACCCAACGCGCCGCTAAACAGCGCGTCGTAATACGTGTTCGACAACGGCCAGCGCCCAGGGTTACGGCTGACCGTATCGTAAAACCGATTGCTACTGATGATAATATAGTCACTGTTGTCTAAACCCTGCCGCAAAGCCTCTCGTTTCAGCGGTATATCGTCCAGCGCCATCGGCAGCGCATAACCATTGACAATCATCCCGTAGGCATTACGGGCGTTGCAATTACGGGCGGTGTTCAACCCCGGCGGCGGATTATCCGCTAGCGTAATCCCGCCCGGCATCTGACAAACAACCGTTGGCACCGGGTCATCCCAGGCCCCCTCATTAGAGACAATCGCCCCAGAAATCAACAAGGGGGCCGCGCTTTCAAGCTGGGCGCGGAAGGTGTACGTTTGGCCCGCTTCGACCGCTACCGGCGTTTCTAGCTCGACAGTGTACGGCTCTCCAACCGGATGATCGCCGCGTGGGAAGTCCCCGGTAAGCCGCCCTTGCGAGAGCAAGCCGTTATCACTTGCCGGATGGATGGAAACCCGCAACCGGTGCGGCTCATCTGGCGGCGTATCCGACCGTGACCCCAAGTGCGGGATATGCACCTCGCGGATGGTCCCATCCGCCGGGGCTGTGAATGTCTGTTTGTAGTCGATGGACGGCTCCAGCAGCGAAACCTGCATATCGAGTTGTTCGCCGGGGATATTCTGGTTAAATATACCGATATTGATCCGGGGCGTTGCTGGGGGCGCATCCGTTACCGTCATGCTGAAATCACCCGGCACATTTTCCCAGACCCAGTGGCTAGCCTGCACACGGGTGAGTTGGTTTCGGTAGATGTTGGTGAACATCACGGCCCATAGCTGCGTGAATACCAACACCCCGACCGCCAACGCCGCCCCACGCCAGCGCCAAGCCGGGTGCGTCGCCAGTCGCGCCCGCCGCCATATCTCCACCAACGCCCAAGCCGCCATCAGCACCAGCGCCGGATATAACGGCAGGTAGTAGCGCATCGACATCACCCACAGGTTGCCGATCCACGCGAAATACACCAGCACCCACCCCACCGGCAGCAAGTTCCGAGTGGCCCCCGGCACCCCACGCACCACACGCACCCCCGCCCACGCCCATCCCAGCCACGCACTCAGGCCAAGCGCCAGGCCCATCCCCCACAGCAGCATATTCGAGATCGGGAACACGTACCCCATCCGGTTGACCCACTGCCAGTTCGGGGGGCTTTCCGCTGCACCACTCACAAGATACTGCGCCTGCCCGATGTTATCTAACCAGGCTGGGTTCAAAATACCGAACCCATGCCCACCGTTGAGCAAGACCTCAAAATTAATCGACCCAATCTGCGGCCCGACAAACGCATACGGTTGGAAGATACGGAACAGCCCAATCGTCAAGATACCTGCCAGCACCAACCCGCCGAACTCCCGCCAGATGATACGGTTTCGTTCACCCCACGCCAGCCGCAAGTCAAGCACCGGGAGCATCCGTAGCCCCGCCGCCAACAAGATCAACACGACCAACGGCACCAGGTTGATTCGGCTCGCCAGCGCCGCCGCGAATGCCACCCCAAACCCGGCATAATCCCCAAGCCGGCCCTTATCTTGTACGCGCACCGCAAAGTAAAACGCCAGCACCCCAAAGAAATTCGCCATGCTGTTAACGGTTGCGAAGTGCGCCTTCTGTATCGGTAACGGAGCCGCGATATACAGCGCCGCCGCCAGTAGCCCGGTCCATTTGTTGTGCAAACGCCGCCCCACCAGGAATAAAAACACCGTCGCGAGTAAATCCGAGACGCCATTCAATCCCCGCCATACCAGATGCGCCCCACTGTACCCGCGCCAAACATCCTGGGCAGCCCGTGGGAGTGGTTCTGTGTCGGTTAACTCGGCCCGCCACTGGTCGATCAGCAAGCTCAAATCTGCGTAACGGTCGCTGGCAACATCCGCAATAAATAGCGGCAGTGTCCCGTAGACGTATAACCCAAACCCGAGGTTATTCGGGTTCAAAGCAGAACAGGCGGAATCGAAATAGCCACCATTCAGATACAGGCCGCGCCCGCCATCATCCGGGTAACGTTCCTGGCAAGTCTGTAACGTCACCGAGCTATCCGTAGCCGGTGCGATCTGACTACCCAGCGCCGATACAACCGACGTTAAAAAGCGTTCATCTGGGTGCAGGTGCGTAAAGTCATCCCAGTTGAGGCCCACAAACCGATAATAGCCCCCCACTGCCAACACCAGCACCAACAGCAGCGCAACCAGCAGGTTGCCCCGGTTGAAAACCGTAGTGCGATGTAACGTTTTATTTTCCTGCGGTATGTTATCGAGCATGATCACCCGTAATTTGTAAACTCTGGTCGTTTAGATTGTGCATCAACTAGCAATTTCATCACGTTATACACCCCCTCCCGTAAAATGCCTCACTCGGTTGTTTGTAGAGCCATCTCATACTCTGCCAAGAACGCGCTAAACGCACTCAACCCCAGCGCCGGGACGCGATACATCGCATAGTTGCGATTCTGTTCTTCAATCGTCACAAACTCCGCGCTGCCAGCCGGGAACCATGCCTGTAACTGCCTGAGCGTGTCCGTATCATCCACAGCAAAGAAAAACAGCAAGTCACGGTTCGGGTCGAACTGATAGCGCCCCGTGCGTTGGAAAGCATCGTAAAGGAACTCCGGCACATCCCCCAGGCTTACGATTCCGTTGGGATAGTCTACCATACCCGCCTCTAAGCCCAACGCCCGATGATCCCACCAATACGGGTAAGCTATCATAAACGCATTGCCCCGATTGCCAACCGTGATGTTGAAAACTGCTAAATTCTCGCCCGCCTGATCATATGGCAGCGATGATAACAAGTAATTATCGTGGTATTTGCGGAAATACGTTTGGGCGTTTTGGCTGAAGCTGATCACCATCACCCCGCCCACAACCGCCAGCGTGATCCCCCACCGCGCCCAATGCTCCCGGCCCAACCGCCATCCAGATCGTACCACCAGCGCCAACGGATAGGCCGCCAACAGATAGGCCGCCGGTAATGCGCCACTGGTGCGCGTCGCTGATGGGTTCTCTACCGGGTAGGCAATCGACAACGCCGACGGCAACAACATCAAAAACAAGGCCATCGGCATTAACACATCCACCATATCCCGCCGCCGGATAATACGCACCGTCCAGGCCGCTACACCCACCACAAACAAGCCACCCACCAGCATATCCATCAATGGGGCATTCGGGAAATTGTTGATCCATGCAACATCCCCTTTGTAGTTGAACATCACCAGCGCATCGCGGATGTTCTCGCCCAAAATCGGTAAATTCGCCCGGAAAGCCGTCAGTTGCTCGCTAAAAGTAGCGTCCCTCATCGCAATGCTGCCATCGTCCGCCACTTCCTGGATGAGCGCATCCCCTAGCAGCCGCCCAGCAGTCCGCCGCCAGAACAGGTCCGGCATCTGGATTGAAAACACAAAAAGCGGCAAAAACGTGATAAACGATACCCACACCAGCGAGATAAAATTGAGCGCATAATCGCGCAGCCCCCCCCAAGATCGCACCCGCGCTATCACCGCGATCAACACCCCGACAATCACCACAAGCGGCAACATCCGCACCGCCTGGTACATATACAGCCCGGCCCCTAGCACCAACCCCGCTTTCAGAAACTCGTCACGGTCGTTGCTCCGCATCGCCCGTCCCAGGTAGATCAACAGCCACGCCGTCATCAACGGTGTTAGCACGATCCGCAACGCCAACCGCGACAACGCCACATGCCAATGGCTCACCGCCACCAACCCCGCCAACACCAACCCCACTATATTACCCAGCCGTCGATCTTCCCGCCCGATCACCTCGCGCCCAAACCACCATAACAACGGCAGCGTTACCACTCCCTCCAGCGCCGATAATAACTTGAGCGTGGTGAAGTCCATACCCAAACCAGGTAGCGGTAGGCTCGCCAGCAGCCCTATCGCGTACATCTGAAACGCTTCACGTCCGCCATTATTCGGGAAGAAAACCTGCCGGTCCCCATCCAAAACACGCTGCGCGTCTAACAATTTCTCGACGTGATCGCTGGTCATCTGTGGTGGCGTGCGCTCTAAGTTCACTGTGCGGAAGAACGCTCCCACCAACACGATCACCACCAGCGCATAAAACGTTGACGACTTCCAGAAGTGCGGCACCCGCCACCGGAACGGCTTAGGCGTAAACAGAAACTGATCCGACGCTAACGCCCCGCTAAAGGCGATAATGCACACCATCCACGCCGCGAACCCCACAAACGTAAACTGGTTGTCGCGTGTAAACAATATCGTCATCACCCCCGCCACCGTCCCCGCCCCAAACAGGACCACCCGCACCGGATGATAGCTAACGGTTTTAGCATCCGATGCGGGCGCGGCGGTTGTACCGTCAGCTTGACCACGATTCGCCCACCAGCCACGCAGATCATCCCCGTGCGCGTAAAATTCCGTGATCAGCCACACACCAACCGCAATCCCTAGCCACACCACCCCCTGCCCGACTCGCGCCCCCGTCCCGTTAATCCCAGCCGCCGCGACCATCGAATTACCGGCCCACGCGATCAAAATGCTGATCATGCGTAAACCCATCACTAACGCCTCTTTACGGTGGTTGACATCCTCCAACTCAGCGGCGGTGTCCGCGATAACAACCGATTCGACACCTTCCGCTTCATCAGTGGATGGGGCCGGGGCGGGTGGTTCCATCAGCCGGGATGTATCCGGCCCCGATAAAGCCGGCAACGACCGATACGCAGGCGTACTCAAGACGGTGTGTAGCTTGCGCCAGGTGCTACGCGGCTGACGTATCAACCGACCGAGTACCTCCGCGAGCGTCAGCGCCTCGAAGTGACGCAACGCATCACGCGCAACGTCAATGCGCTCATCTGGTGGCGTGGCTGATAGCGGTGGGGCAAAGGCGCTATCGTCGTCTGCCGGCTCGAAATCGTCTGATGTGTAAATATCCGGGGCGTCGTCTGACATATCAATATCCTGGTTTGCGTCCCTTGATAGCAAGGTTTACGGTCGGTTTGCCGGGGGGTTCGTCAATCACGTTGGGGCGGTCGAAGTAATTCAACACCGCTACCCCCAGATTAATCGGGTTGAGCAGGTTACCGCTGTTTTGCTCGAATGTGGTTCGGTCGGCGGCAGTTGCCATCTCACCCGGTAACAGGCCGCTTTCCAGTAATGGCTTGCCGATGCCGTACACGATGTTATGTATAAACGGGAAGCTATGATGCGTAAAGGCGCGTTCTACCTCTACCTCGAACCCGGCAGCCTGCACCACCTCCCGGAGTTGGCCCCGGTCGTACAGCCGATGATGATTCGCCCATAATCCGGCCAATGGCCCCCGGCTGATGTGCGTACCGAACAGCGTGTCCAGCGTCTTGTTAATTGGGTCCCACCAGAACGGGTAATTGACATTCGGGACTGTAATCGCGACCACCCCACCCGGTTTGAGAACTCGCCGTACCTCTCGCAGCCCGGCGACATCATCCTGTAGATGCTCTAACACCTCAGATAATATCACCGCATCGAACGTCCCTGATGGATACGGTAAGCTGTAAATGCTGGCAGCTTGTAATGGAATACCCGCCTGGGCCGTATTGCGTCGGGCTTTTTCCAGCACATCCCACGCCAAATCTGCCCCGATCACGGTTGCCTCGGTCGCATAATCGAACATATTCAGGTAGAAACCACGCCCGCACGGAATATCTAAGATGAGGTCGTCCGGTTGTGGGTTCGTCCACTCAAAAATCGTCTGCACCCGCTTTTTGAACGCCATATCCGCCTCGTTGCGCGTCATGTGGCGGATGGTTGCCAGCGGGACTGCTGGCTGCGGGTCAGGTTTAGCGCCGGGCATACGTTCGGAATAGCTGTTCATACTGGTTCACCGTCTCCTCGAATGAAAAACACGCCTCGATCTCCTCCCGCGTTTTGATGTATTGCGCCGGGTTGTTCAAAATATCGACCACCGCTTCCCCCATCGCCACCGGGTCACCGGCTTGTGCCAGCTTGCCCATCCCAGTGACCTGTACCGGCACCCGCCCGCCGGGGGTGTCCGTCATCATAACCGGCGTCCCGCTTAGCATCGCCTCGACTTGCACCAGCGCGAAGCATTCCGTATCCGACGGCAACGCCAACACATCACACGCCGCGAAATAATCCGCCATAAACTGCATATCGTCCACCAACCCCAAAAAGATCAACTGATCTTCGTACTGCTTCACAATCGGCTGGTAGGTCTCCCAGGTGTTTTCGTATTTGATGTCGTATTCCCCTGCAAATACGATCCGGGCGTTGGGGTAGTGCTGATTAATCGTAGCCAGCGCCCGGATCAACAAATCCGGGCGTTTTTCCTCCACAAACCGCCCGGCATACCCGATCACCGGGCCGCCCTGGTGCGACCATTCCGCCCGTAACGCTTCGGCGCGGGCCGGGTCCGGCGGTGGCATGATGATCGGCGGGTAAATCGGCTGCACCTTTTCGCGGAATGGTGCCGCATAGTAAGAATGATCGGCGTAATCTTGGCTGTATAACACGATACGCGGCGCGGCCCGCCCCATAAACTGGTATAGCTCGAACATGGTTCGCTCTATAAACCGATTCACCGCCCCTTGTGGCAGATGCAGATCGCCGTGATGTGTGACCACAATGTTCTTCCCGGCCAGCCGTGCTAACACACTCATCAGCGCCGTTTCCAGGACCGGCGTCTGCACGCTGATCACGTCCGCCTCGCGGATGTGTTGCCACGCGACCAACGGGAAAGCCGGCATAATCATCCCCCGGCTAATCGGGATCGGCGGTGCCCACACCCGCCGGATATGCACCCCCTCCACGACCTCGTGGCGGGGGAGTCCCGGCTGATGTTGTGCCGTTAAGATCGTCACCTCATGCCCGCGTCCCACCAACGCCTGGCTCAGCCGTTCAATATAGATCGGCACGCCTGTACGGTGAGGGAGGTAGTACAACAGGTAAAACAGAATCTTGAGCTTGTCCGATGGTGTCTGGTTCATAGCGTGTCCTCAGTTAACTTGCGTCGCTGTGTTGGATACGTTTAACGCCCTGTGAGAGTTGGCGCAGCGTGACCCCTTCCTGCACAAACCCGACGACCCCCGTCGCCACATGCACAAACAGGTTCACTGCATGGACCATCACCGCAAACGAAAGCGCAACCCCGTTCAACTGACCCGCACTATACGCCGGGTAACCCGTTGCGTTCAACGCTAGCAAGATCGCCGCCTCGTAGGTGCCCACATTCCCCGGTACTGCCGGGACCGCAATCGCAAAGGCTGCCGATGCAATGTACAAAAACGTCGTTGCCCAGCTTGCTTCCTCATAAAAAGCGAACATCAACACATATCCCGCCACCGCAGATATACCCCAGCTTAGCACCGTAAACACGACAGCCGCCAACAGTTTACGCGGCTGGGTGAGGGGGGCCAACCCGTTCAAGAAATGTCCGACAAAATCCCGAATAGGGATGCGATTCAACCCTGTTACCCCGCGCAGCATGGCATCTAACCGTTTTTCGGTAAAGCCCCGGTAATGCGCCAGCAATACCAACACCCCAAACCCGACCACCGCCAACGGGCCTAATATAACTGCGCTAGCCCGGACCTGTTCTGGCAGAGGGGCCACACTCAACGAAAACAGCGCCATGATGATCACCGCCATCAGGTCCAGCAGACGCTCGGCAATAATGGTACTGGCCGATGTCATCACCGGGACAGGCGGCTTAGCACGTGTCGCCAAGTATGCCCTGGCAAACTCGCCAATTCGTAGCGGTAACACCCCATTCACCAAGTAGGCCACATTCATGATGCTAAAGGCCCGCATCAACGGCAGTCCACCATCTAGTAGAACTTGCCAACGCAGTGCCCGCGTAACCAGGCCCAAAAGTAACAACGCCATACACGGCAATACGAAAACATAATTCGCCGTCTGTAATGACATCCAAAGTTGGGATGAATCGACCTGAGTATAAAAAAACCAGACTGCCAGCAAACTAATCGCGGTGCCTAACAGCCCGATACGCCAATTCTTCACAGGCAGGGTCTCTGTTTGCATACAACAACCGTCCATTATACACAACATCCCGCCAGATACCGCAATCACTTTTTGCAAACATCCCCCACCCCCTGCAAAGGGTGCAAAGCCTTTGCACCCGTGTTTTCGGACGCAAAGCGTCCGAAATAATAAGTTTCTGTTCACTTTTTTTTGTGGATTGAAAAAATAGTTGCATAACCAAATACCGAGACATTGGTCCACCATAAGCCCTTGTAGGGGAGTCCCTCTGTGGACTCCCGTTGGTGCGCGTATCGGGAGGGCACGGCGACCCTCCCCTACGATGTCGGTGATGACAAAATGTTCGTACCCCCTCATCGGAATATGTGATCAATCGCCACATATCTGTTACACTTACAAACTATGTCAGTGCCTTTTAGGGCGCTTTATTCATGATGTGGATGAGGACGGATAGATCATGGTAGATAACCCACAGGGTTTTCCCCGAAACGAAATTCTAACCTGGGATGATGTCGACGTACTGGTCGATAAACTCGTGCCCCAATTGCAGGCGGTCGGCCCCTTCGAGGCGATGGTGATGATCACCCGTGGCGGCGTCATCCCTGGCGGTGTCCTAGCAGAAATTCTAGACATCAAACATATGTTAACCGCCAGGGATGACGCCGCCACGGGTGATCATCACCATCGCCTCGAAG
>DAOTUA010000066.1:0-5261 GCA_034437355.1 Anaerolineae bacterium | reverse complement strand
GATGAGCATCGCGCCAGATGCCATCACCAGCCGTTCGGACGGATAGCGGTTGGCAACGCGGCGGCGCATCTGAGGGACACCATATAGCCACCCAAGCAGGGTGTTGTTGGTTGGTCGTGACGAACGCTCCGACATAGATAGGCGACTCATTTAAGACAAATTTTATCGGGTAGTTATGCCTTGGGTTCAGCGTGCTGAACCCAAGGCTACAATCACCAGTTTTTTTGGCAAACGTCAACAAAGCCTAATTTTACCGGAAATTTTCGCGTAATTTACCCCCCAGTCTTTCTAGGTTGTGTTGACCTTTCAAAACCGACTTTGCAATCGCCCCACCTGTAACCCCAGGGCGATTGCTTCAAATTTTCTAGTGGCATAGCTCTTGGGATTGCATCCCAAACCCTGCCAATCTTTTGAAAAAAATTGACTAAAACTCACCCTTTTTGGAGCAAAGCCCCTGCTAGACGTTTTAACAAGGTATGATGTGCTTTTGACGTCGATTCAGTTTGGGTGCGATTGCCCTGACCTGTAACCCAATAACCGTTGACATGCGGAAAATGGTTATTTAAGATATTTTTAGCAATTCAAAATCGGCGCGAAGTTGTCGATTTAGATGGGCATTCGGCTCCATGAACCGGGCATAGCTGAACCGTGTCAGGGCCTAACAGCAGCAGCACTAAGGTTAGAGATGGTGTTGTGGATGTTCGGGTGTCCATCTAAATGATAATTTCGTGCCATTTTTGTTAAGTGAGCTGGGTGTTTGTATGCGTCGTATGCCACCGGACTATAACGAAACCCTTGCCCGTCCTCCCCGCCGACATTTAACCTCCAAAACCCTCATCATCGGTTTTAGCATCCTGATTTTGGTGGGCCTAGTGCTGTTGGCCGCGCTAGTTATCTACCTTTACACCCTCACCCAGACCGACCAACTCACGCTTATCACCAACGGCGAGAACCGCACCGTTAACACCCGCGCCCACACTATCCAGGATGTGCTACAGGATTATGGCATCACGCTCTATGAGGGCGATACCCTTTCCGTTGACCCCCAAACCCCGGTTCAAGACGGGTTGGTCGTCCGCTTAGACCGCGCCAGAAACGTCGCTATCTCTATCAATGGCGAAACCCAACTGCATCGCACCAGCCTGGATAACCCGGCGGAAGTGCTGGCGAGCATCGGCTTAACCCTGGCGGCGGATGATCGCATTACCGTCGATGGCACTCGCGCCAACCCGACCCTGCTAGAAACATGGCCCGTCCCGGTCAACCAGATTAGCATCCGGCGGGCGATGAACATCTCGCTACAAGATGGGGATACCCGCCGCGAGCTACGCACCAACGGCGAAACGGTCGGGGATGCGCTCTACGATGCCGGGGTGCAGGTCTACGTTGCCGATCAAATCCAACCGGGGCTAGACGCGCCAGTCATTGCCGGGATGACCATTCAAATCCAACGGGCGAAACCCGCCACCGTCATTGCCGATGGTGTCTCGCTGCAAACCCGCACCCGTGCCCCGACCGTCAGCGGGTTGTTGGTAGATGCCGGCGTCGCGCTGATGGGCTTAGATTACGCTATCCCCGGCGAAGATGTAGCCGTACAACCCGCAATGACCGTCCGTGTGATCCGCGTGCGGGAGGAATACATCACCGAAACCGAGATCATCCCGTTTGGGAACGTTTCTCAGGCCGATAACTCGCTCGAACTCGATCAAATTCGGCTGGTCCAGCCGGGGCAAAACGGCCTACGCCGGACTGATATTCGTGTGCGTTACGAAAATGGGGTCGAAGTCGAACGCGAACAACGCGCAACTGTCACCGCACAACAACCCCAGGATCGCGTCGTGGCCTATGGGACAGGCGTTGTCACACGGTCGATAGATACCCCCGAAGGCCCGCGCCAATACTGGCGCAAAATTCGGATGCTCACGACCAGTTATCACCCCGCGGCGCTTGGTGGGGATAATATTACAGCGACCGGGCGCGTGCTGACCAAAGGCATTGTCGGGGTAGACCCCACCGTCATCCCCTACGGCACACAAGTTTACGTGCCGGGGTACGGGGTCGGCATCGCCGCCGATACCGGCGGGCCACGCAGCACCCGTCTATGGATCGACCTCGGCTACGACGATGATAACTGGGTGCCGTGGTCGCAATATACCGATGTTTACATCCTCACGCCCGTCCCCGACAATATTCAGTATATTTTACCGAATTAGCTGACAAGGACTATGATCATGATCGCACTGCGCCGTCCCGTGGTGGCCCTGTTAGGCTGCTTGCTGGCCCTGCCGAGCTTAGCCCAACCGACCCCGCCGCCGATCTCCCCAGACAATGCCGCCACCCTCACCCGAACCGCCACGCTCACCGGGCATACGCTGCCGGTGAATGACCTGGATTTTAGCGACGATGGCGCGTTGCTGGTGAGTGGTGCCGACGATTTAACAATGCGTATCTGGGATGTGGCTAGCGGGACCGAAAGCGCCGTGTTTGAAGGGCAGCTTCACCCGGTGCGCTCGGTTGATGTCTCCCCCGATGGACGGCTGGTGCTAACGACCGGGTTCAACGGGATCGCGTTTTTATGGGATGTGCGCTCTCAGACGCGGGCGGCGTCTGTCAATGCGCCGCGTTATCCCTCGATTAGCGATGGCGAGTTCGCACCCGACGGCGACACCTTCGCCCTCGCCTTCGGCACGGGCCTCACGCAGACCTACCGCACCGCCACGCAACAACCGCTGCAAGCCTTCCCCGCCGATACGCTGCTGGTCGAACGGATTGCCTATGGGCCGGATGGCGAACAGATCGCGATGGGAACCGGGTTTCCGTCCGACGAAACCCTCGTCTGGAATACCTCAACGGAGGCGCTCACGCTCGCATTAGATGGGGCGGTCGGGGCGGTGCATGGCTTAGATATTGCCCCGGACGGCGTAACGATGGCGCTAGGGGGTAGCGCGGGCGGGTTCGAGATATGGCAACTCAGCGCCGATAACACCGACGCGCAGCGCCTATGGGCGCTTGAGCAGGCTCACCCGGACGGCTTATTCGACCTGACGTTCAACCCAGACGGAACGCTGCTGGCAACCGCCGGCTTCGATGGGGTCGTGCGCTTGTGGGATGTCGAAAGCGGGGAACTTGCCGGGGAAGTGCGCGGCACGCAAGCGGCGCGGTCGGTGCTGGCGGTCGCCTTTAGTGCGGATGGACGCACGCTGGCCGCCGCCGGCGAAGCAACCGACATTTGGTTATGGCAGGCAACCGTCAGCCAAAATTAATACCGTGTTATTCCAAACACGATGGATTGCGTAGGGGGTCAATGTGCTGAACCCAGGGCATAGCACGTTATGCCCCGACAGGCGTGAACAGGTCTGAAAATACAGAATCAAGGGATGCCAGGGTGTGAGCCAAAACGCGAGTACACAGTGATACTTGCCTACAACACAACCCAGACAATCCGCGTTGTATTCCCATCACGAAAACGGGCAGGCGTGTTACACTGGTAAAAAGATCAATACGTACTTTCAAAGAGAGCCACCTATGACACAAAAGAAAAGTAGTAACCGGGGCTGTGTGGGGTTACTGGCAACATCTGGGTTTGCGTTTGGGGCGCTCGCCTGCGCCTGGAGCTTCTACCTGGGGACGGCCCGCGCCGGGGAACCGGTGAGCCTGGCAACCGGGTTGTCTTTCTATGCCGGGTGGGTGTGTGGCATGGGCTTTGTGCTATTTGGCATATTGTTCTCGGTCCTTAGCTTTTTCATGCAGGCCGCCGGTAATATTGTGGATAATATGGGTGATGGCGACGGCCAGGCGGAATGGTCCGATTTGGTGCCGGGGAACCTGCTTGGCGGCGGCGGCGGCCTGGCGGGGCTGGTTGGCGGGACGGTTATCAGCCGTTTTTTCAACAATCGCAAATGATTGTTTGTTCCCCCGCAGCCGTTTCTTTGCTAAACTACTATACCTTGGTATCAAATAACCAACCTACCTATAGGCAAGCATTGGAAGCCACATGATAAGTTCTCGTCCGCAACTCAAGCGACCGGGCCTGTTCCGTGAAATCGTGCAGACGGTGCTATTTATCGCTGCGATGATCGCGCTAGTGAACCTGTCTACGGCGCGGGCGGTAGTCGATGGCCCCAGCATGGAGCCATCGCTATACACCCGGCAGTTTTTGTTAATCAGCCGCGTTCATTACTTGTTTGACGACATTAAACATGGTGATATAGCGGTGTTCTTTCCGCCAAATGAGGACGAACGCTTGATCAAACGGGTAATCGGCCTGCCGGGGGATACCATCGAAATTCGTAACGCTCTGGTCTACCGCAACGGCGAGCAACTCTTAGAACCGTATTTCGTGAATACGCCGTGTACCTCACGCTGTGGCGATAGCTCGTGGACGCTGGCTGAGAATGAGTATTTCTTCATGGGGGATAACCGCAACCGGTCGCGAGATTCGCGTGCTTTTGGCCCGGTGCCTAAGCGTAACATCATCGGGCGGGCGGTGATCCGTTATCTACCGCCACAAGACCTCGGTATCTTCTCCAATAACGTTAACGCCACCGCCGAGCAGCCCTAGTACGTCAGCGTATCTCGGACGACGGCCACAAGCCGATCACGCTCGCGGCGGGCACCGTGCCAGTAATAGCGCATGAAGATACCCAACGGCGGCAAGAACAGCACCGCCACAAACAGGCCAACGAAGATCGTTAACAGCACAATCAACCCAAACAAAAACAGAAATTCTGCCGCTTGCAGGTAAATCTTGGCGGATGCCTGCCCGCTGATATAAGCGCGTTCGTCATCCAGCCGATTGAGATACCCGCGCAACTCGACCGGGGCCGGTTCTTTCTCTCGGATGATGAATGCGTAAGTCTGATCGTTGACGTAATCGAAGTGAACGCGGGTTTTCGGCACCCAGGGGTCAAGCTGGCGCAGGTCTTGTAACTGGGATAGCCGCGTTTTGCACGTTTCTAGGGGGGTATTGGCGACAAAATCGAACGAAACGGTATGGATGCGCCCACCGATGTTAAAGGGTAGCTTGTGGTCGGTGGTTGGCAGTTTGTATTTATTGAACATGATACGCTCTATGCTAAAGTTTTGGTCAATCTTTTACAAAAGCCGGTGGGGTTCGGGGCCGAAGCCCCGGAGTAACGACTCAGCCCTCACCCCAACCCCTCTCCCAAACGTGCCTTTGGCACTGGGAGAGGGGCTAAATCACGCGATGAGAAGTCCCCCTCTCCCCGCGAAGCTGTGGGAGAGGGGGATTTAGGGGGTGA
>DAOTUA010000065.1:0-16602 GCA_034437355.1 Anaerolineae bacterium | reverse complement strand
AGCAATCCTTGACCAGCAGTTTTTGGCGCTTTGCGCCAAAAAGGGTAAGTTTTGGTCAATCTTTTTCAAAAGATTGGCAGGGTTTGGGATGCAATCCCAATCTATGCCACTAGAAACATTTGATGCGATCACCCTACCCCTTTTCGGCTCTTGCTTGTCACCCTGCCAGATTTCTGCTACACTCTCATCAGTTAATTAAAGATTACCTCAAGACCTCCCCGTTTGATATCAATTTACGGGGTAGGTGTGTTGTGTTAAGTGCTTGACACCCCTCACCCCACAGTTTATACTGATCATTCACATGATTGTGATAACAGGCGCAGCCGATGCCCTTCTGTAACAACTGGACCATTGCCCAACAGTACACTTGCCCCTGCTCATCAACAGCGCAAGTCATCATATCGGTAGTAGCCGCCACCCGTCCCAACCGTAGCAACTGAGGAGCGTTACCCCGGTGCCAATTCAAAAGCGTGTCAAAAATTACGCCCGCACGAGTGATGTCGAACCCCTTCCTTCGCTGATCGACGTTCAGCTCAATTCTTATGAGTGGTTCATCGAAAACGGCCTGACCGAACTGTTCGATGAAATTACCCCGATAGAAAGTTTCAATGGCAACCTGCGGCTTTACCTGCCGGGGTCTAGCCAGGAAGCACAAGAATTTGGCCTGACCCACTGGTTTGAAGAACCCAAATATTCCGAATCCGCCTGTTTAGAACGGGATATGTCTTATGCGGCCCCGTTGTACGTCCGAGTGGCGCTAGTCAACCGTGACCAAGGCGATGAGGTGATCACCGCCGATATTTTCATGGGGGATTTCCCCATCATGACCGAAAAAGGCACGTTCATCATTAATGGGACCGAACGTGTCGTCGTCAGCCAGTTGATTCGCTCACCGGGCGTCTATTTTGATTCTGAGGACGACCGGACCACCGGGCGGCGCATGGCCAATGCCAAGCTAATCCCGGATCGGGGCGCGTGGATGGAGTTTGAAACCCGCAAAAACGATTACTTGACGATCAAATTCAACCGTAAACGGACCGTCCCGGTCACGGTGTTGTTGCGAGCGTTGGCGGCAGTTGACGACGGTACCCCGGAGGCATTGTGGCCCATCAAAGAGGGCACCGACGAAGAACTATTAGCACTCTATGCCGATGTAGACACCGACGAAGTGCATACCTACATCGCCAATTCCATCAGTAACGAACCCGTCTGGGGCGACCTGCGCAAAAACGAAACCCTGGCCGAAGCCGCCCTCTTGGAGTTCTACCGTAAGATGCGCCCCGGCGACCCCGCCACGCTCGAAAATGCGCGGGAATACCTGGTCAGCCAACTTTTCGACCAGCGGCGTTACGACTTGGAGCGCGTCGGGCGTTATAAGCTGAACCAGCGCCTACAGATCGACAATATGGTCCCGCGTGATGTCCGCACAATCACCAAGGTAGACATTGTGAAGGTGATTGAGCGTATGATCATGATCAATAACAACATGGTAGACCCCGACGACATCGACCACCTCGGCAACCGTCGCGTTAAAACCGTTGGCGAGCTTATTCAGAATAAGCTGCGCGTCGGCTTACGTCGGATGGAACGTGTGGTGAAAGAGCGTATGTCCATCAAGGAAAATGACAACCTCACCCCGGTTTCGCTGGTCAATATTCGCCCGGTTGTCGCCAGCATCCGCGAGTTTTTCGGCAGTTCGCAGTTGTCACAGTTCATGGAGCAGACCAACCCGCTAGCCGAACTCACCCACAAGCGAACTGTATCCGCGTTAGGGCCGGGTGGCCTACGCCGTGAGCGTGCCGGGTTCGATGTGCGCGACGTTCATCACAGCCACTACGGGCGCATTTGCCCAATTGAAACGCCAGAAGGCCCGAACATCGGCCTGATCGGTCGGTTGGCCAGCTACGGGCGCGTTAACGAATTCGGTTTCATCGAAACCCCCTACCGTAAGGTCAACCATGAGTTACCAATCGACGATCCAGATTTGTTGGGCCGGATGTTGGGCGACGACATCGAGGACGATAACGACGAGATCGTGTTCGAGGAAAAAGAAGTCATCACCGAAGCAGTGCTAGACAAATTGCGCGATATGGGGTTAGAAAGTGTCCCCGTGCGACCGTTTGTTTCTGAAGGTAGCCAGTATATGTCTGCCGATGAAGAAGATAACTACGTGGTCGCACAGGCTAATGCCGCCCTAGACGAGCGCCGGCAGTTCGTTGAGGACCGCATATCATCGCGGTATAATCAGAAGTTCACGATTAACCCTATCCGCAAGGTCGATTATGTTGAGGTTGCCCCACGCCAGATCGTCGGCATCAGCGCCTCGCTAATCCCCTTCTTAGAACATGATGACGCTAACCGCGCCCTGATGGGGTCTAATATGCAGCGCCAAGCTGTGCCCCTGCTCCGCCCAGATACGCCCATCGTTAGCACCGGTATGGAAGGCCAAGCGGCCTACGATAGCGGGCAGATCATCGTTTCTGAGCATACCGGGGAAGTCGTCAGCGTGCAAGGCGACCGGATCGTGATCCGTACCGAAGCCGGCGAGGATAAAATCTACCACCTACGTAAATACAGCCGATCCAACCAATCGACCTGTGTTGACCAGAAGCCCATCGTGCAAAAAGGGCAGTGGGTCGAAGCGGGGGATGTCATTGTCGATAGTTCGTCCACACAATTCGGCGAACTGGCGCTAGGCCAGGATATTCTGACTGCGTTTTTATCGTGGGAAGGCGGCAACTACGAGGACGCGCTGCTGATCAGTGAGGGGATGCTGCGCGATGATAAGTTCACGTCAATCCACATCGAAAAGTATGAGGTTGAAGCCCGCGATACCAAACTGGGGCCAGAAGAAATCACCTACGACATACCAAATGTCGGTGAAGACGCTCTCAAAGACCTTGACGAGCGCGGCGTGGTGCGAGTTGGGGCGGAAGTTGGCCCTAATGACATCTTGGTTGGGAAGATCACACCCAAGGGTGAAAAAGAACTCTCGCCGGAAGAAAAACTACTGCGGGCCATCTTCGGTGAGCAAGCCCGCGAAGTGAAAGACACCTCACTGCGCCTCCCCCACGGTAACCGGGGTAAGGTCGTTGATGTTAAAGAATTCACCCGCGAAGAACACCGCGACCTGCCCGCCGGGGTGGAGCGTATGGTGCGGGTGAGTATCGCCAACCGCCGTAAGCTAACGGTTGGCGATAAGATGGCCGGCCGCCACGGGAATAAGGGCGTGATCTCCAAGATTGTCCCGTTGGAGGATATGCCGTTCTTGGCCGATGGGCGTTCACTGGAAATTATCTTGAACCCGCTAGGCGTGCCGGGCCGTATGAATATCGGGCAGGTGCTAGAAATCCACCTGGGCTGGGCCGCCGACCGTCTCGGCTTCCGAGCAATTACACCGGTTTTCGATGGCGCTAAGGAATGGGAAATCCAATCTGAGTTAGGCCGCGCCTGGTTGATTGACCACGCCTGGGATGTGATCACCGAACGCGCCTGGGAGTGGATCAACCAATTTGAGTACGACCCCTATCAAATCGAGGATGACGACGAGGTCATCCGCCTGTACTGCGCGGAGTGGCTGAAGGATAACGATAAGTACGACTTCGAGAACGACCTCCGCCCGGACCGCGTGGCCCTCCGGCGGGCGGTGCTGGATGAGTGGCTGATAGAACAAGGCTACCACCCGGATGATCTGCTGATTTACAACGCATCCATCCTAGACGTAGACGAACGCGCCCGCCGCGATCAAAACGCCTTCGACATCGCGCTGCGCAAGTGGGCGGAGCATGTCCACCCGCATTACGTTATCCCAGAGGGGATCGACCAGAAAACCCTGGAGCAGCACATCAGCCGGGTGATGTTCGAGACAGGCAAGTCGGCCCCGGTTTACGGCAAGATGACGCTCTATGACGGCAAGACCGGCGAACCGTTCGACCGGGCAGTAACCGTCGGCATGATGCATATGTTAAAGCTAGCCCACCTGGTAGAAGACAAGGTTCACGCCCGTTCGACCGGGCCATACAGCCTGGTGACCCAGCAACCGCTTGGGGGTAAAGCCCAGTTTGGCGGGCAGCGATTTGGTGAAATGGAAGTCTGGGCGTTAGAGGCTTACGGGGCCGCTTACATCCTACAAGAAATGCTCACCGTCAAATCTGACGATGTGCAGGGCCGCGTCAAAACCTACGAGGCGATTGTGAAGGGCGAGCCGATTGAGGACCCCGGTATCCCGACGAGCTTCCGTGTGTTGGTGAAGGAATTGCAAAGCCTGGGCCTAGCAGTAGAAGCCCTCACCAAAGATGGCGGTGTGATCAAATTCGGTAAAGAGGACGAAGAAGTTTCCGCTAAGCAACATACCCCCCGTAGCGACGGTATCCCGAACCCAGGGTTCCAGCAACAAAGCGGCGACTAACAGCGGGTATTTTACCTTCAACATAGGGCATCGATCTGAATGGATGCCCTATGCCGCTGTAAACGCCCAGGAAACACCGTAAATTTGGGGTAACTGCTCAGGGATTTCACCCCTGGGTAGCTACACTTTTTCTGGAAAAAGGGGTGGGGTGTGAGGTAAAACCCCTCGATATTCTATCGCTACCTGAGTCGTTATCCCTGCGCTATAATAGGCACAGTTGTTCACAACCGGACGCGCCACACCATGACGGACCTCACCCCCCCGCCCATATCCCAGCTAGAACCAACCACACCGCACACATTTAATTTTGCGGCGTCTTTGCTGGGGCGGGCCAGTAGCCGTCACACCGAACGGGCTTACTTCCGATGGGTGGACCGCTACCTGTGCGATATGGCCGGCATGAAACCCACCACCGGGCAACAACGGATCCACCGGATGCAGCACCTCCCCCTCAAGCCGCTACTGACCACGCTCGATGCACGTCACCTGCGGGTGTGGTTGGGGCGCTTGCTGCGTGAGGGGCACGGCAAACAGGGTATCGACCAGGCACGGGCTGCCGTTGTCACCCTGGCCGACCTGATCGCCGAGGCGGAATGGCTCCCGTTTGAGGTTGCCGCAGGCATGGCGCGTGTCCGTCCACCAAAAGCGGAGGAAGGCCAACGCCCTGGGCACTGGCTCTCGCCGTTGCAATTACGCCAGTTGATGACCGCCGCCGGAGCAGTTGCCACCAGCGAAAATCAGGCCCTCCGTAACCGCGTCGTCTTATCGGTTTTGTGTACGATGGCGCTCCGCCGCGATGAACTCGCTAGCGCCCGCTGGGAGGATCTCAGTATTCAGAATAACCGTGTCGTGCTGCGCGTACATGGCAAGGGCAAAAAGACCGCCGTGATCGATGTGCCGCGCCCGGTCACACGCACGCTAGACCGTTGGCAGCAGGCTGTCGGCGCGAGCAAGGCCGGCTATGATAAAGCGTCACCGTTGGTCCGGCGCTTATGGAAAGGCGGGAGCATCGGTAAAGCTGGGTTATCAACCGATGGCATCTGGTGGATTGTCAAGCAAGCCGCCGCGTTTGCGGATGTGGGCGATGTCGCCCCGCACGACCTGCGCCGCAGCGTTGCCGGGGCACTACAAGAAAACGGCGTCCCCATCGACAAGATCAGCGCGTTGCTACGGCATAGTAATGTCGCCGTCACCGAGCGTTACCTGAGCAAGCTCCCGCAGATCAACGAGGGGGCGCTATTGATGAGCGATGTATTGGGCCTGGACGACGACGACGACGGCGCTTGGTTCGATGTAGATGTGCAGGATACGTTTTAGCTGATCGTCGGCAGAAAGATCAACATCAGGTTGACAACAATCTGGCAGACCCACGCCGCCGCTAAACCGTTACGCTCCCGGACCCACCCATAAACCATGTTGACGATGGCAAGTGTCGTTGCGATGAAAACCGCCACCGCCCACACATCGCTGAGCGTTTCGATCAACGGAAAGAACAAAAGCGCGTTCCAGGCCGTCGCCAACAACCCGACCAACCAGATACTCCGGTTTTGTTGGAGTATCCCCCGGAAGAACAGCGTTTCCCCTAGTGGCATCACAAACACCAAATACGCCAGCAGCGCCCCCGGCGGCACCGTATGGAACAGAATATCCGAGGCGGTGCCAAGCGTCACCGACCCGAACGCATATAAGGGCGTCCCGGCCAATACGCCAATGAACCCACCCCAGAACAGGTTCTCCGGTGGCTCTTGGCCGATCTGATCGCCGTTGCCGAGCAACCACGCCACCACCCCGAACAGCGCGATCAACCCCCATGCAATCGTATAACGCATGGGGGCACCGTCTGGCAAGAGGGGCGTCAGGCCGAAGCTGACCGCCATCGCCACGATGTAACCGAACAGCGAATCTGACGAGGCCGCCCGATAGATCACCGTCTCCTCTGGCTGTGCCTCATCCGCCGCTACCGGACGCCGCCCGATGCGTAACTCCGCCTCATCCGGTAGGTCGATCTCCGGCAGGCCGGTCAGCGGGTCGATCAGGTAATCGTAGCGGTCCTGGTCGGTGTTTGTTCCGGCAGCGGCGGGGGTATTTTCGTCACCGGGGGCGCGGGGATCATCCGTCATGAGAGTAAATCTGTTAGCGCCTGGATTGTATGCTGTACCCGTTCCGGGGTGATCCAGTAATGCGTTACCAACCGAAAGCGCCGGGTATAACCGGGGTAAGGCCCGATCTTGATCTGATAATCCTCCCAGAGCCGCGTCATCAACGCTTGTGGGTCGAGCTTGGCATCCTCCCGCAGCGTGAAGAACACGAAATTAGTATGCACCTGGTCGATCTCCACATCCAGCGCGTCAAATTCGGCCAGCGCCCCCGCGAGAACCTGCGCGTTATCGTGATCTTCGTTTAAGCGGTCGGTCATCTCGCGGAGCGCCACGCGCCCGGCGGCCGCGACGATCCCGGCTTGGCGCATCCCCCCGCCGAGTTGCTTACGGGCGCGGCGTGCCCGTGCGATGAAGTCTGTATCCCCCACCACCACCGACCCGACCGGGGCGCATAACCCCTTGGACAAACAGAACGTCACGCTATCGACGTGTTCGGCCAGGGCGTTAACGGGGGTATTGAGCTTAGCCGCCGCATTGAAAATCCGTGCGCCGTCGATGTGTGTTTTTAAGCCGTGTTCCTGCGCGATCTCGCATACACTGTCGATAAATGGCTTGCCCACCGCCACCGCCCAGCGCCCGCCGTGGGTGGTTTCCAGCGCGATCAGGCGGGTGGGGGGGAAGTGATAATTGTCGATGCGGATCGCGTGGCGCACGTCGTCCAGGGCAAAGGTGCCATCCTCATGGACCGGGATCGTGTGCGGTTGGATACCCCCTAACGCCGCCATGCCGCCGGCTTCGTACTTGAAGGTGTGGGCCACATCCCCCAAAATGATCTCATCGCCACGGCTACAATGGGCCAACAACGCTACCAGATTACCCTGCGTGCCACTATTCACAAAGAGGCCGGCCTCTTTGCCGAAAAGCTCTGCCGCTTCCGCTTCTAGCGCGTTTACCGTTGGGTCCTCACCGTAAACGTCATCGCCCAACTGAGCCGATGCCATCGCCTCTCTCATGGTGGCGGTCGGGTGGGTGACGGTATCGCTGCGTAGGTCGATATAATCCATGAAACCCTGACTTTCTGTTGCAACAAGATAAACCCGATGGTAGCCCTTACCCGTTCAATCTGCAACGGTTGCGTTATAATGAGAATGAGTATTTAGAAGGCCAGGGGGCAGGTGATGACAACCATAACCGTTGAACACGTCTCAAAGCGATTTGACGATGGTGGTTCGCACACGATGGCGTTAGATGATGTCAGCCTGCGGGTGGAGTCCGGGAGCGTATTAGCTATCCTGGGGCCGAGTGGGTGCGGCAAAAGCACGTTGTTAAAGTGTATTGCTGGGTTAGTCGCACCGGATAGCGGGCGGGTGTTGTATGACGGCGTACCCGTCGAAAATGTAGATCGCCGCGAACGCGGGATCGGGATGGTATTTCAGGAAGGGGCGCTTATCCCACACTGGGAATCGCGGCGCAGTGTGGGTTTTTTCTTTTCGCTTCGGCAACGGGAGCGCGAAATCCCGCAGCGGGTCCACGACATCGCAAATATTACCGGGGTGGGGTTAGATGTACTGCTGGATCGTGTCCCGTCTAAACTGAGTGGGGGCGAACAGCAACGGGTCGCGATTGCACGCGCCCTCACGCGGGATTTATCCGTGTTGTTAATGGACGAGCCGTTCGCCAACATCGACGCCCAACTCCGTGCCCAGGCCCGCGTCGAACTCCGGCGGCTGCTGAATAAGTTCCCGGTCACGAGTATCTATGTCACGCACGATCAAGTTGAAGCGTTGTCACTCTCGCGGCGGGTGGCGGTGATGCAACAGGGGCGGGTGGTACAAGCCGGCAACTATAAGCAACTGTACGAACAGCCGATCAATCGTTTTGTGGCCGAGTTTATCGGTACACAGCCGATCAATATGCTGCGCGGCTTCGGCATCGATCATCAATGGCGGGGCGATAGCTTTGCCGGCTTTCCGCTTCGGCGCGACCTCGAAGACGGGACGCCGGTCTGGTTGGGTGTGCGCCCAGAGCATATCCGGTTGGCAACCCCCGACGACCGCTACACCGCCGACGGCGTGATACAGATGGTCACACCTTACTATGCCGAACAGTACCAGCTTATCGAAGTGCGCGGCAACGGCGAAAGCTGGCAGATGCACGTTTCGCCACAGGTCGCGCTCAACCCGCGTGACCCGGTGCGCTGCGCAATCTCGCCAGGACAGGTGCTATTTTTTGACGACGACACCGGGCAGCGCATCGGGTAGCTGACAGATTTTAGCAAGGGGCCAAGAGGGATAATTTCCCTTGTGGGCGTTTGAGGCCAGCGCCCGCACCGAAAAGCTATGTCCCCAGTACCATGCCGCCGTCCACGCTTAGCACATGCCCACTGATGAACGCCGCATCGTCGCTGGCCAAGAACGCATACGCTTTTGCGATGTCCTCCGGCTGACCGATGCGGCCTAGCGGCGTCTGCGCCACCATACGGTCGATCACCTTATCCGGCACGGTCGCCAGCATATCCGTCTGGATGAAGCCCGGCGCAACCGCATTCACCCGAATCCCGTAGCGCCCTAGCTCCCGCGCCCAGACTTTCGTCATGCCGATCACGCCCGTTTTAGTCGCAACGTAATTGGTCTGCCCGAAGTTGCCGTAATGCGCCACAACGGACGCCGCGTTCAAGATGACGCCGCCGCCCTGCTCAATCATGAGCGCCGCTGCCGCCCGTGTACACACAAACACGCCCTTCAGGTTGACGTTAATCACCGCGTCGAATTGATCGTCGGACATGGTTTTCTGCACCTCCCCGTTTTTGTACTTCACCAGTTGCCCATCCCGTGTGATGCCGGCATTGTTCACCAGCACATCCACACGGCCCCAGCGATCTTGCACTGCCCGCAGCGCCCGCCCGACTTCGTTCGCATCGGTCACATTAACCGTCTGGAATATCGCCTGCTCACCGAGTTCATCTGCCAGCGCGGTTCCGGTTTCCTCGGTTAAATCCCACAGCGCGACCTTTGCGCCCAATGCTGCGAATCGCCGCGCTGTCGCCGCACCGATCCCGTTAGCTCCACCTGTAATCACGGCGACTTTATCGTTAAAATCCATTATAAAATCCTTTTATCTTATGCCGAAAAGTAATGACTCAGGGGCCTCTCGGATATAGGCAAGTTGTCGGGGTTTACCCCCTAACCCCATTCCCTTTTTTCAAAAGGGGACAAAAACTTTTATCCTTTAGGCTTCATCATACGCTACCGGCGTGAACAAGCATAAAAAAATATAGGGTCGCGGGATGCAAAGCCCTCACAAAACGTACCTGAGTCGCTATTTGTGTCCCTACTATAACGAGAAATCCGCAGCCCAGGAATATGCTAAGATGACCTCCCCCATCACCCGTTACGACCAACGCGCACAGGCTATCAACTCGCTGCTGTGCGTCGGGTTGGATAGCGACATCGAACGCCTACCGGGGCGCTTCCGTCGCATGGATGACCCACAATTTGCGTTTAACCGTTGGATCATCGACCAAACCCACCCCTACACCAGCGCCTACAAACTGAATAGCGCCTTCTACGAGGCACACGGCGCTGCCGGCTGGCAGACCATGCAGCGTACCACGGACTATCTGCGCCAGCATCACCCGTCTATTTTTACCATCTGCGATGCCAAGCGAGCCGACATCGGCAACACCAACCGCGCCTACGTCACCGCTATTTTAGATACGCTCGGCTTTGACGCGATCACGCTGCACCCCTATTTAGGGGGCGAGGCGTTGCAGCCGTTTTTAGCCCGCACGGATAAAGCCGCTATCATCCTGTGCCATACATCTAACCCCGGCGCAGCGGAGTTCCAGCAGTTGCGTATTAACGGCACGCCATTATGGGAGGCGGTCCTCATGCGTGTTCGCGATCACTGGAATGATAACCAGAATTGCATGGTTGTATTCGGCGCAACTTACCCGGATGTGCTGCGCCGTGCCCGTGAACTAGCCCCGTCTATTCCGTTTTTGGTGCCGGGGGTGGGGGCACAGGGGGGCCGCGCCGCCGATGTGTTGGCAAACGCTCGCATGGCAGACGGCGGCGGTGTGATCGTCAATTCGGCACGCGGGGTTATTTTTGCGGATGACCCGGCCGCCGCCGCCCGTGAGCTAGCCGGGCAGCTCCCGCGCCTATAACGTTTCTACCCGATCCAACATGCTAACCAGCGTGTTATAGATGATCGGGCAAGTTTTCGCGCCTTCGATGTACGTTTCGACCAACCACCGAAAATCCGTTAGTTCCGGGTAGGCGCGGCAGGTTTCTGGGCGATGCGCGTACACCGAACACCGATTCCCATCTAAGAAGGCACACGGGCGCTGCTTGAACTTGCGCCACTCCTCGATCTCCGCGCAGCCCTCATCCGTCAGGTAGCGAATGTGTATCGCATCAACCGATACATCGATCCCGGCGGCGAGTGTCTCGACATCCTCTGGTGTAACATGGACTTGCAACGCCCGGCAACAGTTCCCGCAGGCGGTACAGTCGATAGCCTCACGAATAGGCGCGGCGACTTCTGCTACGATCCGGTCGATCTCCGCGTCCGAGATGTCCTCGTAAATTTCGATCATGTGGCCCATTACCTCGAAGGCGTCGCGCTGCTGTTCGGTTAATTGTTGGATCGCGTTCAGGTCGGTAATCATGCGTTTTTTGCTAACCCCTTGATCGTTTCCCAGGCGGGCATGTTGGTAATATAGCCCTTGTCGTTGTAGGCCAACAGCGGGATCAGCCGTTCCCAGGCGTCGGCATCTAACCGGGCCGTATCTACTGCCTCCTGTGTATGGAAGGTCGGCTTGTACCAGCAGGTATGCTCATCGTAACTCGAGCAGACATCCGGGCGGCGGTCGGTCCCAAACACGGTACACAGTGACGTGTTTGTATCCAAGAAGCGGCAGTTTTGCGTCACGGCGACGAACCAGCCGCCGTAAGATTTCACGTAGATTTCCATATTCCGAAAGCCCAGAATATACCGGATATAGTCGATCTCCTCGTAACTGCTAGGGACCGGGTACGGCAAGATGACCATCTGGCAACAGGGGGCGGGGCAATCCGCGCAGGGGTGATCGGCGTCTAACTCGCCGAACCCATCTCCAATGTTATCGACCGGAATAAAACTCATCGCGTGGCCTCCAATACGTGTTGTTTGGTTTATCCTAGCGCCGGACTGAACCAATGGCTACGGTGGGGGTGTTATCATCGGTTAGCAGTGGCTCGCCTGTTTCCCAGGCATAGGCGACCAAGGCGGCGGTATATTCCCCTGGCGGCAGCGCGGAAAGGGCCAGCGTTACCAGCATACAACCTCGCTCACCGGGTAGCGGGATGCCCGCGTCGTATTGGGCGACCAACGCGCCGTTAGCATCCAGCAGGTGCAACCCACCGGAGTAAGTATAGGGGGGTGCATCGGGTGGGGTTTGCCACATAAGCGGCACCGTCAATAGGTCGCCGGGTTGGTCCGGCAGCGGTGCAAGCAGGCGGGCCGTCAGCGGTTGGCTGAAGCGCCCCGCGCCGAACTGGGCAACCGCCGGCCCACTGGTTGCGGCACGCCAATAAGTGCGCAGGTGCAAACGCTCGTCTTGGATCGGCTCCGCACATTCGACATAATTTTCCTCTAGCGCCTGCTCGAAAATCCAGCCACGCACCGGCACAAAATCCGGGTCGTAGGCGTAATGGACACGTTCGGCCCTGATTTGCCGCGCCTGTTGCGCGTAAGCGCGGTCATCCATATCAAACTCATGGACGATAAGATCGTGTTCGCCGGGGAGGGGCGTCAGGTAAAAGCGGGAAACCATTTCGTGTGTCCAGCGTGCTTGCCCTTCCGGGAGGTGCATTAACGTCAGGTCGTTCTCGGTCGCGTAGCCGTCGATTGCGTCGGCTAGCACATCCCACGAGATGAACCAATTCGGCGCGTCTATGGTTGTACGGTATCCGGGCCAGATCATCAGCCCGACGCCCCATACACCCCATACCGTCACCAACAGCGCCACCATCCCAGGCGATGCTCGCCGTGCCAGGGCCGCCGCCCCAAACCCCGCCACGACTGCCAGCAAGCCCCATAGCATCATCATATAGCGGATGAACGTCAGCGATTGGGTAAATTGGTTGACGATAACCGCCAGGCCAAACGCGCCGACCGTCACCACCCACACGTACCGCACCCCCGGCTCTTGGCGGAACACCCACCCCGACGCCAGCGCCAGCACCACCCACTGCGCCGCTTGCCCGTTGGCAAAGCGATTTAACGTCTGGTGCAACAAATCCGGGGTGGCGATGCTGTAAACCGTTAATCCCTCCTCCGCCGTGGTGATGGCGACTGCCTCCAGCACAACCGATACCCACGGCAAAAACGCGACCGCCGCCGCCGCCATGATTCCTACCGGTAGCCACCACTCCCGCGTTTTCGGGCCGAATAACAAGTGATAGACCGCCACCGCCAACGGCACGACCACCGCGTAATAATGGATATAAGCGGTGCCGAGTGTACCAGCAAACAACGCCAATACCGGTAGCCAACCCCGATCCCCACCGATGATGCGCCAATACCCCCACACACACGGGATCACCATCACAACGATCCAACTGTAAGGGCGTATTTCGTGTAGGTAAACCGAATAAAACGCGGAGGCCCCTAACGTGAACGCACCGACACCCCCCGCTAACGGCGAGAGCGTATCGCGGCCCAGGCGGTAAACCCACGCCACCCCCAGTAGCCCGCCCCACAGCGATAATGCCCGTAGCCCGAACACCTCCCACCCGATCAACCGCCCCCAACCGTTCATCAGCAGGAAAAAGCCCGGTGCCCAACGCGGATCATCGCTGGCCGTGCGTGCCCACACCTTCGCTAGCGTAAGCGGCCCGAACGGGCCACCGCCTGCTACGTAAATTGTCCATGCCTCATCATGCCAGATCGCATCCGCTGCCAAGCCGCGCCCCCCCAACCAAGCAACCGTTAACAGCAGCGCCACCATTCCCCAATAAGACCATCTCATGCGCCGTGTTCCGTCATGCTTAACGATATTTGATAGCTAGATGCAGTATACGCCGCGCTCCGACCGGTGGCAACGGATAAGCCGTCGCCACCTTGGGCCGAAATCGGATTGCAGGCCTGACGTCCCCCCGCCAAGTATGTTACAACTATAGACAGAATGTTTATCTACAGAGACTAAAGGCAAAGCATGGCAAATAACGGTAAGTCTGTGTTGGAATACAACGCTCGTATCGGCTTAGACGCGATCTTCAACCCGAAGGGCGTTGCCGTCGTCGGGGCGACTGAGCGCCCGAATACTGTTGGGCGGACGATCTTCTACAATCTGATCACAAATCCCTTCGGCGGGACGGTCTACCCGGTGAACCCTGGGCGTGATAGCGTGTTGGGCGTGAAGGCGTATAAGTCGCTCTCGGATTGCCCCGGTGATATTGACCTCGTGGTGGTTGTCACCCCTTCGCAGACCGTCCCCGGCATTGTCCAAGAAGCGGTCGATAAGGGAGCCAAAGGCGCGATCATTATTTCCGCTGGGTTCAAAGAACGCGGGCCAGAAGGGATCGCGCTAGAAGAACGGGTCATGGCAATCGCCCAAGATAAAATGCGCATCATCGGCCCCAATTGCCTAGGGGTGATGAACCCCATCGGCGGCATGAACGCCACCTTTGCGGCAGCGATGGCGAACCCCGGCAACATCGGCTTTTTGAGTCAATCCGGCGCGATGTGTACCTCGGTACTGGACTACAGCTTTGAGGAAAATCTCGGTTTTAGCGCGTTTGTGTCGGTCGGGTCGATGTTGGATGTGGACTGGGGCGATCTGATCTATTACCTGGGAGACGACCCCAGGACCGAAGCGATTGTGATCTATATGGAGTCGGTCGGGAATGCACGGTCGTTTCTATCCGCAGCGCGAGAAGTAGCACTCAAGAAGCCGATCATCGTGGTCAAAGCCGGGCGCACCGAAGCCGCCGCCCAAGCTGCCGCCTCGCATACCGGGTCGCTCACCGGTAGCGACGACGTGCTAGATGCCGCCTTCCGGCGTGTGGGGGTGCTGCGCGTAGATGAAATCTCGGATATTTTCTATACCGCCGAAGTGCTATCTAAGCAACCACGCCCTGCCGGACGCCGCCTGTCGATTATCACCAATGCGGGCGGGCCGGGCGTGCTGGCGACCGATTCGCTGATCCGTGATGGGGGCGAGTTAGCCGACATCAGCGATGAGACCATGACCGCCCTCAACGAAATTCTGCCGGAGGCTTGGAGCCACGCCAACCCAATTGATATTCTAGGGGATGCCACACCGGAAACCTACGCGAAATCGTTGGAAGTGGCCTCTAAGGACGAAAACGCGGATGGGATGTTGATCATCCTCACCCCGCAGTCGATGACCGACCCCACCAAAACAGCCGAATACCTGAAACCCTATGCCAATATCGGTAAGCCAGTCATCGCAAGCTGGATGGGCGGCGAGGAAATCCGAGCAGGCGAGCAGGTGCTAGCCCAGGCTGGTATCCCGAACTTTCCGTTCCCAGATACAGCCGTGCGCCTGTTCAACTATATGTGGAAGTACAGCTACAGCTTACGCGGGCTGTACCAAGTGCCGAACGCGGCTGAAGATGCCGATGGGTTCGACCGAGAGACCGCCCAGACGATCATCGAAACGGTACGCGCTCAGGGGCGGCAAATCCTGACCGAAACCGAGTCGAAGGCTGTGCTTGCTGCCTACGATATTCCGACCATCCCGATGGCGATTGCCGAAACTTCCGAACAGGCCGTCCGTGCCGCCGATGAGATGGGCTACCCAGTGGTCGTCAAGCTCAATTCAGAGACGATCACCCACAAAACCGATGTGGGCGGTGTGCGCCTCAACCTGCAAAACGCGCAGGATGTCGAAGAGGCGTTTATGGCGATCCAGCGTAACGTTGCCGAGCAGTACACCCCGCAGGATTTTAACGGGGTATCGGTCCAGCCGATGATCAAGCTGGATGAGGGTTACGAGTTAATCCTGGGGAGTTCGCTAGACCCGCAGTTCGGACCAGTGTTACTGTTCGGCACGGGCGGTACGCTGGTTGAAGTCTATAAAGATAAGGCGCTCGGCTTACCCCCCCTGACAACGACGCTAGCCCGCCGTATGATCGATCAAACGAAGATTGCCGAGGCACTCAAGGGGATTCGCGGGCGTGCCCCGGTTGATACCGAGTTTCTCGAAAAGATCATTGTCCGTTTTGGGCAACTTGCCGTAGAAAACCCGTTGATTGCCGAAATGGATATTAACCCGATGTTTGTCTCCGATCAGTATATCCTGGCCCTAGACGCACGAGTCGTTTTGCACCCGCCCGATACCGACTTGGCGACCATTCCGCAGCCGGCAATCCGCCCTTACCCGAACCAATACGCCAGCACTTACGCACTCGATGATCGCGAGTTGATCATCCGCCCCATTAAACCCGAAGATGAGCCGATGGCGGTCGAATTCCACCAATCGCTTAGCGAGCAAACCGTTAAGCTGCGCTATATGTATAACTTCCCACTACAACAGCGCATCACGCACGAACGGCTAGCCGCCCTCACCTTTGTAGACTACGACCGGCAGATCGCGCTGGTTGCCGTGGACGAAAGCAATGTCGAGCCGAAAATGGTTGCGGTCGCTCGCTTGAAATATTTATCCGGCACCAAAGAAGTTGGCGAGTTCACTATTCTGGTATCCGATGAATACCAGGGGCAGGGGTTAGGCTCACATCTATTGGGCCGGCTGTTGGATATTGGCAAGCAAGAGGGCGTCAAGCGCGTATTCGGCAGACTGATGATCCAGAATAATAAATCGGTGGAGTTCCTGCATAACTTTGGGTTTACCACCTTCCCGTTAGCTGGCGAAGAAGGCGTTTTGATGGGCACTAAGGAACTTTAGGGGTAACTGCTCAGGGGTTTCACCCCCGAACCCCCACAAGCGTTTGCAAATACTTGACCAAAACTTTAGCTGTGAAAATCTTCGATTTTCACAAAAATAGTTGTTACCACTCAGGTACTTTGCTTGAACACACCCAGATTCAGAGCAGGGTGAACATGGCCAAAAGTGGTAAAAACCCC
>DAOTUA010000064.1:0-4313 GCA_034437355.1 Anaerolineae bacterium | reverse complement strand
GTCCATGCGCCCGGTGACCAGCAGCATATCGCCGGGGCGCTCTGCGCCTAGCACCTGCCCCTGGTTGCGCAGTTGCAAGAACGGCTCCCCGAACAGGTCGTTCGCCTCGCGCCCGTGCTGCCGGGCGATCTGTTGCGCCTCATCGAACATGCCCAGGTCACGCATCGCCTTAGCAAACCAACGTGCGTATAACAGGTGCATGGTGGCGTGTTCTGCGCCGCCGGTGTAGGTATCGACTGGCAGCCAATAGGCGGCCTCCTCCGGGTCGAACGGCCCGCCCTCGAAGCCAGGGCTAAGGTAGCGATACCAGTACCACGAACTACACATGAAGGTATCCATTGTGTCGGTTTCACGCTGGGCCGGGTTGCCGTTGCTGTCGGTGGTGTGCAAAAACGGCTCATGATAGGTCAACGGAGAGCGACCGGACGGCGTAAATTCGACATCTTCCGGCAGGGTAACGGGGAGTTCGTTATCGGGGACGGCCTCCAGGCCGCCATCGGCGCGATGAATAATCGGGATCGGGCTGCCCCAGTAGCGTTGGCGGCTGATGAGCCAATCGCGGAGCCGGTAATTTACGGATTCGTCGCCCAGCCCACGCTCGGCAATGTAAGATATGGCGGCGTCGATGGCGGGGTTTTGACGCCCTTTGGCGTTGTTGTTCTCGATGCCGTTAATCGGGCCACTGTTGATCATGGTGCCGGGGCCGATGTAAGCCTCGTGCATGGCGTCGGCGGTGATCGGCTCGTCCATGCCTTGTGGTTGGATAACGGGGATGATTGCTAAGCCGAACTTGCGTGCAAACTCGAAGTCGCGCCCGTCCCCAAACGGAACCGCCATGATCGCGCCTGTGCCGTAAGTGACCATCACATAATCCGCGATCCAGATCGGTATCTGTGCGCCAGAAACGGGGTTGGTGGCATAGCTCCCCGTGAACACGCCGGTTTTGTCGCGTCCCTCGGCGGTGCGCTCGATCTCGGTGGCGTTGCCAGCCGCTTCGATGTAGGCTTCGACCTGATCACGCTGGTTTGGTGTGGTGAGCTTATCCACCAGCGGATGCTCTGGGGCTAGCACCATAAAAGTTGCGCCCCAGAGCGTATCCGGGCGGGTGGTATAGATTTCGATGGTGTCGCCGGTTTCGGCCTGGAAGAATACATTCGCGCCCTCACTCCGTCCGATCCAGTTGCGCTGCATGATCTTGATCGGCTCCGGCCAGTCGATGTCGTCAAAGTTGAGCATCTCATCGGCATAAGCCCGATACCGGAAAAACCACTGCGTCATCATCTTTTGGATGACCGGCTGCCCGGTGCGCTCGTCTTTGCCGTCGATCACTTGCTCGTTTGCCAACACGGTTTGCAGCGTGGGGGACCAGTTGACCATCGCTTCGCCCCGATAGGCCAGGTCGTTTTCATAGAAATGCTTGAAGAACCACTCGGTCCACTTGTAATAGGCCGGGTCACACGATACGGATTCGCGCTCCCAGTCGAACATAGTGCCCATGCTACGCAGTTGCGAGCGCATATGCTCGATGTTGGCATAGGTCCACTTCGCCGGGTGGATGTTGCGCGTGATGGCGGCATTTTCTGCGGGGAGGCCGAAGGCATCGAAGCCCATCGGGAACAGCACGTTATAGCCCTTCATGCGCTTGTAGCGGGCGCGGGCATCGGAGGGGGTCATGGCGAACCAGTGCCCGATGTGCAGATTCCCGGACGGATACGGGAGCATCGTCAGCGCGTAGTGTTTGGGCTTATCCCAATCGACCTTAGCCCGATATAGGGCGGCATCCTCCCATTTGGCCTGCCACTTCTGTTCAATAGCTTGCGGGTTGTAACTTTTGTCGCTCATAGTGCGGTTGATTTCTCCTGGTTGATAAAACTCACTGAATCATTACGGTTGCCGATTTTACCAGATGTTGACGGCTCGCCAACATCCGGCGGCCCACGAGGGAAGAGGGGCGCATGGTGACCTCCTATCTTTTTTCTTCTTGCTTAAGGACCTGGGAACGACGTTGGGTTGACGGTTTTTGTAGCGCGGTACGCATTTGATGCGATTGCCCTGCCCTTACCTTCTTACCCCCAAAGTAAAGACCATCAAATTTATCCCTCGGCGCATACTCCACACAGTTAAACACAAACAGGCGCACCGATATGTGCGCCTGTCTGCGTTTTTTAAACGTTATAGGGTTGTGAGAAGTGCTATGTGCCGGGCTAACGCCGACGACGCCGCCGGGGAAGCTGCGGGCCGTTGTTCCGCACCGGGACCGGCGAACGGGCGGGTTCCTGTTTAGGTTGAAGAAGACGCTCCAGGCTATCAACCACATCGCCAATGCGATCTGATAGCTCGTCAATCAGGCTGCGATCTTTCTGGTCTGCCATAATCAAGTTATCCTTCGCTCTTTAACAAACCCTGCCCATTGAACAAAAACGCCCAAACCTAAGAAAATGTTATAGGTGGGGCGTCTTGTTTGGGTGTGGACCTAATGAGACTCGAACTCATGACCTCTTCAATGCCATTGAAGCGCTCTCCCAACTGAGCTATAGGCCCTTATTAGCGACATTGTGATGCAGATTGTAGCCCCGGCTGCAACTCCATGTCAATATAGAGAATACCCTAAAAGGTCGGTAGTGTATAGCAAAAATCACAATCATTAACTCACCTATTATCCAACCGGGAACACCCACGGCGTGAAGCCGGTCAAACGCATATGGCGACAATAGCCAGAAGATAGCGTTATCCTAATCGCTAGTTGTCACGATTCGATCATTTTCCAGGGCTTCATCCCCCACCCCACTACTTTTTTTCAAAAAGTGGACAAAAAGCGGCCATTTGTTTGAGGGCAGCGCCATCAAGAACGAACTAGCAATCAAGGTATACGCTGTGGCACACTACGCTTGTATTGTTTGTCGGCCTGCGAGCAACCCATGACCCGTTATCTGCTGATCGGCCTGGCCGTGCTGCTATTGTCGGTGCCCGCCAGCGCCCAGGTGACCCAACCGTTACCCCAGTCGTATCTGCGGGCGGATCGACTTGGCATCACATTTATTGCCTATCTGAATAATCTCAACCGCGATGCCGACACACGCTACCAACAGGCGTTAACGATGGGGGCCGGCTGGCACCGTTACCCGATCTACTGGAACGCGGTCGAAACCGCCCCCGGTATTTATAATTGGGACGGCTACGACCAACTCGTGAATATGGACCAGCGCAACGGGCTGAAAACCAACGCGATCCTGCTCGGTGTGCCGGGCTTTTATGGCGATTCGACCGCCATCACCGGGCTAAATGCCCCGATTTTTGCCGATGGCACCGACACCCCCGCCCCCGGCAAGGCCATCAACCCGAATCACCCGTGGGCGCGTTACGTATACGCTACCGTTAATCGCTATCGGCCTGGCGGGGCGCTGGCGCGTCAACTGAACTGGACGCCAAACCAGGGGATCACCGTCTGGGAGGCGTGGAACGAACCGGATTTAACGCTGTTCTGGCGTGGGTCTCAGGCCGACTACGCTCGCCTGCTGCAAGTAACGTATATCGTCGTCAAACAAGCCGACCCCCGCGCCCAGGTGATGTTCGGTGGGTTGGCCTACGGCAACCCGGATACCAACGACTGGCTGCGGGCCGTGTTAAACATCTACGCGCAAGACCCGGCCCGCGATCGGATGAATTGGTATATGGATATTGTCGCTGTTCATAGTTACTCGACGCCCCGCCGGACCGGGGGCGTTGTCGCCCGTGTAATCGATACGCTGGCGGCGTACAACCTTACCCGCCCAGTGTGGGTCAACGAAACCGGCGTCCCGGTCTGGGATGATTACCCCGGCCCAACCTGGGCCGCCAACAACCCGGCCCAGCGCCGTTTACGCGGGACCATGCAGCAGCAGTCCGCTTTTGTGATCCAAAGCGCGGCGTATGCCTTCGCAGCCGGGGCGGAAAAGGTCTTTTTTCATCAGCTATACGACGACTGCGGCGATGATGGCGGCAACTATGCCCCCGATAGCGGGCAAACGGGGGACGCCTTCGGGTTCTATCGCAACCTATCGGATTACGACTGTCACAGCCAACACCCGGCCCCCGGCACGCCCCGCCCGGCGGTGGGGGCCTTCCGTACCCTGGCGCGGGTCGCCGGGAATGCTCGGTTCGATAGCCGGGCCATCATCCGGCGGGCAGATGGCAGCGTGTTTATTCGGTTTGGCCTCGCCAACAGCGATGAGCGCCTGACGTTCTTATGGAGTGAGCAGACGACTGATATAACCATCGAGTGGCAGGCGGAAAGCACCCGCGCCCAGGTCTACGCTTACGATAACGAACGGTTC
>DAOTUA010000063.1:0-10721 GCA_034437355.1 Anaerolineae bacterium | reverse complement strand
ATAACCCTGATTGATGGGGAGCATCTGGTTGATCTGCTGATTGAGCATGAAATCGGCGTGCGTAAGCGCAGCGTTCAGCTACTGGAGTTTGAACCGCTGGACTTTGAGGACAACGAGTTGGGATTCGAGGGTTAGCACCTCGTCAAAACACAGATGAACAAAAAGCCCCAAAACAATGGGGCTTTTGACTTCATTTATTCTACCTATACGGACGAGCCAACTAATTCCAAGAAAAGTTAACTAATTCCAAAACGAGCCAACTCTATTCCAAATTCACAGTTACTGCAAGTTCTCGAAAATGCCGGCTGCACCCATCCCGCCACCAATGCACATCGTGACCATCCCGTATTTGCCGCCCACGTCTTTGAACTCGTATAGCAGTTGCGTCGTCAGCTTGGCCCCGGTGCAACCCAACGGATGCCCCAGCGCAATCGCGCCGCCGTGAATGTTGGTCTTGTCCGGGTCCATCTCCACCTCACGCATGACCGCTAGCGCCTGCGCCGCGAACGCCTCGTTAAACTCAAATAGGTCGATGTCGTCCATCCGCAGGCCGAAGCGGTCTAACACCTTCGGGATCGCTTTGATCGGCCCGACCCCCATAATTTCTGGCCGGACGCCGGCAACCGCAAAGCCCACAAACCGCATCAACGGCGTAAATCCGAGTTCGGCGGCTTTACGCGCTTCCATCACGATCACCCCGGCGGCCCCGTCACTTAACGGGCTAGCATTCCCCGGTGTGACGCGCCCCCCTTGCCGGAAGGCCGGGCGCAGTTTGTTCAATACCGCAATCGAAGTATCCGGGCGAACGTGTTCATCCCGGCTGAGTGTCCTTTGCTCCGTGATGCGCTCACCATCCGCATTGATGTAACTTTCCTCAAATTTAAGCGGGATCACCTGCGCATCAAATTTGCCGGCCTCCCACGCTTGGGCCGCCTTCATGTGGCTATGATACGCGAACTCGTCCATATCCTCACGGCTTACCCCGAACTCGTCCGCTACCTGTTCCGCCGTCAGGCCCATGTTCATATACACTTCCGGCTGGTTTTCCGCCATGTACGGGTTCGGGCTGATGCGGAATCCGGTCATCGGCACGCCGGACATAGTTTCGGCACCGCCCGCGATGATCACATCTGCGCCGCCAGCAATAATGCGCTCGGAAGCCTGGGCGATAGTCTGCAAACCGCTAGAGCAAAAACGGTTAATCGTCGCGGCAGGGACTTCGACCGGAAGCCCGGCCCGTAACGAGATCGTCCGCGCAAAGTTGAGGCCCTGCTCGCCTTCCGGCATCGCACAACCGATCAGCACGTCGTCAATCTCCATCGGGTCCAGCTTAGCGCCCGCCTGCCGCATGAGTTCCTTGATCACATCGGCTGCCATCTCGTCGGCCCGTAGGTTGCGGGTCGTCCCACGTTTCGCCTTACCGACCGGGGTTCGGGTGGCCGCTACAATCACTGCTTCTCGCATATTACATTACCTCGCTTATACCTTGTTGGATGTCAAACTGAGTGCGGCGGCCCGCCAAAAACCGGGCCGCCTAGCGGGAGTGGGGGGTTAGTTGCGTAAGGGTTTGTTGGTCTGGAGCATGTGCTGAATCCGTTCGATAGTTTTTTGTGTTTGCGCCAGTTCGACAAACGCTTCTAACTCCAAATCCAGGATGTACTGTTCGCTGACCCACCCCGGCTCGGAGACCGCACCGCCCGTCATCACCCAGGCCAGTTTACGGGCAATGAGCGCGTCATGCTCAGAGGCATACTCGCCACGCACCAGCCCATCAATCGCTACCATCAGCGCGGCGTAAGCATCACGCCCGGCAGCCCAGACCTTCGCTTGCCGGGGCGGTGTGTAACCATCCGCCAGGAATAACGCCGTTCGCTTAGCCTCTCCGAGCAGGTCCGCCCGATTCATCACGATGCGATCCGTAGGCCGCACGAAGTACATATCCTGGGCTTGCCGGGCACTGAATGAGGTTTGCGCATAGGCCGTCTGCTCGAAGATTTTTTGCAGATGTGGCAGCGTATCTGCGTTTTTCACCTGCATCACTGGCCCCAGGGCGCGGCGCATTAGCTCTTTCGTGCCGCCCCCCGCCGGGATCACCCCCACACCGAACTCAACCAGCCCGGCGTAGAGTTCCATGTGAGTTACCGTCGCATCCCCCGCCATGATAATCTCGGTGCCGCCACCCAACGCCATATTAAATGGAGCCGTCACAACCGGGCCTTTGGCGTAGCGCAGCGCCAGTGTTAGGTCTTGCAGGCCCCGGACGAGCCGCCGCAGTTGGTCGATCTCGCCACTCATCGACGCCATCATGATTAATCCCAGGTTCGCGCCGATGCAAAATCGTTCGCCATCATGCCCGATCACCAACCCGTTTAGCTTGCCGGTGTTGATCAGCTCTACTGCTTGGAAGCCCATCTCCACAAAATCACCATCAATTACATAGTAATCGGTCGTCATCTCTAACAAGCCGATGCCGTCGCCCATGTCCAGGATATTCGCCCCGGCATTACTGGCGATGATCTTGCCGTCGGCTTTGAGGTCCGCCACGGAGATATGACGCAGGTTGCGCTCTAGCGGGGTATAGCTGGCGTGCTGCGGGCTGTAGTAGCCGATCACCTTTCCGTTATCATCATACTGATAGAACGTAGCGTGACCGTCGGTTAGCATCTTCTTAACCCAACCTGCAACCGAATAGCCGGCCTGCTCAAAGGCCGGGACGGTTTCCGCTACGCCCAACGCATCCCAGATTTCAAACGGACCCAACTCGTGCGCGAAGCCCCACTTCTGCGCGTTATCCACATTGACGATGCTCTCGGTAATCTCCGGCACACGCTTAGAAGCATACGCCAGGTAAAAAGCGTGATGATGCCATAAGAACGCGGCAGCGCGGTCGTCGGCTTCCATCATCCGTTTGATGCGCTCACCAGTATCCGGGTGCTTGCGATGCTGGCCCATACTCTCAAACCGGACTGGCTCCGGTGCGGTATAGTCGAGCGTGTCAAAATCCAGCGTCCAGAACGCCTTACTGCCGTCGTCGCCGCGCACCATTTTGTAAAAGCCCTGGTCCGCTTTGTTGCCCAGGTAATTGTTTGCTAGCAACCAGTCGAAAATCTCGTTGGCGCGTTGATGTTCCAGCACCTCCCGATCCGGATCATCCGGGATGGCCGGGTACAGGTTGCGGGCGACATGAGCGGCGATGTCGTTGCCTACCAGGTCCAGCAAGCGGAACGTCCCCGTTTTCGGACGCCCGATCAACGGCCCGGTCAGCTTGTCTACCGCTTCGATGCTCAAACCGTTGTCGATGGCATAGTTCATCGCGTGGCTGCTCACAATCGACATAAACCGATTGCCGATGAAGTTCGGTTCATCCTTAGCCACCACCACCCCTTTACCTAAACGGTTGGTGGCAAATTCCGTCATATATGCGATAGCGGCAGGGTCGGTAGCGGCATGTGGGATCACCTCCAACAGCTGCAAGAAGCGGGGTGGGTTGAAGAAGTGTGTCCCCATAAAGCGCCGGGTAAAGCTCGCGTCCATCTCGGCGGCGATGTCCGCAATGGGTAACCCGGATGTATTCGTCGAGAGAATCGTATCCTCCCGGACCACCTCTTGCAGCTTGCCGAACAACGCTTGTTTCACGTCTAGTTTTTCGATGACCACTTCGATCACCCAATCGACATCGGCCAGCATATCCAGGTTATCCTCGATATTGCCAACCCGGATCAGGTCCAGATCATCGGCGTGATAAACCTCCGGGCGATTGCCCTTGAGCGTTTTCTTCAGGCGCATCACGCCCGCCAAGGCCGGTGCATTACGCTGATCGAAGGGACTGTCGGCGGTAGTCCCCTCGCCGGGGATATCTAGCAGCACCGTTGGGACCCCGACACCAGCTAGCAGCGCCGCGATCCCACTGCCCATCGTCCCCGCCCCAATGACCCCCGCTTTCTGAATTGAATAGGCCATATCTACCTCGTTTGTCATGTCAAAAGTCTAATTTTGTTGGCTTGCGTTAATTTGGCGCGAGCGCCCGTAAGAAGGTATCCGCCATGGTTGCGGCAATCGCCGGACCATCCAACCGACCACCGGGCCGGTACCACACGCTCACCCAGTTATGCGCCCCTAGCATGGTCTTAGCGAAAATGGGCACATCAACCTGCCGGAACTCCCCAGCGTCGATCCCTTCCTGAATCACCGTGCGGAAATAACGCTCGAATGTATCGCGGCGGTCGAAAAAAAGCTGTCGGCGGTCTAAGAAGGTGTCATCAAAGCGCCCGGATGCTTCTTCCGATGGCGGGCGCACCCCCAACAAAGACCCGACCTCAAACACCATCGCTGCGCCGACGGCTGTATGTTCCGTCAGGCTGACAACGTGCATGTCGATCATCTGTCGCAGCTTTTCCGATGACGGGGCATCCGCTGTGGCGATGGGGTCCATCTTTTCAATCGCATAATCCATGCCACCCTCTAGCACCGCGATCAATAGCGCGTTTTTGTTCTCAAAATGGTGGTATAAACTCGCCGCTGTAAGGTTAACGGCGGCGGCAATATCTTTCATCGTCGTGGCTTCAAACCCTCGATGTTTGAGGACATCCGCCGCCGCTTGAATGATCTCATCACGGCTGACTGATTCCGCAGCAGGTTTGCGTGGCAATGTTAGCTCCCTTCCAAGTGTCAATAAGTTTTGTCAAATAAAATTATTCTCAGTTCGGTCTAATCTAATACCCATTAGATTTTACCAGGGGGATAGACGCTCTTCAACCGGAATTTAACCTGTAGCGCCTGCCAAAGCCGGATAGTGCTGTTATGATAGTGTGTGATAGCGTAACGACTCCGGCCAAGATATGATTTGATGGAGTTTCACCTGGTACGACCACAGAATAACGTGGTGATCGGATTTAGACGGCGGACGGGGAAAATCCCGTCTCTACAAAACCCATGTGACCCGTAGAGATGCCTAGAAAGGCATCCGCTGGCAATAATCTATGCAGTCCACGCTATCGTGTACTTATACCTTTCACCCTATACCGCACCACTTTTTCCAGAAAAAGTGGACAAAAAGCGTAACTACTCAGGTACTCGCCTGAATACCCCCATCCCCTAGCCCCTTACCCCCATAAAGGGGGAAGGGGAACAGTTATGTACCACTTAAACCCCTCCCTCCCCCCGCTAAAGCGGCGATAGTGGGGGAGGGGTGGCGCTTTAGCGCCGGGGTGGGGGGCAGGCTGAGCAGTTACCAAAAAGCATCCATTTTGTCATCCAAGGCGATACTCGATGAGTTTACCGCAAGGCATACGACAATACACACATCACGGAAAACGACCATCAACCACCCGTTTGATCGGCGTGATCGCTGCGCTTCTCTTGCTGGCGGGGTGCGGCACCGCGCCAGCACCACGCCCCGATCCCCCCACCTTGAGCGTAATTGAGGCTTACTACGCTCTGCAAGCGGTCGATGACCTGCAAACACGCGGGATCATTGATGCGGATACCGCCGCCGCACAACGTCACTACTACCTGGATGCCGCCAGCACACAACCCGGCGAAACGCTCACCCGCGAAGCGTTACGCGAGCAGATTTTCCAGGCCGATGCCGGCTGGTGGCGCTTTATCACGTTTGTGAATATCATCTGGCTGTTTGCGAGCCTGATGATTGTTCTCGCGCTGGGTTACATCTTCGCCCACTACATTTTCCCGCTGCTGAAACAAATTCCCCTCACATTTTACGAGTTGCTGCTGTATGCAGCCTGCTTCGGTCTGTTATACATCGCCTGGGATCGCTTTGATCCGCAGGTGGGGCAGTTCGTCGCGATGCCGTCGCTGTTGGGTATCCTGCCGCTGATGACGTGGAGCTACGATCGCCACGTTTTAAGCCGATCTCGGCAGCGGACCAGCAACCGACGTGGGAACGAACGCCGCCTATTGTTGCTGCAACATCTGATGATGACGGGCGTTTATGTCGCGGCGGCGCTGCTTTTCGATAGCGAACTGATCGGCTTCTTCGCCGTGTTAGATGCGCTGCTCGTGATCGTGCTAGCAGGCGTACCGGAGTTAATCGCTTTTGTGCTGCGGCAGAAGCGAGAGAATGCGATTGAAGAAATCGTACTGATCATCACCCTGGCGATGGTGCTGATCTGGGTTGGGGCGGAAGTCGCCGGGCTAAGCGGGCCCTATCTGCTATTCGAGCCGGCAGTTTACTACATCGGGACGTACATCTATTTTGTGGCGTTAGAGGTTGTCGCATCTCGGTTTTATCCGCGTGAGCGCGATAAGTTCTGGTGGTGGCAGGGGGTGGCGGTGATCTCCGGGGTTGGGGTGTTGTTCATCGGCGTGATGTTGGAGATCGATACCATGCAAGAAACCGCCGGAACATTCCTGTTGATCTACTTGTTAACGAAATATATCGAGATCGCCAACTGGCGGCGATACTGGGTATGGGCTATGTTGGGCCTCGGCCTGATCTTATACGGGGTCGCGCTGCTGCTCAATCAATATCCGGCCTTCTTCCTGTTCGGGTAGATATACACCCTGGCCGGGACAGTAAAACCTACACCCGCCCGTTTTTCGTGTAGAATAGGCAGCAAATGGCCCAATCACGATCAGAAATGAGGTTCGCATGGCAGATGGTAAAATGACCCGCGAGGAAATCAAAGAATTTATATTCGACATCTTCGTAGAGATCATCGAGGCGACTGGGGCAACCGCCGCCCTCCCGCCAACGGAAATTGCGCCATTAGCTGACGAAACGGTTAGCCGTATGCGCGGCTGTATGCGCGAACTCGAACGGGAGGGTGTGCTAGAGAGCTTCAAAGACGATGACGAGGAATTTTACCAGCTTACCGAGGATGTTCTCGATAACCTGCTAGAAGAAATGCAGGCCGACGGCTGGACACCGCCAGACCTGGACGCCCCGCCCGCTAGTTAGTCATTCAACAAGGAACTCTACATTGCAAGCGCCCAACCTGACACTGTCAACCGACCGCTTACACCTACGACCGCCGCGTATGGCCGATGCCCCCGCTATCGCGAGCGCCATCAACCACCCAGACATCGCCCGCAATACGTTGCGCATTCCCCACCCGTACACACTGGCAGATGCAGAAACGTTCCTCAAAGGGTGTGCTGGCCCAGCCTGGGAAACATCATCCAAACGCCCCTTTATCATCATCCGTACAGCGGACCAGGCGTTGCTTGGGATATGCGGTATCAGCCAGCCCAACCGCTGGCAACGGTCGGAGATCGGCTATTGGATCGGGGTGTCGTATTGGGGCCAGGGCTACGCTACTGAAGCCGCCCGGCGGGTGATCCGGTACGGCTTTGAAGGGCTAGCGTGCTATCGTATCCAGGCTACGTATTCTACGTTTAACCCGGCTAGCCGCCGTGTACAAGAAAAAGCCGGGATGACGTTTGAAGGCGTGCTGCGCGGGTATTTCGTGCGTGATGGCGAGCCTATCGACGTGGGCATGTGCGCTATCACTCGCCCAGATTGGCTGCCACCATCGGCTTAATTCCCCGCGCCGAAATCTAAGCCGAACGCCGCCCCCAGCACATACTGCACCACCCGCCGGAGTTGCTGCGGCATGAGTGTGTCATCGGCGCGGAGGCTGGTACTGTTCCCGGCAGCCTCTACGCTTATCATATAAACGTAGTCTTGCGGCTGTGTGAAAACCGCTGCAAATTGCCCGCTGATCTGAAAAATGCGAATCTCATCTAGCAGGTTATCCAGGTCGATCACCTGTTGCGGCGTAAGCACCGCTACCTGTGCGCCATCGACCAATACCGTCCCATCCTGGAATATTTGGATAGCCGTTTCTGTTCGTCCGGGGCCGCCTGCCCGCTGGACGCTCACCTCATCGAATATCACCGTTTCAAAATTGACTGCGCCATTAGCCGGGTCGGGTTCTTCAGTTTCCTGCGCATCGCTATAGATGACCTCACCTGGTGCGCCGACCGCCTCCGGTGGAATCTGCACCCCACCAAACCGAGCCGGTGTCTCCGCTAACGTCGGAGAAATGGGCGCACCCATCGCCGCGAGTGTGAGTTCAATCTGCGGGCTGTCGTTGTTGCTGGGGGCGTCATCTGGCGGTAGCGGGGTGCCAAAGGGCGCGTTGTCGAAATCCTGATCTTCACCGGGGTTCACGTCCGGGGACGGGTTGGTGGGGTCTGTTGCCGGGTCCGAGGGCGTTTCGACCGTGTTACCGCCACACGCTGCCAGCAGTACCACAAACAGGACCGGAGAAACGAGCAAAATCAAGCGCCGCATCGGGTTTATCCTTTGGCTTTTTGGTTGATCTATCCTGCTTATGAGTGTGGGTTATGTTCCCGTAGACTGCAACGCCCTTTCTGTACGAGTTTGTTCACAAATCCACCGGACGAGCGCCGCCGTCCCGACTGCCGCTAAAAACGCCAGTGGCGGCACCAACGGGATATAGTAGCGATCCCACGGAAGCGGGTTCAGCAACAGCGCCAGCGTGGTTACTCCCACCCACCAGACCAGCCCGATCCCCATTGGAGGCCACCCCCGCACCAGCGCCACCGCCCCCGCCGCCGCCGCCAACATGATCAGCGCACCTAACGCCGGGTGAGACGGCATACCGCTTAACCCGGAGGCGTTGTACGCCTGTTCGCTGGCGCGAATATCCGCCGCGTTCCCCCAATCCGGGCGGTCGTAGTGCTTCGGGGGGGTGATGTACGGCTGGGTGACCGCCCACACCACCCGCTGTCCGGTCGTCATCGGGGCGTCGGCCTCCAGGCTCACCTGAATCTCGATCAACTCCGCCCGCAAGCGTGCTAAATCCTGAAAACGGTCAATCGGGTTGCTCCATAGCGCGGGGGACATCCCGACAAACAGCGCGATAGCCGCTATGCCTGCCAGCAACAGCCCGCCCCATCGTTGCCATACCGCCCGACGCATCCACAGCGCCACCCATGCCACCCATCCCCACGCCCCGACCAAAAAGATCGCCCCGCTGTGCTTACTCGCCAGCGTGAGCGCCCCCGCCACCGCTAGCCCCACCCATAACCCGACCGACACGCGCTGCTCTCGTACCAACCGATCTGCGATAAGCACCGCCGCCCACAGCGCCAGCATCCCAAAAAACAACAGGCTTCCCTCCATCATCGAACGCCGCGCATTGATCAACAGCAACGGATTGAAACCGTACAGCAGCACCCCGACATAGGCCGCCACCCGACCGCCCAACACCCACCCGATCCCAAACACCGGGAGCAAGCTCAATGCGAATAGCACCGCCGACGCATATCGCGCCGCATGTAAGATCGGCTCCGATGGTAACCAGCCGCCCGCCACGTTTTCCTCGTAGGATAAGCCCCAGTTCCAGCCCGGTTCGATTGGCATCCCAGCCCCGCCAAACCCGCCCCACTGCAACACCGCCCCTACCGCATAGCGATGTATGCTGCCATTGATGATGCGTAAATATTGTGGGCTGTCAATCGGGTAGGGGGGGGTGGTCGTTAGCGCCCAGGGATCGCCGTCTACAAACGCAATATCAAAATCGCGCGAGGCGTAAATTTGCATCCCCTCATCCCCGTGATAAGTGGCTAACGGCACCCCCGCCAGGGTATAAGCTGCCAGCAACAGCAACAGCAGCGCATCCGCGAACGGGGCGGCCTTGCTAAAGTTCAACTTGAATAGCATGGCGCACGAACTCCAGTTCGCGGAGTTTGTTCATAACCGCTTCCGGGATCGCACCATCCAACCCCAGCACCGTAAGCGTATCCCCGCCGGGGGCGGCCCGCCCGGTATACCAACTGGCGATATTGATCGTGTTTTCCGCTAGCAACGACCCCACCCGCCCGATCACGCCGGGGCGGTCGTAGCTGCCCATCACCAGCAACCGCCCACGCGGGACAAAGTTGATCGGGTATTTGTCGATCTGCACGATGTGCGGCTCTTGGTGGTCTAGTAACGTGCCACTCATCACGATCTCGGTTCCGTCCTCCCACACCACCTGGCACGATAGCAGGTTCGTGTAGTTGCCAGCACGTAGGCCCTTCGTCTGCGTGACCTGAATCCCGCGTTCGGTTGCCAGGATCGGCGCGTTGATGTAGCTGACGGTTTGGCTCATCACCGGCGACAACAGCCCCTTGAGGATCGCCACCGTCAACGGCTTGACCATGCCGTCCATTTCGTCGCCGCGTGTCTCCACCTCTACCCGGCGGATGGGCCGACGCGCCAGCGAATGTTGTAACTTGCCGATATACTCACCGAGCATCAGCAACGGCTGCACCTCGTCCCAGCGCGTACCGGGGCGCAGGGGCATATTCACCGCGTTGCGATAATCGGTCCCGCGTAGCGCGTCGATAGTCTGCTGCACAATCTGGATCGAAATATCCTGAGTGGCCTCGACGGTGTTATCCCCGATGTGCGGCGTATGCACGATGTTATCCAGCCCCACCAACGGGCTGTTATAGGGTGGCTCTTGCTCGAACGTGTCCGCTGCGGCGAAACTCAACTGCCCAGACTTCAACGCCTCCGCGACGGCGGTTTCATCCCACAAGCGCCCAGCCGAGATATTCACCAGCCGCGCCCCCGGTTTCATCTGCCCAATGCGATCCGCGTCAAACATATTCGCCGTTTCTTCTGTGAGGGGCACATGCAAACTCACATAATCGCTACGGGCCAGCATCTCGTTCAGGCTGACAAGCGTTACGCGCAGGTCGGACACCTGATCCTCGGCAATATACGGGTCGTAAGCCAGCACATC
>DAOTUA010000062.1:0-23630 GCA_034437355.1 Anaerolineae bacterium | reverse complement strand
GGAAACTGCCGTTCACGGGCGTTAAAGACCCCTCTCTCCCGCCGCAAAGCGGCGATAGTGGGGGAGGGGTGACGCTTTAGTGCCGGGGTGGGGGCAAAATCGGGAGAACGCAATCGCCCTATGGAGGTGGACTATCCAAATAATGACCACCTGTGCTAGATTATACTTAATCATCCAAGCAAGCAGTGAAGCAAACCATGACCCCAACTCGCAAGACCTTATCCCCCTGGTTGATCCTCATCAGCCTGCTAGCACTAACGACCCTGGCCTGCACGCTGTCGCAGTCTGCCGGGCCGCCGACACTTGTCCCTCGCCAGACGGCCCCGCCGATCCCGACGATTGGGTATGCGACACTGCCACCGCAACAACTCCCGCAGCAAGCCTCACCAGTTGCGACTATGGCCCCTGGCAACAGCGCGGCGCTGATGTCGATGGTTAACGCGGTCGAGTCGGATCGGCTGATGTCGCATGTGCGAGCATTGACGGGGGTCTATACGCGCCATGTTAACAGCCCGCAAAACCGCCAGGGATACGGGATCGGGGCAGCGCGAGATTATATCCTGAACCAGTTCGAGACGATCCAGGCGGAAAGCCAGGGGAATCTGGTGGTTTTCCAGCATGAGTTCCCGCTAACATGGAACGGGGTCTCTAGCCGACAGACGAATATTGTGGCGATTGTCTCCGGCTCGGAACCTGGGGCGGGGACGATTGTCGTCGGGGCACACTACGACAGCCGCGCCGATGACGACACCGACGCCAACGCTTACGCCCCTGGTGCCAACGACAACGCGACCGGCGTCGCCGCGCTGATCGAAATGGCCCGCATCATGGCGCAGCACCCCCACCGCGCCACCGTGATCTTTGTCGCGTTTAGCGCCGAAGAAGTTGGGCGGAAGGGCAGTATTGCCTTTGTCAATGATTACGTGGTTCGCAATAATATTGATGTTCAAAGTTATATTAACATTGATGCGATTGGCAGCCAGACCTACGCCGACGGCACCGTCAGCGACCGTCAACTGCGGGTGTTTTCGCAAGGGCCGAACGATGGTTCGGTGTCGCGGCAGGTCGCCCGGATGACCAATCTGATCGCCTTCAACCATGCGCCGGATATGGAAATTGTGGTGCAAGACGAGCTTGACCGCCCTGGGCGCTACGGCGATCACTTCTCATTTGAAGAGAAGGGATACCCGTCTATCCGTTTTATCGAAATGGCGGAAAATTCGATTTATGCGGACGGTTCCGATACCATCGACGGTATCCACCCGAATTATTTCCGACGTACCACCCAGACGATCTTAACGGTGTTGGCGTCGATGGCAGATGGCCCGCAACCGCCCGCCAACCTGACGCTGCGTGATAACGGCGACGGCACCCGTACTTTGATCTGGGAGACCGTCCCGGATGCGACAAGCTATGTTGTGGCGCTACGCCAACCGACCTCGATGATTTACCAACAATTTGAAACGTCCGAATCTTTGGTCCGGTGGGATGGCTTTCGCCCGGAGAACTTCGCCGGGATAGCGGTCGCGGCCGTCGATGCTAACGGGCTGATGGGGCCACTCTCTAAAGAGATCGGCCTGGGTTAACCTCAAGCAGATTTTCACGGACTCATAAACGAAATATTGCGAAAAACGTAAAAATTAATGCTATAATGATAATCAAAGCCATAAAGGTTGTTGTGGGATAGCAAACATCGTCGATACCCATACCTGGGACGATTGATAAAAAACGGTAACAGCAGGGTCATTTATGATTGTAGAAAATGAAACCCAACGGTGGCGTGTCCTTTACGAGATTGCCCGCGATCTGTACCAGTACGACCCGTTAGACCTGGGGCGCTTGCTCCAGGGTGTGCTAGAAAAAATTGGACAGCATACGAGCTTGCGGATGGGCTGTATTGTCACGTTTCATGAAAACGACCAGGTCAACGAAGCCTACACGCTAGACCTGGACGCATTCGGGGCGGGGTTGTGGGAACATCTCTTTAACCACGGGCTGATGGGGTTTGTTCATCACAGCCAACGCACAATCGTGATCCGCAATATTCAAAATGATGTGCGTTGGTCACAACTACCGCCAAACGTGAGCGCCCCGCGCGAAGGTGCGGCTATCGGGATGCCGATCACCATCGCGGATAAGCCACTAGGGGTGATGCTATTTGTTCACGACGAGATCGACGCTTTCACAGAAGAAAGCCGCATGATGTTAGAGGAAATACGGCAATTAGTGGCCCGTGCTGCCAGTAATGAGCGTGTACGCCGGGAAGAACAAACCACCAGCGAGCGTTACCAGTGGCTCTTTGAGGATGCCATCACGCCGGTGATTATTACCGAAATGCGCGGGCAGATCATCAGCGCCAACCGCGAAGCCTGCCGCTTGCTCCGGTACGATGAAGCCCAACTCAAAACCATGAACGTGCGTGACATTCACCAGAGCCGGTCCAAACAGCGCGAGAACGGGCGGACATCGTCGTCATTGCAAACGAATATGCTATCCGCGTTCGATACCACTATGCAAGCTGCGGACGGCGAAACTATCCCGGTACGCCTGAAGATGCGCAAGCGCCATTTTCGCAATAACCCGGTGATCGAATATGTGATGCAGGATGCCCGCACCGAAGTTCAACTGAACCAACTGCGCAGCGACTTAACCGCGATGGTCTTTCACGATTTACGCGCCCCGCTACAAAATATCAAATTCAGCCTGGCCGCGCTCCAGCGTTTGCTGCCAGATACTCCAGCAGCCCAACAAGCCTTTGTCACCTCACAGAGCAGCACAACCCAACTCCAACGAATGATCAGCAGCCTGTTAGACATTCAACGCTTAGAAGGGAGCGATACCATCATCCACCCGAAAGTGGTGACGATCGAGCGTATTGTCTCCCCCGCTATCGAACAAACCAGTGCTATCGTGCAGGCCGCCGGGTTAGACCTGAGCTTGCAGATAGATGATAACCTGCCCACTTTATACGTAGACCCGGACATGATGCGGCGTGTGTTAACCAACCTGGTCGAAAATGCGACCAAGTACGCCGCCGATGGTGGCATGATCACCCTGAATTTAACGGCGGACGATGAGTTCGTGTATATGTGCGTTAAAGACGATGGGCCGGGGATCGACCCGCAGATGCGACAGCAAATTTTCGAGAAGTTTAGCCGTGTCAAATATAAGGACGTGCCGCACGGGGTCGGGTTGGGGTTGGCTTTTTGCAAGTTAGCTGTGGAGGCCCACGGCGGGCGCATCTGGGTAGAAAGCGAGGTCGGGCAGGGGGCCGAGTTTCATTTCACTGTGCCCGTCAACAAGCAAGAATCAGTGACCGGGCGCGGCTAGCGGGTTTAGTCGCCCAGCGGTGTTTTGAAATCGTAGATACCATCGCGGATAGCCCATCGCTGCCCGGTGACGGTATCCACCAGCGTAGCGCCCTCACGTTGCAGCGGGTTGCCCGTACCAGGGGCGGCGAACAGCGCATCGGGCGTGTGTAACGGCACAGCGGTATGATCCGGGGTTGGCCCGGTTGCTATCGCCTTAATGAACACACTCGGCGCGTAAAAGAGCGTGCTATGCTGCAAGGCACCATCCAGCCAAACCAACGCATCGGTTGGTAGCGCCCGTTTGATCAACCCCAAGCGGAAATACGACACCGGGAACCGCTTCACGACCTCAAAGCTACTGGCACGGACCATGTTCTGCATGTAGGTTGGGTGGAAGTCGATATTGAGATCGACAAATTCGTGCGGGGTCAGTGTGTAGGGGGACCATTCTTGCAAGTCGAGCGCGTAACGTAACATGGCTTTCAGGTTACGCTTGTTGGCATGTTCTAAGATGAGGACTCCGCCGGGGGCACTCACCCGCCGGATGCCGCGCAGCACCAGCGGCACATCGCGGAAGTGGTGGATGGTGCGGATCATTGTCAGCCCGTCGAACACGCCCGGTCGGAAGGGGAGGTTATACGCATCGGCGGCGACATAAACAAAGCGTTGCAACGCGCCGTGTTGCTCGCGGGCATACTGCAACTGCGAGAACGAATAGTCCAGCAGCACGACTTGTTGGTAAGCATGATATATATTTGTTAGCCGCCCGAACCCCGCCCCAATTTCTAATAAGCGCCGTCCGCCGTTAAATGGTAACATCCGATTAAGCGCGACCCGTTCGGCCCCGTCCTCATAGTCGCGCCCTTTGCCCTCCCAAAAATCGGTGCGATAGCTTGATCCTTCGTAGTCGATAATATCTGGCTGTTGTTTATCCATGCCGGCCACCTTGCCATAACCTTATCCAATTCAAAAGGACGGCCCCACCGGGCCGCCCCATAGCTTACCAGCCTGCCCCTATTTGTAGAGGGTTAGTTCGATCCATCGACGGAGAAGGCCGGTTGTGGTGTCCCCGGTACCAACCCGTTCTGCGCCCCGGTGGGGCCGCCAACAGCCGTTTCGCTGCCAGCAGATTGGGCCGGGATAGCGGCACTATCTCCAGCCGAGGCCCCCAGGCCATCGAAGTTACCATCGTATGTACCAGCCGGCACGTTGAGCGTGTTAAGCTGTTCGGTCGCCATCCGGTTGATTTCGCTCGGCGTCAGGTCGTTATCATATAGTTCTGGGCGCACAAAACGATCTAGCGCGGGGATACCGCCCGGCACCGTTAACCCGGTGATGATCACATCTGGCGGTTGCTGCCCGGTAGACTGCGCCGCGACTAACGACTGTGCGTTTGCCCCTGGTTCATTGAGCGTGCTTGAGTCGTCTAACAGGTCGTAGCCTAAGCCGGCTGTCCGCGAGAAGCCGGACCAGGGTTCCGCGATATATTCGCTATTGGTCGTGTCGAATAAGTCTGGCGGTTGCCCGAACAGCACCAGGTTAGCGAAGTTAATCGCCTCTGGGAAGGTATTGGGCAGGTTATCCAGGGCCAGGATAATCGGCTCGAAGGTGTAGCGTAAGTTCTGAAATGGGTCGTGGAGTTGGGTTTGTTGCAGCGGGATCACGGCCCGAACATCCAGGTTCACCGGGATCACCTCATCGACAGGCACATCCAGGTTTAATGCGACCGGGAGGTTGGTCCCTTGTGGCAATGTCAGCGCAACCGTCGCGTTGGTAATGCTGACCGGGCCAGAAATATTCGCGGAGACCGTCAGCGGGACATCTTCGGTTAGTACGACAACCGTATTCTGCTGTAACGGTAAGGTGAACTGAGCGTTCACGCTGTCTCGAACCGGGATCGTCCAGTCGATAGTCGCTTGATCTAGCCCGACAAAGCTACTGTGTAGCCCCTTTAAGAGTGGGTCCGCCACATCATTTTTGATGTTAAACAAAAATATCACCAACACCAGCAACACCACCACCAGAATCACATTTACGATGAACGAAAAGATCACCATAAACGACCAGATGATATTACCGAACGCCTTCAACAACCGCCACAAAAAGCCGATTGCATCGCCTATTGCTCGTCCGAACGCCTTCATAGAGGGGGTACCTTCCCAGGAATACCAGCTTATCAGAATGGTTCTGAGTGTACACCAGTCATAGGCGATGGGGCAAATGTTTTTCCAACCAAAACAGGGCTATTGCAAAGTCAAGTTTTCACAGCGCGGGGACACTGCTCCCTGCAAAGGGTTTGTACCCTTTGAACCCGTGTTTTCGGACGCAAAGCGTCCGAAATGATAAGTTTCTGCTCACTCTTTTCAAAAAGTGACGGGTTTGGGCAGCGCCCAATAGTCAGCCATGTCACTTTGCAAAAGCCCTACCCACCAAAACCGGATCACCCGGCCTTAGCTGGCACGTTTGTCAGCGGCTTCTTGCTGGAAAATGGCCCCAAGCAACATATTGATCAGCCCCATGACGATAGCCCCCAAGAAAGCTGCGCCGAAGCCATCCACTACCAAGCCGGATAACCCGCCAACCACACTAAGCAAGAGTGCGTTCAGGATAAAGATAAACAGGCCGAGTGTGATAACAATGAACGGTAACGATAGAATCATCAAGATCGGGCGAACAATAGCGTTGATCACACCGAAGATGAGCGCAGCCCACGCCAACCCCAAAAAGGTGGCTGGGGGGGCAATCCCTGGTACGATATAGGCGGTGATGGCGAGCGAAAACATATTCACGACCAAGTTGATTAGAAAGTTACGTTGTTGCACAGTTGTTATTTCTCCTTACACGAGATGTAATTTTACCTACAGTGGATTCTACTATACACATACGAACGACACCGCAAAATTGTTGCATGTATCCGGGGCGACAGGTGAACTTGTCCCCTACAAGATAGGTGCTGTTGTAGCCCGGCGCGAACTTTTTATGTTGGTGCGGCTTGGGTCCGATAACCCTGCTACACGAGAGGTTCCAGATCATCCAGAATCCACGGCATGAGTTCGGCTACCGTCGGATGGTTGATGACGGCCTTACGGAAAATCTTAAACGATGCGCCTGTGTACATGAAGGCGGTAAACATCCCGATAATCTCATCCCCGCCAATCCCCAGGATAGTTGCACCGACAAATTCTTCGGTGTCGGCATCCACCAGTAGTTTGACCAGCCCGGCGGTTTCATCTTTTTCAATTGCACGAGAGATATTCGCCATCGGGCGGGTTGCCATCAAAATATTACGCCCGGACTGCCGCGCTTCTTTCTCAGACATCCCGACACGGCCTAGCGGCGGGTCGATGTACATTGCATATGTCAAAATTCGGTCGGAGATTTTGCGGTCGCCGCCATCCAAATGATCCAGAAACACCTCGGCATCGTTGACGGAAGTATGCGTAAACGCGCCGCGCCCGTTGACATCCCCCAGCGCGTAAATATGCGAAATATTCGTCTGCCCCACGTCATTGACGGGGATGTAGCCGCGCTCGTTTGTCTCGACACCAGCGGCGGCTAAGTCAAGCTGATCGCTATTGGGTACGCGCCCCGCCGCGATCAACAGATGCGACCCGTTAACCGTCTGTTGCTGGCCGCCTTGCTCATAGTGAATCGTGACCGGTGCATCTGTACCTCGGCTGGCGCGTTGGACGGTCGTATGGCAGTAAACCGTGATCCCCTCGCCTTCGAGTATCTCACGGGCGGCCTGGGCGATGTCCGCATCTTCACGCGGCATCAGTTGGTCGGCACGCTCCAAGATCGTCACTTGGCTACCAAACCGCCGGAACGCCTGCGCAAATTCCATGCTGATATAGCCACCGCCGATAATGATCAGGTGGTCCGGCAGTTCGGTCAAGTCGAGCAGGTCGCGGTTGGTCATCCAATCGACCTCATCCAGCCCTGGCAAGTCGATCACACGCGGACGCGCCCCGGTGTGGATCAGGATGCGGTCGGCGGTGATGGTCTCATCGCCCACCTGGACGGTGTTTGGCCCGGTAAAACGGGCGTGTTCTCGGTAGAGTGTGACGCCTTCGGTGCTTGATAGCCAACTCGCCATCCCTTCGCTCCAGCTATGGCGCAGGTTGTTCTGACGTGCCATCGCCTTGGCAAAGTCGATGGTAAAGCCGTCAGTCATCACGCCGAAATCTGGCCCCCGACGGGCCATGTGTGCCGCCCGTGCGCTGGCGACAAGCGTTTTCGTCGGTGAACATCCGTAGTTGACACAAGTCCCCCCCACGCGCCCGGCTTCAGCAATCGCCAGTGTGAGGCCCTGCTCGCGGAGTGGTCCGAGCAAGGTACCGGTAGCTTGCCCGGTCCCAATAAGTATGATGTCGTAGTGTGCCATGAAACACCCTTTCTTTTGATATATGCGGCTATCGTGTAAGCTGGATGGTAACTGCTCAGGGGCTTCACCCCCGAACCCCCACTAGCTTTTGCAAAAGCTTGACCAAAACTTTAACTGTGAAAATCGAAGATTTTCACAAAAAAATCGTCTAAACCTTCATCTTAGATGACAAAATAGACGCTTTTTGTCCACTTTTTCCATAAAAAGTGGTGGGGTGTGGAGTGAAACCCCACGATATCCTAATCTATACCTGAGTAGTTACGAGAAAAGCATAAATTAAGAAAAACTGGCCATTTCACATCAGGCGTTGTGTAGAAGTATCATTTATGAGTGTAACAGTTTTGCTGCGCTTTTGTGTGAGATGGCTTACATCCGATGTTTGGCCCGGTACGCCGACGCTCCCCTACAAAATAGCCCATTACGGTTTTTTGACACGTCGCGGAGTTTATTCTATGTGCAAGTAGGTTGATCGTCGAATATTTCAGATATAATTGAAATAACAGACACAAAATAGGATTATTTGAAAATGTCGGAAACCACCCACGCTTTAACGCAAGACCTGACCGCCGCCCTTAGCCTCGAACAAGTCCAATTTGACGACATGACACGAGTGCTATACAGCACCGACGCGAGCAACTATCAGATCACCCCGCTTGGCGTGACCTTCCCGCGTGATGCCGACGACGTGAGCGCCGTTCATGAGATCGCGGCTCGGCATGGGGTGCCCGTATTACCGCGTGGGGGCGGCAGCAGCCTGGCCGGGCAAACGGTCGGCGCAGCCGTGGTTATGGATTTAACGCGCCACATGCGCCGCGTGACAAGCATCAATGCCGATGATTCCGCTGTGACGGTGCAGGCCGGGGCCATCTTGGGCAACCTCAACCGCCAGTTAGACCCACTCGGTTTGATGTTCGGGCCGGACCCCGCCAGCGCGGAACGGGCCGCCATCGGTGGGATCATCGGCAATAATGCAACCGGGGCGCACAGCATCCGCTATGGCATGACTGCCGATCACATCCGGCGCTTACAGGTGGTGCTGCCGGATGGTGAACGGACCTGGACCGATGCGGATACCCCCAGCCTGAACCGCATCCGGGCGCGGGTGGCGGCCATCGCCCGCGCCAACCAAAGCGAGATCGAGCAGCGTTACCCGAAAACGTGGCGCACCTGTGCTGGCTACGCGCTAGATAAGATCGACGCGGATAACGTCAACCTCAATTGGTTGTTAGCCGGGAGTGAGGGCACCCTGGCGACCGTCGTTCAGGCCGAACTCAACCTGGTTACGCGCCCACAACCCCAAGAGAAAATCCTGGCGGTGGCGCACTTCGACACACTGCGGGCGAGCCTGGAGGCCACCCCGCGCATTTTGGAGTTAAACCCAAGTGCCGTCGAACTGCTGGATAAGTTCTTGCTGGATAAAACCCGCGCCCAACCGGAATACAGCCGTTACCTGACGTTCATCGACGGTGACCCAGCCGCCGCGCTGATTGTCGAGTTTGTCGGGGAGCGTGCCGAACAATTACAGGCCAAGGTCAAAGATTTACGCGACCTGCTACACCGAGCCGGGTATCGTGGGGCCGTCACGCTAGCACAACACCCGCAACAACAGGCCAACGTATGGAAAGTCCGTAAAGCCGGCTTAGGCTTGATCATGTCCGAACGCACTGACGCCAAGCCGGTCGCTTTTGTGGAGGACGCCGCCGTCCCAGTCGAGCATCTCGCGGACTACATCAGCGATGTCGAGGACATCATCCACCAGGCCGGCACCAGCTACGCGATCTATGCCCATGCGAGCGCAGGGTGTTTGCATGTGCGGCCCCTGGTCAACATGAAAACGGTGCGCGGCATGGAACAATACCGGCAGATCAGCGATGGTGTGACGCAAACCGTCCTCAAATATCAGGGGACCGTTACCGGGGAACACGGCGGCGGCATCGCACGCGGCGAGCAGCAAGCGGTCTTTTTCGGGGGGCAGCTGGTCGAGGCGTTCCGTGAGGTGAAACGCGCTTTCGACCCGGATAACCGCATGAACCCCGGTAAGATCGTAGATACGCCGCCGATGGATGATCCGACGCTGTTGCGCTATGGGCCGGGCTACGAGGTGATCGAAGTGCAAACGCGCTTCGACTGGTCCGGCGATAACGGCTATCACGGCGCGGTTGAGATGTGTAACGGGGCCGGGGTGTGCCGCAAAGAGGGCAGCGGGACGATGTGCCCATCTTACATGGCAACCTTAGATGAAGCACACAGCACACGCGGGCGGGCTAATGCGCTACGGGCTGCTATCAGCGGTCAATTGCCGGACGGCCTGGCCGATGAGCGCCTCCATGATGTGTTCGACCTGTGCCTGAGTTGCAAGGCGTGCAAGAGCGAGTGCCCATCATCGGTAGATGTGGCGATGATGAAGGCCGAATTTCTTGCTAGTTACCACGATGCGCACGGCGTCGATCTCAAAACGTGGCTGTTCGGTAACATCCATACGGTGAACCGGCTGGCCGGGATGTTCCCGGCACTAAGTAATTTCATGCTGACCAGCCCGCTAGGACAATCCGTAATGCGGATGGCTGGCATCCCGACCAAGCGCCCGTTACCAACCTATGCGCCCCGTCGCTTTAGTGCCACTCATCCGCCGACCAACCACCCAAACGCCGACGCCGTACTGTTGATCGATACCTTTACCGACTACAACCACCCCGAAATTGCCGAGGCGATATTGAATATTGCCCAGCGACTAGGGCTGACGATCAATATCCGTTCGGTGCCGCTAGGGTCGGTCGGGCGTCCAGCGATTAGCAAGGGGCTATTGGATACGGCGCAGCGCATCGCCCATAAGACATTAGATGCGCTTGATCCGGCGGAGGGGCCGTTCCTGTTCATCGAACCGAGCGAGTACAGCGCCATAATTGACGACTATCAAACGCTAGTAGACCCGGCTTACCGCCAACGGGCAGCCGATCTTGCCAATGCCAGCTTGATGATCGAAACGTGGTTAGCGGATCAGATCGCGGTCGGCTCGGATCGGTTGACGTGGGCCAGCGCACCGCATGACGTGTTGCTGCATGGTCACTGCCATCAAAAGGCATTATGGGGTACAGCGGACACAATCCGGCTGTTGCAGCAGATACCAGACGCGACCGTCACCGAAATTCCATCCGGTTGCTGTGGTGTGGCCGGGAGCTTCGGCTATGAGCATTACGATCTGAGCATGACGATTGCCAACGACCGCCTGCTACCCGCGATAGAGGCCGCGCCGGACGGGGCGATCATCACTGCACCGGGGACATCCTGCCGCGCCCAGATCGCGGATGCCGGGCACGCGGTTGTGCATCCGGTGGAGGTGGTGCGGGCGATGTTGGCATAGGCGGGCCAACGTCACCGCGACGATCTGCTATAATCTGGCATGAGCGACGACAAACCCAGGATAAGCCCGATGCCAGAGCCACATAATCCACCAGAGGTTATCCCACCAGATGAGGCTAAAGCTCACCTCCGGGCCGCCATCGAAGCGCAAATCGGCCCGGACTGGGATAGCCCGTCGTCTCAGTGGGTGGTTGTGTCTAGCCATGCGTACATGGCGCGGCTCAACAAGGGCCGTACTAACATTGATTTTTACGTGGACTATTTTAGCGGCGAAGTCACCACCGAGGTTAAAACCGTGGGCGAAGGCCAGGACTTAGGCCGCACGGTTGCCTGGGTGCTGCTGTTCTTGTTTGCGGTGATCGTGGTTGTGTTTGCGCGGGGGATGGGGTGGGTGTAGCCGATGCCCACCGCCACATGGTATCATCATTGTCACAAAGCCAATAGATGATATGCGAGTATCCTATGACCGACCCTCTTTTACGATGGCGCGATGAGTTTCCCATCCTGGACCGGTGTACTTACCTGATCAGCAATTCGCTCGGGGCGATGCCGCGTGGCGTGTATGATAGCCTGCAACAGTTTGGCGATACCTGGGCAACGCTCGGCGTTAGCGCGTGGGGCAAGCCGTTTGACGATGCGCCCACCTGGTGGGACTTAAACGGCGCGGTGGGCGATAAGATCGCCCCGTTGATGGGCGCTCCGGCGGGGTCGGTACTCGTCCACCAGAACGCGAGTATCGCCAACAGCATCTTATTTTCCGCGCTGGATTTTACCGATACTCGCCGGGATAAGGTGGTCATCACAGATATGGATTTCCCATCCGATGTGTACGTGCTGCGCCAGTGGCTCCCCGCGTCTATGCAAGTCCACACGATACGATCAGCCGATGGTATCACAATCGACACCGACGAGCTGCTAGCCGCTATTGACGACCGAACCCGGCTGGTGAGCATCAGCCATGTGTTGTTTAAGAGCGCCTACATCATGCCCGCCCAGGCCATTATCGAAAAGGCGCATCGAGTGGGGGCACAGGTGGTTTTGAACGGGTATCATAGCGTCGGTATCATCCCGGTCGATGTGACCGCCCTCAATGTTGATTTTTACGTGGGCGGGGTTCTCAAGTGGATGTGCGGCGGCCCTGGTGGGGTGTTTATGTATGTCCGCCCGGACCTGCTCCCATCGTTAGAACCTAGGGTGACCGGGTGGTTTGCGCATAAGCAGCCGTTCGCGTTCGACCTGGATCACCTCGATCTACGCGACGATGCCTATCGACTGATGAATGGCACACCGGGGATCGCGTCGTTGTACAGCATCCAGCCGGGGGTCGATGTGATCGCCGAGGTGGGGGTGGCTAATATCCGTGCCAAAAGCACCCGCCAGACCTCCCGCTTGATCGAACTGGCAGACCAAGCCGGGTATGATGTAGTAAGCCCCCGCGACCCGGCTACCCGCGCCGGGACGGTCACTGTGCGCCCCCCGCACGCCTACGAGGTTTCCCGCGAGTTGATCGCGGGTGGGATCATCGTAGACTACCGACGCGGGGCCGGGATTCGGATCGCGCCGCATTTCTACAACAGCGACGCCGAGGTCGAACAGACGATGGTCACGATTGCGGATATACTCGCGGATGGGAGCTGGCAGCAGCATCAGCAATCGCAGGATTTTGTGACGTAGCGCGGTTTGGGGATAGCATCTGGGCGTAGGCACACTTAAACTTTGACGGATTTACCCCCCCATAAGCCAAATGAGAAAACGAGGTACGCCATGAGCGATGTCAATGTGTTGCGTGTTCAGTTGGGCGAGCAGGTCTTTAACTTACGGGCGAGTGCGGTTGTCTGCCATGATGGGCAGGTATTGTTACATCGCGCCGAAGGGGATCAGTTCTGGACGATGCCCGGCGGCAAGGTGCAAATGGGCGAAACCGGGGCCGATACCGTCCAGCGCGAAATGCAGGAGGAAATTGGGGTCGCGGTGCAGGTGGAGCGTTTGTTATACATCTCCGAGGAGTTCTTCGACTACAACGACAGTCGTTATCACGAGGTGGGGATGTATTACGCGGTAAAATTGCCGCCGGATGCTGATTTACTCGATACCACCCGCACCCACGAAGGCGAGGAGGACGGTACGCTGCAACCGATGCGACTGATGTTTAAGTGGTTCGCGTTAGATACGCTGGATAGCCTAGAGCTACCCTTATTCCCAGCGGTGCTAACAGAGAAACTTCAGCACATCCAACCGACGGTTGAGCATATTCTGCGGCACGAGTAATGCAGGTCAAAATCCGGCGACAGCGCCGTAAAACGATGATGATACGCCCGGTCGTGGGGGGCCTGGAAGTGTTTATCCCGCATTGGTTGGATGCAAGCGACCCGGCGGTGCAGCGTTTCATCGCACGCGGGCGGCGTGAACTGGCTGCGCATGTGCCCATCACCCCACCGGAACAAACCAGCGAGGCGGCGCTGCGCGAGATGGTCCGTGTATGGGCGGCGGAGATCGGCGTCGCGCCGAAGCGCGTACAAATCCGGCAGATGTACCGCAAGTGGGGGTCTTGTAGCAGCCGGGGGACGATCACGTTAAACCGGGCGTTGTGTTGGTTGCCCCATCATTTAGCCGAATACGTGGTCGTGCATGAGTTAATCCACTTGATCGAACTGAGCCACAACGAAAAGTTCTGGGCGTTGATGACGCAATTTATCCCAGATTGGCAGGCTCGGCAGGACGCGATCCACAGCGACTACTCGCCTTTTGGCGAAGGTTAAGCGGTCTGTGGGATCATTTTAATCGACAGGTTGCACAAAGCGCGTCAGCCAGGGCTGGGCGCGTTCAAATACTTCATCTGGGGCGGCTTCGGCAGCGCGATATAATTGCATGAACTGATCGCGGTCTTGGCCGTAGATGGCGAGTGCAAGCCAATCGGTGGTATCTTTGGGCGTTACGGGGTCCTGCGTTTCCAGTTCCGCGCAGCGGCGCTGTAGGCGCTCCATCAGGCGGCGGTATAGGCTATCGTTGGGCAACGTATCGCCACGCTTGATGCGGTAGATGGTTTGCAGCGTGAGTGCGTTCAACTCCGCATCTTCTAACGCACGGCGGCTAATTTCGTTTTTATTCATGCGATGGCTTCCTAGCACTAAACTTACATTTGCCCCTCATGCCTTTACATCATATCGTGGAAGGGGTGGTTTTGTATCAATTTGAAGTAATTTTTTATGTAATTTTTTATTTTTCGGTTGGCTCATGTAAAGGAAGTAACACCGTAACTGCTCAGGGACTTCACCCCCGAACCCCCACAAGCTTTTGCAAAAGATTGACCAAAACTTTCGCTGTGAAAATTAGGGTAATCGCACCCGCCCTCACCCCCTAAATCCCCCTCTCCCACAGCTTCGCGGGGAGAGGGGGACTTCTCATCGCGTGATTTAGCCCATCTCCCAGTGCCAAAGGCACGTTTGGGAGAGGGGTTGGGGTGAGGGCTGAGTAGTTACGTGAAAAACGTCTAAACCTTCATCTTGGATGACAAAATGGACGCTTTTTATCTACTTTTTCTGTAAAAAGTGGTGTGGTGTGGGGTGAAACCCCACAATATCCTAATCTCTACCCGAGTCGTTACAACTCAGGTACTTCGGTTGAACACACCCAGAGCGGTTAAAAAGCTAAGGCTGCGTGAGCGCCTGCCCTTCGATTACGATCTCCAAGCGGCTGGCTTGTGCCGGGTTAAACCGGGTGCTGGTCGTGTTGGGGATCAAGGTGTCGGTTAGGGGGGTGTTCACCGTGGCGACCAGCGGGTCTAAACTACCGAACGACACGATCCCATCGCGAGCCGGGTTTGTGGCGATCAGGTTACCGTTGTTGTAGCTCACGCCCAAGCACAGCCCCATCTGATCGGGTAGTGTGTGGCCTGCGCCAGTGCAGTAATCGGGCGTGTGATCGCCCGCCGCCACTGTCTCCCGGATAACAAGATGGACCGTGAGCATTTCGCCGTCCGGTTGGATAGTCGCCAACGACAGACGATACACGCCATCGCGCCGCATATACTGGATCGCATCTGGTGGGGATAGGGCCAACGCATAGCCGCCCCCGCGTAAATCGACCGTAACCGGGTAGTTTTCCGGCTGTTGTAATGGTGGGCCTAACACGCTTTCCGCGAGTGGGCGTAAGGTGGCAAACGGGGTGTAGGTCGGGTTGAGTGGGATTGCCGTTGGGGGTGGCGTGGGGGTGAAGGTTGGCGGGAGCGTCGGGCGTATGGCGGCGGCGGGGGTTTCGGTGGATGGCGGGTTCGCCGCCGTTGGTAATAGCGCGAGTGTCGGGACGGCCTGCGGTGCGGACGAACAGCCGACCAGCACCAACAGGACCACCCAACAACGAATATATTGCACGATGCGCTTTTCCTCAGCAGCTTATGCGCTAACTATACGGAAGCTCCCCGGCGGACGATTGCCGAGAATTTCCTCAATTTTCGCCTCTACATCGTCGGTCAGTTCGACCTCAAGCGCCTGTAGATTGCTCTTAACGTGATCGGGCTTAGTGGCCCCGGTAATCACGCTGTCCACATCGCGATGCTTCATCGCCCAGGCCAACGCCAAGGCCGCCGGGGTCGTGCCGAGTTCGCCTTCGGCAAACCGGGTCAGTTCTCGGACAACCTTTAGCCGTTCCTGATCTCGTACTTGCTGCTGGAACCATTCGCTCTCGAACGTTTCCGCCCGGCTCCCGGCGGGGATACCATCATTGTACTTACCGGTGAGCATCCCGCCAGCCAATGGCGACCAGACCACCAGGCCAACTCCGTTTTTATGAACGGCTTCTTCGACATCGCCCTCAACCTGAGTGCGATCTAGCATGTTATAAATCGGCTGTTCGAGGATCGGGCGGTTCAAGCCATTTGCTTTGACGACGGCCATACCGCGTTCGATCTGATGGGCACTCCACATGCTGGTGCCCCAATACAGGATTTTGCCCTGTTGGATGAGGTCATCAATGGCGCGGATGGTTTCTTCGACGGGGGTTTCGGGGTCGAAACGGTGGCAGAAGAAAATATCGACATAATCCATGTCAAACCGCTTGAGCGAAGCATCGACCGATTGGATGATGTGCTTGCGAGATAGCCCGCGGTCGTTGGGATCGTCGCTCATGGGCCAATACGCCTTGGTGCTGATCACCAGTTTTTCTCGGTCGTAATCCTTGATAGCCTGGCCGACGGTTTTCTCTGCGCCGCCTTTGACGTATATGTCAGCAACATCAATGAAGTTCACCCCGGCCTCAATCGCCGCACGGATACAATGGGTAGCGGTGGTGTCATCTACTGTGCCATTTTCACCGTAAGTTAGCCACGCGCCCAGCGATATAGCACTAATTTTCAGGCCAGATTCGCCTGCGTTTCTGTAAATCATGTCTGCCATATTTAGAAAAACTCCTTTTAGGTTGTGTGTGATAATTGCTCAAAAGAAGATAACGAACAAATCTGAGTGTAGGGTAAGTGAATGGGAATCCCTATGCGAATGATCGCGTCAACTTGCAGTTTGCGGTCGGAATTTGTAAGATGTTTATCATCCGTTGTTTATTGTTGTCGCCGTAAAATAAAGAGGCCATCGTGGACCAAGTGATTATAGCACCATCCATTTTATCTGCCGATTTTACCCGCTTGGGGGAACAGGTGCAGGAAGCAGAGGCCGCCGGAGCCGGGTTGATACACGTTGATGTGATGGACGGGCGTTTCGTGCCGAACATTACTATGGGGCCGTTGGTGGTGCGGGCGTTACGCCGGGTTACGGATTTGCCGCTAGATGTCCATTTGATGGTGATTGAGCCGGATCACCTGATTCCAGCGTTTGCGGATGCCGGGGCGGATCATATCAGTGTGCATTATGAAGCGTGCCCGGACTTATACCGCACGTTGAACTTGATCAAGCGGGAGGGGTGTAAAGCAGGGGTGGCGATCAACCCGCATACCGGGGCAAGCGCACTTTATGATGTGTTGCCGATTGTTGATGAGGTCGTGGTGATGACGGTTAGCCCCGGTTTTGGGGGGCAGTCACTCATCTCAGAGACGCTCGGCAAGATCGCTAGCTTGCGGGCGATGGTCCGCGAAAAGCAAATGTTCGACTTCCCTATTCTGGCGGATGGCGGCATCAACCCGCATACAGCCCCATCGGTTGCGCAGGCGGGGGCGAATGTGCTGATAGCAGGCTCCGCATTTTTTAACGAAGCGACACCAGCGGAGAATATGCGCCGCCTACAAGAAAGTATCGAGAACCAAGAAAATAATTAGCGGGTCTGGCCTGTGGATGTCGCTATTGTTAAGATACTAAAGTTATTGGTCAAAATTTAATTGGATGGGCCAGAGTGTAATGGTCCTTTATTCGCGAGGTTTTTATCATGCAAACAACAGACTTGAACGTCAACCCAGCCCACCGTCAAACCTGTGATGGGCATCTGTTTAAGTGGCTGGTGGCAGCGGGCCATGCCTGGTTAGAACGCAATATGGAGCGCGTTAACCAGTTGAACGTTTTCCCGGTGCCAGATGGTGACACCGGTACCAATATGCACCTGACGATGCGCAAAGCCTACGATGAAGTATCGAAATTGGGCGATGTAAACCATGTCGGGCAAGTCGCCCAGGCGATGTCGAAGGGCGCTTTGATGGGAGCGCGGGGCAACTCCGGCGTGATTCTATCGCAAATATTGGCGGGGTTTGCCAAAGGGATCGAGGACTTAGAGCAGTTCAACGCGGTGCAGATGGCGGCGGCGTGCAAGCTATCGATAGAGTACGCTTATAAGGCAGTAGTAGACCCGGTTGAGGGGACGATCTTGACGGTCTCGCGGGAGGGTATGGAAGCGTTAATCGAAGAAGTGGAACGCGAACAGCACGCTCCCTTGCGCCAACTGCTGGAGGTGTTGGTCAAAAGCAGCAAGGAATCGTTAGAGCGCACACCGGACCTGCTGCCCGTGCTGAAAGATGCGGGCGTCGTTGATTCTGGCGGGACGGGGTTTGTTTATGTGCTGGAGGGGATGCTCCGCTTTTTAGAAGGGAAACCCGTCAAAGAATTTGCGGATGAGGCAGGGGTTACGGCTAACACCGCCAACTGGCAACAAGCGTTAGAACCAGAGGATGAAGAGGGCTATGGCTACGATGTGCAGTTTTTGATCCATGGGGATAACCTGGACGTGGCGAAAATCCGTGATGATATTAACGCGATGGGATGGTCTACGCTGGTGGTGGGCGACCCAAGTTTGGTGAAGGTGCATGTGCATGTGCATAACCCGGCTACCCCCTTGGATTACGCCATCAGTACGCTTGGGGCGAACATTGACGATATCGTGGTTGAAAACATGCAGCTTCAATATCAGGGGTATGTCGAACAGCGGACGGCGCGTGAATCCGGGATGGTGAACAAAGTAGACGGCATCGCGGTCGTGACGGTGGTTGCCGGGCCGGGCCTGCACGATATTTTCAAGAACGACTTCCAGGCATCGTATATTATCCAGGGTGGGCAGACGATGAACCCCAGCACCGAAGATTTTGTAGCGGCTATCGACGCGCTACCCAATGCGGAGATTGTGCTGCTGCCCAACAACAAAAATATTGTCATGGCGGCCCAACAAGCCGCAAAAATTGCGCAGGTTAATATGGATAAGGCGGTGCAGGTGGTCGCCTCACGGACAATCCCGCAGGGGATCGCCGCGATGATGGGGTATATGAACGCCGCCCCGGATGCCGAACTTGATAGCGTGGCGGAGGATATGCGCGAATTTATGGGCGATGTGATCACGGTCGAGATCACCCGTGCCACCCGCACGGTTACGCTGGATGGCGTGGATGTTGACGCCGGGCAGGTGATCGGTATTGCTGATGGCAAGCTGGTCCGGGCGGGGGACGAGCTAGCCAGTGTGTTGAAGGATACGCTTAAAGGCGTGATCGGCCCGGCCTGCGAGATCGTCACGTTATATTACGGCGAAGGTGAAACCGCCAACACTGCCGCCGCGATGCTAACGGAATTAGAAGCGGTCTTCCCCGACATTGAGTTCGAGGCAGTGGCGGGTGGTCAGGCGCTTTACCCATACCTGATCAGCATTGAGTGAATCCTTTGCAGATACATATCGTCACAGATAGTAACGCCTACCTGTCGCACCCACAGTTAATGGCCCAATACCCGGTGACGGTGGTACCGAATACGTTACACATCGCCGGGGCCACCTACCGCGAAGGGATCGACATCGGCAGTGAGCAAGCCATCGAGATGATCGGCCACCAGATAACGCCGCCGCAGGTAGACGCGCCATCAGTTGACGATTACGTGACGGTCTATACCCACTTAGCCCGCACCTACGATGCGATCATCTCGATCCATGCCTCGCAGGTGTTGTCTAAAAGCTGGGAGAATGCGCTGGTAGCCGCTGAACAGATGAAAGGGCATTTGCCGGTTGAGGTGATCGACTCGCGGACGTTGGACGCTGCGCAGGGGATGGTTGTTCGGGCGGCGGCGCGTATCATCGAAACGATGGATGACGATCTAGATACCATCATCCGGGCGGTGCGCGGGGCTACCGAGCGTGTCTATTCGGTGTATTATGTCGAAACGACCGATTACTTGATGCGCAATCAGATTATGATGCCGTCTCACGCTGTGCTGAGTGCGTTTCACAAAACGATGCCGCTGTTGACGATGGAGGGCGGCGAGTTATTGACGATGGAGAAGGTCCGAACGCACACGCAAGCTATAGATCGGCTGGTCGATTTTGCGATAGAATTTGTGGACTTAGAGGATGCGGTGATCTTGCATCACCGCGCGTATATGAGTGAGCAAACCCGCGCCTTGCAAGATCGGCTGACAAGCGAATTTATGGACAGGCACTTCCCACATGCGCTTTACAGTCCTTCTTTGGCAGCCCTTATCGGGACTGATGCCACCGGGATAGCTATTTTAGAAGCTGACTATAATGATTAAAGGATGAGAGCGCGTGAAGATTCGTTTTGTGGTAGATAGCGGGTGCGATGTCCCAGAAAGCTACGTACAACGCCATCAGATGGTGGTGGTTCCTCTTTATGTGAATTATGGTGGCAATAGCTACCTCGATGATGGCGTCGGCTTAGATCGCGAACGCTATTATAACGAGATAACCAATATTCATCCGTTGCCGCAAACGTCGGCCCCCTCGGTGGGTCTTGCCAAAGAGATGATCCATGCCGCCTTTGAGCAGGCCGATCATATTATCTGTGTGGCGGTGGCGGACGGACTCAGCAGTAGTTTGAACGTGATGCGACTTGCGGCGGAGGGGCTACCGGCAGAGCGCGTCACGCTATGGGATAGCGAGACGTTAAGTATGGGATGTGGCTGGCAGGCGATCATCGGGGCGGAAGTTGCCGAACAGACCGGCGGCGACTTAAACACGGTATTGGCGGCGATGAAGCGGACCCGCGAGGAGGGGATGGTTTATGCGGCACTGGTCAATGTGGAGTTTTTGCGGCGCGGCGGGCGTGTCAGTTGGACGCAGGCGGCGGTGGGTGGGCTGTTGCGCATCCGCCCGATTGTGCGCGTCAAGCATGGCGCGGTGACTGCCGCTGCCCAGTTACGCTCGCACCGGGCCTGGGTCAATAAAGTCATCGAGCTGACACGTGCCGAGGTCCCCATCGGGCGGATTGCTCTATTGCATACCAACAATGATGCGGATGTGGCGGCGGTGCGCGACGAAATACAAGACATCCTACCCGATGAGGTGCTGGTGGTGCGTGCGTCTCCGGCGATTGGGACGCATACCGGCCCTTACGGGATCGGGATGGCGACTGTCCGAGAAACAAGAGAAAACTAAGCCTTATGCCATCTGCTTTAGAAACACTTGTTAAAATCCTCAAGCTAGAACGCGACCAGGGTTACAAAGATACCGCCGTGATTGGCGGCTTAGCCGCTTTTGCTAAGGGATGGGTGCAACAGGCCCACCAGCAAGCACGCAAAGAAGAGCATCATTTGTTGGTCGATGATATATCGCAATTGATGGAAGGTTACGCGCAGATCGAAAGCGATACCGAGCGCCACGAGGTAATCGGCTATATGCTGGACCGTGTGATGAAGCGGCGCAAGGCCCCCCGCGACGACTTCCAACCCCGGCACAACTGGGATCAATATGTGTCGGCTGACAACCAATCAACATCCAAGCGTAAGGCACCACCGCCCGCAAAATCCGGGGGGCGTGGCCCGAAGCGGGGGCCATCGCCATCTTTACCCAGCAACAACACGAACACCGCTTTAGAAGTTGAGTTTGAGGAGATCGTCGCTCAACCACAGATGGACCTACCACCAGAACCCCGCCTGCAAAGCCCACCGCGCCGCCCACGCCCCGCCCTGGGTGCGGCAGAACAAGCGGACCTGCTGCGCGGGCTAACTGCCCCGGTCACAAAAATTAAGGGCATCGGCAAGAGCATGGGCGAAAAGCTGGCACGGTTAAAAACCGGGTATAACAAACCGGTCGAAACGGTCAACGATATGCTAGCCTATTACCCGGTGCGCTATGACGACTACACCAAGATGCTACCGATTGCGCGGTTAGAACCCGATTCTGTCGTGACGGTAATCGGTGCGATCCGTAGCCCGCATTTGCGCCGCAATCGTGATTTTGCCTTTCAACTGGATGACGGCAGCGCCCAATTGGATGTCATTATGTTTGGGCAAAAGTGGTTACGGACCAAGGTCCGCAACGGTGATCAGGTGGTTCTCAGCGGTAAGGTAACGCTCTACCGAGATCGGCTGCAAATGGCTAACCCGGAACTTGAGCCGCTGGAGAGCGACAACCTGCATACACGCGGGATTATCCCCGTCTATCGCCTGACGGAAGGGCTAAATGCTAAGCGCCTGCGAACCCTGATGCGGACGGCGCTCAACTACTGGGCGGGCCGCATCCCGGATTATGTGCCGGAGGCGGTGCTAGATCGTAACGATCTAGCCGATCTGGGTTGGGCGCTGGAAAATGTTCACTTCCCGGACGGGTGGGATCATCTGCATCATGCCCAACGGCGGCTCACGTTCGATGATCTGCTGTTGATGCAACTGGCGCTATTAGAAACGCGCTACGAATGGCAATCCCTCCCGGCGGATTCGCTCGAAGTTTCGGCCCAATGGCTTAAAACGTTCTTGGCGGCGGTGTTCCCCTACGAACTGACGGACGCTCAATACCGGGCTATCAACGAGATTTTGGACGATATGGCGCGTGATGTGCCGATGAACCGCTTGGTTCAGGGCGATGTCGGGTCGGGTAAAACAGCGGTAGCGATCACGGCGCTGGCGGCGGCGGTCGCTGGCGGCAAGCAGGCGGCGTTAATGGCCCCGACCAGCATCTTAGCCGAGCAGCACTACCAGAGCGTGAGCGCGGCGATGGCGCAATCCCCCACCGACCCAAAACCGCGTGTGGCCTTGCTCACCGGGTCGCTCAAGAAAGCGGAGCGCGACGCGGCCTATGCGGGGCTGGCAGATGGCAGCATTGATGTGGTAGTCGGCACGCAGGCTTTGATCCAGGAAGGGTTGGCCTTCTATGACTTGGGCCTGGTGGTGGTGGATGAGATGCACCGCTTCGGTGTCGAGCAGCGCGGCGCACTACGGGCGAAGGGAGCGACAAACCCGCACTTTTTAGAAACGACGGCAACCCCCATCCCGCGCACGCTGGCGCTGGTGAAATTTGCGGATATGGACGTGTCGCGCATCGACCAGATGCCGCCGGGCCGCACACCGGTTGAAACTACGGTTCGGGAGCCATCGCACCGGGAGTATTGTTACGATTTTATCAAGAAGCACTTACAACATGGGCGACAGGCGTTTATCGTGTATCCGCTGGTGGAGCCGTCCGAGAGTATCGACGCGCCATCTGCCGTTGAAAACTATGGCCTGCTACAAGATATATTTTACGAGTACAACGTGGGCCTGCTACACGGCAAGATGCGCCCCCAGGAAAAAGACGAGATTATGGCGGCCTTCGCGGAGAGCGAATACGATGTGTTGGTGACAACATCGGTAGCAGAAGTGGGCGTGAATATCCCAAATGCGACGGTGATGATGATTGAGGGGGCTAACCGGTTCGGGTTATCGCAGTTGCATCAGTTCCGGGGGCGGGTGGGGCGCGGTGAACACCGTGGTTATTGCCTGCTCTTGCCAGACAAAACGACTGATGTTGCTGAGGCGCGGCTGCAAGCCATGACCGAAACTACCGACGGCTTTGTCTTGGCGGAAAGAGACTTTGAACTGCGTGGGAGTGGCGATCCGTTCGGGCTGCGCCAGAGTGGGGGGACCAATCATATTAGCTTCCCGGATAAAGTTTCGCCGGAACTTGCGGACCTGTCTCACCGTGAAGCGCGGACGCTCTATGCGGAGGACCCGCGCCTGGAGCAACCGCAACACGCGCTGCTACGCCAACGGATGAAACAACTCCAAGACCAGCGAACGGACCTCAGCTAGCCGGGTAACCAGGGCTATTTCAAAGTCGAGTTTTCGCAGCGCGGGGACGCTGCAAAGGGTTTGCACCCTTCAAACCCGTTTTTTTGGACGCTTTGCGTCCAAAATGATAAGGTTTTGCTCACTTTTTTCAAAAAGTGACGGATTTGG